>PMJO01000139.1:0-61150 GCA_003158455.1 Myxococcales bacterium | reverse complement strand
GCCGGCGGGCTCCCCACGCGACTCCGTTCCCGCTGACCCTTGCCGCACGCGCGCGAATTCGACGTTGGTCCGGCGGGGAAACAAGGAATTATTCTCGATGTCGCGTCCGTAGGCTTCGGCCAGGGCGCGCAGATCGGCCGCAGGATCGTCGACGAAGATCACCGCATGTGGGTTGCCCATGGACACGGCGGTGAACGTGAACTGACGATCACCCGCGCGCAGCGGGCTCCTCACCAGATGCTGTCCGCTCGGCGCCGCGACCGGGATTTGGGGCGGATCTAACTGGGGCCGCCCCATTTCGACAGTCACCGTTTCAGCCCGACCGTTGCGCGCGTCGATCCGGCATTCCAGCAGCCCAGCCCCGGTGTCGATGCGCAAGGCGGGGCGGTGCAGCGAGGGATCCCTCTCGTAGAGGAGCTTGGCGACGCAGCGGATGCCGTTTCCACACATCTCAGCTTCGCTTCCGTCGGCGTTGATGATCCGCATGCGGGCATCGCCCTGCACCGGCGGCAGGATGGCGAGCACGCCGTCGCCGCCTACGCCGAAGTGGCGGTCGCACAACGCGCGCACAACCGCCGGGTCAGCCGCGGATAGAATCCCTGCCGCCGGCCTTCCCGGGCGCAGGTCGACGACGAGGAAATCATTCCCCAACCCTTCGGCCTTGACGAAGGGGATCGATGGCATTTGCCTAGTCTACGGCTGCGTCGGGGCTGGCGCTACCGGCGCCTCTTCCCCAGCGGCGGCCGCCTTCTTGGCCCGGACTGGCTTCGGGGCGGGTGCGGCCTCCTCGGCAGGAGTTGGCTTTTCGACCGGCGCAGCCTCTTCGGCCGGGGCGACGGGCTTCGGCGCGCGCACCTTCTTGACCGGGGCTGGCTTGTCGGCGGGCGCGGCCGTCTCGCTGGCCGGAGCCTTGAGCTTGATCGCCGGCTTCTCCGGCGCCCCCTTCTCGACCGCAACCTTGGCGGGTACAACCGGCTTCTCGACCGCAACCTTGGTGGGCGCGAGCGGCTTCTGGGCAGTCGGCTTCCCCTCCGTCTCGGTAGCGGCGGCAGGTGCGCCACTTGCACCGCCATCGGGCATCACCGACTTGGACTTCTCGGCATCTGCTCGCGCCTTCTCCAACGCACCGGCCAACTTGGCCTTGGTCGCGTCTTCCGCCTTCTTCTCGGTCGCCTTCTTTTCGGCGATCTTCTGCAAGCGCCGCGAATCGGATTGGCTCGACATGTAGGCCAGGGTCAACGAATTGGCGAAAAAGATGAAGGCGCAGATCGCGGTCATCTTGGTCAAGAAGTTCGCACCCCCGGACGAGCCAAACACGGACTGGCTGCCACCACTGCCGCCAAAGGCGATACCCATGCCCCCACCACGTCCAGCTTGCAGAAGGACCACCAGCATCAAGAAGATGCACACTACGACGTGCAGACCAGTCAAGAAATTGTACACGCGGAAGTCCCTTCCTTTACCAGCTTGGCGAATGATTCCACAGTCAGCGACGCACCGCCAACCAGCGCGCCGTCGATGTCCATCTTGCCCATCAAGCTGGCCACGTTGTCCGGCTTGACGCTGCCACCGTAGAGAATCCGGATCTCCTGCGCCTTGCCCTGCAGGCGCTTGGCAAGCTGCGCGCGGATGGCCGCGTGCACTTCTTGCGCCTGATCGGGTGTGGCGTTGCGGCCGGTTCCGATGGCCCACACGGGCTCGTATGCGATCACGACCTTGACCAGCTCGGCGTCGGAAAGCTCGCGGGTAGCGCCGTCAAGCTGGCTCGACACACGCGCCAGAGCCTGGCCCGCGTCGCGCTCGGCCAGGGTTTCGCCAATACAAATGATGGGGGTCAGACCCACACCGAGGGCCGCCTTGGTCTTGCGGGCCACGCTCGGGTCGGTCTCGGAAAAGAACTGACGCCGTTCCGAGTGGCCTATGATCACGTAGCGTGCGCCCGCGTCCGCTATTTGTGCCATGGCCACCTCGCCGGTGAAGGCCCCCTTGACCTCCCAGTAGCCGTCCTGGGCCGCCACGCCGAGCGCGCTCGACTTGAGCTTCTCGGTTACCGCGGCCAAGGCCACGAAGCCGGGCCCCACGGCCACGTCGGCGGTAGTGATGTCGGCGGTGGCGTCGCGCACGCCTCTGGCCAGAGCCACCGATTCGGACAGACTTCCCCACAGTTTCCAGTTTCCGCAAAACAGGGGTCGGGGCACACGAGTTTTTGACATGAGAGGCTCCTTTCTACCTTAGGACTCCAATGCGGCAAGTCCGGGAAGCTTCTTGCCCTCGATGAGCTCGAGAGTTGCGCAGCCGCCCGTCGAGATATGCGTGACGCGATCGGACACGCCGGCGCGGCCAAGTGCAGCCACCGAGTCGGGACCGTTGGCCACGGTCAGGCCGAACTTCACCGCAGCTACGGCCTTGGCTACGGCGATTGTCCCGGCAGCGAATGGTGCCGAATCGAAATCGCCCATGGGGCCGTCCCAGAAAACCGTGCGGGCGTGGGTCAGGCCTTCCGCGAACTGCCGCGCGGTGTCCGGCCCGATGTCCAGCGCCGCTAGATCGTCGGGCACTTTCATCGCGGGAACCACCCGGCCAGCGGGCGCATCCGGACCGGATGCCGCCAGCAGGTCGCGTGGTAGCATAACCTCGACCTGGGCGTCCTCGGCCTTGGCCAGAAAGGCACGCGCCCAGGCCAACCTCTCGACTTCAACCCGGGAGGTGCCGATGCTGCCGCCGCGAGCCTTGAGAAAGGTGTTGGCCAACGCGCCACCGACGAAGATGGCGTCGGCGCGGCCTAGCAGGCTTTCCAGCAGGCCCATCTTGTCGGACAGGTTGGCGCCGCCGAGAATGGTCACGAACGGCCGCTCGACCTCTCCAGCGAGCTGGCCCAGAAACTTCACCTCGCGTTCCATTCTCAGCCCCATGCCCTTGGCCGAAACAAACCTGGTCATTCCGGCGGTCGAGGCGTGCGCAAGCTGCGCGGTGGTCAAGGCATCGTTGATGTAGACGTCGGCGTAGCTGGCGAGGGCGCGGGCGAAGGTCTCGTCGTTGGCCTCTTCGCCCGCCGCGAAGCGCAGGTTTTCCAGCATGGCGACGCTGCCATCGCGAAGATCGGCTACGACCTTCTTGGCGCCGTCGCCCACCGGCTCATCGGTAAGCACCACATCGCGGTCGAGAAGTTCAACCAGGCAGGCGGCCACCGGCATGAGAGAAAGAGCTGGGCTGGGTCTTCCCTTGGGCCGACCAAGGTGCGAGGCCAAGACCACCCGCCCACCGCGGTCGACGGCGTGCTGGATGGTGGGCAGGCTTTCACGAATGCGCGTGGCATCAGACACGCCTCCGGCCGGAGTCAGCGGAACATCGAAGTCCACGCGGATGAAGACCCGCCGGCCTTGAATGTCCAGATCGGCGATGGTCTTGGCCGCCATGGGAGGGACCGCTTTTACACGGAATAGGCTCAGGTTTCCAGTGACGACTATGATGGGAAACCTGGGAGGGTTCCCAAACCCTGGCGATGGTACGCCGCCGGCGAGGGCGCGCGCGAAAGCGCGCGGGGTGGGCAGGGTGGGTTGTCCGTCCCGAAGGCCGGCGGGCTCCCCACGCGATTCCCTGGGCGCGCTGGCCGCAGAAGGTCTTGGCCGTAGACGTGGCCGGAGTGAGCACCGTCGGCTACGGCCACAAATACTGCCACCACCACCGAATCCCCCGATCACGTGCGCTTCGGCCCAAAAAAAGGGGGCCCCGGGGCCCCCAAACTACGATCTACGTGCAACGAGAAGCGCGCTAGACGAGCTGCGCATCCTCCTTGATGTCGGACGTGACCAAGCTGATCAGCTCAGATGCCACGGCAACGATTTGCTTTGGCTCGTAGCCATTCTGGCGCAAATCCCGGTAGAGGGACTTGGACAGGATCTTCAGGGCACGTTCCCTGCTAATTACTGGCGCTGCGGTGTTTACGGTTGCCAGAGCTTGTGACATGGACCCTCCTCCCAAGAAGGTTGCCGCCACTCCAAGCACGGGACGTGCCATGAGGTATGACACGCCAACATGTTGATTCTCCTATTGTCTCGTCGCGGCGGCGCAGCTTTAGCGCGTAGCTGGCTTCGCACCAAGAGCGCTGGTGGGATGGCAAACGGCGCGGGAATCGGGCGATCCGGTGCGCACGTCGATTCGCAGTCCACGGGTCATTGACTCACTTCGTCTGACCGATGGGCGAAACTAGTACGATATTGTAGCGGAATGTAGGCGCAACACTGCGCTGACCGGCCTGGCGGAGGACCACAGAGTATTGCAGCCGGCGATCACTTCTCGCCGGATAGCTCTGGGCCGGCTGACGGCTTCGGGTTTTCGGACAGCCGCGCTGGCACTTGTGCGGCTGTGTCGATGGCATAGGCGCGAATGAGCCGGGTGAGGTCGCGCTCGACCTTCTGCAGTCTCGACAGAATTCGAAACACGAGCAACAGCAGGGTGGTTACGGCGATGAAGGTGAGGGCATTGAACCCGCTGGAGACGCCCAGCCAGAAGGCAAAGCGATCGGTCGCTCGGGGCACGAACACGACCAGTCCAATTCCCGAGAAGACCACGAGCCAGGCCATCAGCTCGATGGTGAAGCGCCGCGTGCGACGAAAACGCTGTGCGACCCAGGCGAGCGACACGACGGCAAGGACGATGGCGAAGATCCTGATGCCCACGTCAATCCTCCAACAAACGGTAGAGCAGAAGCCGGAGCACGATGTTGATTCCGTTCCGGTTCCTCTGCCCCTTGGCGAGCGAGTACTCGCTGTAGATGGCCCGAATCGGCACTTCGAGAAAACGCAGACGGGTCCGGCGGATCTCCTTGATGAACTCGGAAGAGACTTCCATCCGGTCCATGCGTAGCCTGATGGAATCGATGGCCTTGCGGTTGAACCCACGCAGCCCGCTTTGCGAGTCGGTCGTCCAGAGCCCGAAGAGCAGGTAGGTGAAGAGGTTGAGACCCCAATTCCCGACGATCCGATAGCCGGGCATGCCTTTAGGCGACAGTAGTCGGCTGCCGATTACCGCATCGGCTTGTCCGCTTTGCAGCGGCCCAAGCACGACCGCGATGTCCTCGGGTGCGTGCTGCCCGTCGGCGTCGTAGGTTATCGCGAAGTCCGCTCCGATCTTCCGAGCGTAGGCAAGACCGGTGCCCAGGGCTCCGCCGAGGCCACGGTTGATCGCGTGTCGCAACAGAATGATTCGGTCGTCGCCCGAGGCGCGCACGACATCGGAGGTCCCGTCGCTGGATCCGTCGTCAACCACGACCACTTGGATCGACACGCCCGCGATGGCACGCGGCAGGCGGGCCAGCGTGTCTCCGATGACGCGCGCCTCGTTGTACGCCGGGATGACGATGACGAGCTGTGACACGCCAGCCAATCTACAACAGGATGGGTGCGCGTGCTGCGGGATCAGTCCGCTTGCCACATGCGGGAGGTGGAAACGGCGGCGCGATATTGCCGCAGGCTTTGGGCGCGGCGCTCGCCTGACCAACCCCGTTCGTGTGCCAGAAGGTTGGCGGTCTCTTCCGCCACATCGAGGCCCTGTGCCTTGCTGAAGAGCGCGAGGGGGACACGCCGCCGGAGCACGTCCTCCACTTCGCAGGCCAGGTCGGCCCGAATGGCGAAGACAAGCTCGGCGGCCAGGTAGGGCAACTCTGGATCAAGTTTTCGCCCGAGCGAGGTGTCGGCGGCGATGAGAGCGACAACTTGGTCGACGCGCGTCCCGTAGGTTTCAGTGAGGTGGGCAGCGACGTCGGGTGCCAGATCGAAGGAGCCAAGATCTTTCGCGTGGCGAGCCGGCGAGCTCTGCTCGCCCACGTGAATTTCCTTGCTAGCGCCAGGAAGGAGCCGCGCGCGGGTTTGGCAGGGTCGCAAGGCGCGTCCCAGCCCGCGGTCGCGCAACATCTCGATGGCGCGGTCGACCACTTCTTCGCCCATGGAGCGCATGGTGGTCAGCTTGCCACCAGCCACATGCAGCCAGCCGCGCGCGTCCGACCAGATTGCGTGCTCGCGTGAAGTGGCGGCATGGGTCGCCAGCCCGCGGTCGATGAGAGGCCGCAGGCCGGCGAAGGTCGCGATCACGTCGCTGGGTTGCAGATGGGCGGGTGGGAATGCGTGGTTGATGGCTTCCAGCAGGTAGTCGACGTCGCGGCGGCAGGCGCGAATCTCGTCTTCGGGCCGCGGCGGGCGCGCCGGACCATTCGGGCCGGGCCAATCAGTTTCCGTGGTTCCGATAATGGTGCGGCGGCCGTTCGGCAAGACGAACAGCAGGCGGCCGTCGCGCGGGGAATGCACCACTACCGCCCGGCCAAGGGTGGGCAAACGATCGCCATCCACCACCAGGTGTACGCCCAGGGTGGGGCGCAGATTGGGCGGCCCGCCGGAGAAACCGTCGCAGAATGGTCCGGTGGCGTTCACCAGCAGACGGGTCCGAATTTCGAATCGGTCGCCGCGGTCTCGGTCCACTGCCTCCACCACGCGCAAGCTTTCGGAGCGCCGCTGCTCGGGCTGAATTTCAACCTGGGAGACCACCGTCGCCCCGGCGGTCACTGCGTCGAGCAGGTTTTCCAGAACCAGGCGCGCATCGTCGGTCTGGCAATCGACGTATTGCTGCGCACCCAGTAAGCCCGCGCTGCGCAGCCACGGCGCCAACCGGTAGACCTCGCGACTGGCAAGTCGGCGGCTGCGCACCGGCGGTCGCCAGAGGGCAAGGGTGTCGTACAGACCCACTCCCAGGGCGAGCAGCTTCGGCGAGGGGAAGCTGCCGGCGTAGCAGGGATAGAGGAACTCCCGTGGGCGACAGAGATGTGGGGCGGTTTGCAGCAGGCGGCGGCGTTCGGCCAGAGACTCGAACACCAGTTGGAAGTCGCCATTTTGCAGGTAGCGCAGACCGCCGTGGATGAGTTTCGACGACTGGCTGGAGGTCTGACTGGCAAAGTCGCCACGCTCACACAGGGCCACCTGCAGGCCGCGCGTGGCCGCATCGCGGGCAATGGCAGCCCCGGTGGCTCCCCCGCCAACGACTAGCAGATCGAATTGCGTATCCTGCAGACGGCTTCGCGCAGCCTCGCGCCAGCCCACCCCGGTCATCGCACTAAGACTCGATGTGGGTGAGCGCGATGTGCAACTCTTCCAGCTGCTTGCTGGTGACCGGGGCCGGCGCCTCGGTGCAAAGATCGGTCCCCTTCTGCGTCTTGGGGAAAGCAATCACGTCGCGCAATGAATCGGCGCCGCACAGAAGCATGGCCAGCCGGTCGAGCCCGGCCGCGATTCCACCATGAGGCGGTGGTCCGTGGCGGAAGGCGTCCAGCAAGAAGCCGAACTTGGCGTGCGCGTCATCTTCGGTCAGGCCGATGGCCTTGAACACGCGCGACTGAACGTCGGCGCGGTGGATACGGATGCTGCCGCCAGCGATCTCGTTGCCGTTGAGCACGAGATCGTAGGCGCGCGCGCGCACCTCCGCCGGCGCACTTTCCAGCTTGTCCAGATCCTCGGCCATGGGTGAAGTAAACGGGTGATGCGATGCCACCAACTTGCCGTCGTCGCTGCGTTCGAGGAGCGGGAACTCGGTGACCCAGGCGAACTTCCACTGGTCCTTGGGGATCAGGTTGAGCTTGTTTGCGACATGCAGGCGCAGACCGCCGAGCACGGTATTGACCAGCTTGCGCGCCCCGAACTGCAGGAAGAAGAGATCGCCCTCTTGCAGGCCCGCCGCCGCGTTCAGGTCTTGCCGCATGGCCTCGCTCATCGTCTTGCTGATGGGCGCGCGGGTCCACGTGCCGCCCGCGCCGATGCGCGCGCGGGCCAGGCCTCGGGCGCCCAGCCCCTTGACGAATTCCTCCAGCTTGTCGACCTCCGCGTTCGACATTTTGGACGCCTCGGCGGCCGGCAGACGCCAGGCCTTGACCACTGCAGGCTCGGGACCGGTGGCCGCGATCGCTTTCTGCAACATTTCCACGTTGCCGCCGTTGTGCTTGCGGACCACATCGGTGACGTTGCACAGGGGCAGTCCAAAGCGCAAATCAGGTTTGTCCGAACCGTAGAGCGCCATCGCCTCGGCGAACGACAGACGCGGGAAGGGCGTCACGATCTCGAGGCCCAGCACATCCTTCCACAGCGCGGCCATCAGACTTTCCACCACCGCCTGCACGTCCTCCTCGACCACGAAGCTCATCTCAAGATCGATCTGGGTGAACTCAGGCTGTCGGTCCTGGCGCAGATCCTCGTCGCGAAAGCAGCGCACGATCTGGAAATAGCGATCGAATCCCGCCACCATGAAGAGCTGCTTGAAGAGCTGGGGCGACTCGGCCAGGGCATAGAAGGTACCCGGAGTCAGACGCGACGGCACCAGGAAGTTGCGCGCGCCGCCGGGCGTGTACTTGACCAAGAAGGGCGTCTCGATTTCCAAAAAGCGATGGTCAGAGAGAACCCGGCGCGCGGTTTGGTAGATCTGCGAGCGCAGGAGGAAATTGCGCTGCAGAGACGGACGGCGCAGATCGAGAGCACGGTACTTGAGCCGCACCAATTCGTTGGCGGTGCTGTCGTCGACGATTTCGAAGGGGGGGGTGTCAGAACGCGAAAAAACGGTGAGGTGGTCGCAGCGCAGTTCCACCTCGCCGGTCGGCAGGTTGGGGTTGCGCCGCTCGCCCCGGTCGTGCACCACCCCCGCCACGCCGATGCAGAACTCGGAGCGCAGCTCGCCGGCCATGGTGTGGGCATCGGCGCTGACCCCGGGCTCAAAAATCACCTGGGTGAAGCCGCCGCGATCGCGCAAGTCGATGAACACGCAGCCACCGTGGTCGCGGCGCGAGGCGACCCAGCCGTAGAGCACAACTCGTTTTCCCACGTCGCCGGCACGCAGGGCGCCGCAGTCGTGGGTGCGCTTTATGTCCTTGAGGAATTCAGGCATGACGTGATTTCTACTGGAGAGTCGCCCCGGCGTCGAGGAGGAAGCGTGCGCATGGCAATGCACCTTGCGGAGAGGAGGAGCGCGCCCTAAGGTCTGAGCATGCGTCTGCGCATTCTTCATCACGGCAGTTGTTTCGATGGCGCGAGCTCAGCCGGCGTGTTCGCGCGTTTCTTTCGCGAGCGCGTGGCGCGGGAACCCGTGGAGGTAGGGTTCACACCCATGGATCACAAAGAGGCGGGGCCCGCCATCCCGCCGGATTTTCTCGACGGTGATGTGAATGCCTGCGTGGACTTTCGCTATACCTCCGACGCGCGCCTGCACTGGTGGTTCGACCATCACGCCTCCACCTTTCAGAGCGCCGCGGACGAGGCACATTTCCGCGCCGACCGCAGTGGCCAAAAATTCTACGACCCGAGCGCGAAGAGCTGCACGCGCTTTCTCGCCCGCACCCTGGCCGAGAAATTCGGGTTCGACATTTCTTCCTTGCAGGAACTGCTTGCTTGGGCCGAGATCATCGACGGCGCGCTTTTCGAATCAGCGGCTCAGGCGGTGGAATTGCAGGAGCCGGCCTTGCGTTTGATGACGTGGGTGGAAGCCAACCGCGACCGCGCATTGTCCGAGCGATTCATTGCCGACGTGGTCTCCAAGCCACTCCAGGAGATCGTCGCTAGCCCCTACGTGGCCGAGCCGTTGGCCGGATTGCTCAACCGGCACAAGGCGAACGTCGAAGCGATCCGCCGGCTGGCCCGACTTGAACAGGGCGTGGTGGTAACCGATCTGTCGGCCGAACCCATCACTTCGGTGAACAAGTTCATCGTCTACTACCTTTATCCCCAGGCGCGCTATGCCGTCACGGTCTTGTCGCCCGGCAAGCGCATGAAGGTCTCCGTCGGCTCCAATCCCTGGCCTCCGGCGCCGCGCACCCATGACATCGCCAAACTGTGCGAACGCTACGGCGGCGGCGGGCACCCCGCGGTGGGCGCCATATCGCTCGCCAAGGGCGAAGTTGAACGCGCCCGCCAGATCGCGGCTGAGCTGGTTGCGATTCTGCAAACCTGAGCTGGCCGGTGGATCGCGGATCGCGTGGGCGTGAGCGAGTCCGTGCGCGGTGCGCGCGAGGCGGAGGGCGGGCCAAACCGTTCGGTGCTCTGATATGGGAACCCTGAAAGGGTTCCCATGCCCTCCCGCGATGGTGCGCGGCGAGCAAAGCTCGCCGGCTCCCCACGCGGCTAAACCCGGCGCAGCTCAACCGTCGTGCGCAGGGAACGGCGCGTGCGCCTGCGGATGACCTTCTCGGCCCGGCGGCGCATCCTTTCGGGCGATGGCGTGCGACCGGGCAGAGGCGCCTGCTCGCGATCCGGTTCCTCGAACTCACCAGGTCGGCGACCAAATTCGAAGATGGTGATCTCGCGCTTGCCGCGTTCGCCGATACGAAATGGCATGACCGACGCGCCGATGCCCGCGCCAACGTAGACCGCGCCGGTCACCACCGCGCCCCGATGCGGCTGGCGCGTGCCGTACAGGCCGTGCACGTACTTGTGGCCGCCGATCTTGCCCACGGCGATCTCATTGAGGCGCGCAACAGTTATCTGGCCGCCGTGGGTGTGTCCGGCCAGCACCAGCGGGATGCCGTACGGCCACAGATGGTCGGCCTCCTCGGCGATGTGGGACAGCGCCAGCGCAGGCAGATCGCGACGCAGACCGGCCACCGCCTTTTCGATGCGGGCGTGACCGGTGTAGGCATCGTCGAGACCGACGATTTGCAGGCGCTGCCGGCGAATGGTGATGATGGTGCTGTCGTTGCGCAGAACTTCGACGCCACCCCGCCGCAGCGCCGCCGCCACCTCGTCGGCACCGGCCCAGTGGTCATGGTTGCCCAGCACGCCGATCACGGGCGCGCCGAAGGCGCGCACCAACTCGATGAGCTGGTCAAGATAGAGCTGGCTGTGGCAGACGAAATCTCCGGTAATCACCACCAGGTCCGGGCGCTCGGCGTTGGTCAGTGCAACTGCCTGGCGCTGAATTGCAAACGGTGTCACCCGGCCTACATGCTGGTCGGTGAGGTGCGCGATGCGAATAGGCTCCATGGCACCAGCATACGCAGCCGGGCCGGCGAAGCGCCGCACCCTTATGCGACCGGCGCGTTTAGGCCCAGAATCCAGGGAACCGGTAAGGAACTGGCTCCAGCCAAATGGCGGGAACAACATCTCCTTTAAGTGTGACCTACAATACTGAGAAGTCCAGCAGCGAGAGTCCTAGCGCAGCGCGCTTTTGGCAACGCACGCCGGCCTGCGGAAACCGATCCGGACACCGAAAAAGCGGTTGAAATCCGCATGGATTTTCGGCGTTTTCATCTAGGCAAAACCGGCCAGTGCGTCGGCGAAGGCGTCGGGGTTCTCCAAGTTGGACAAGTGACCGGAACCGGGGATCTCCACCACCCGCGCTTTGGGTATAGCAGCGGCCATGGCCACGGCCTCGCCGGGTGGGGAGAGCGCGTCTTCGGTACCCACCACGACTAGAGTGGGTACTGCGATCGCGGGCAACTCGGCGGTGCGGTCAGGCCGGTCGCGCAAGGCGCGGATGGCAGCGATGACGGCATTGGCTGGCTGGGCTCCCAACCCGCGCACCTCGGCGCGCAGGCTTTCACTGGCCGAGGCCGACAAGAGGCGTGGAATTTGCTTTTCGAGCAAGGCCGCCACGCCTTGGGTCTCCACCAGGGTGATGGCGGTCTGCCGACCCTGGCGAGCCTCGGGTGTGTCGGACGCGGCCTTGGTATCGGCCAGAATGAGTGACTGCAATCGGTCGCGATGGCGATGGGCAAAGGCCAACGCCACGTAGCCGCCCATCGACATGCCGCCGATCGTGGCCGTGGGCACCTTGAGCGCGTCAAGCAAGGCGGCCACGTCATCGGCCATATCCGCTATGGAATGGTCGCCCGAGCCGAGGTCGGAAAGCCCGAAGCCGCGCATATCGGGCGTGATGACCCGGCGCTGGCCGGCCAGCGTCGCCGCGGTCTTGCGCCACATGCGGTGGTCAAAGGGAAACGCGTGCACCAGCACCAGGGCCGGGCCGCTGCCCGCCGACTCATAGGCCAACTGCCTCGGCCCAATGGATATCTTCATGCAGGTGAGCCTAGCAGATGTGGAAAATTGCGGTTCCTGCCTCGCTGCCCGATGATCCTGCCCGTGGGCCTCACCCTCGACGCCGCCATCCAACAGTTCCTCGACCACCTGCGGGTCGAACGCGAGCTGAGCGTGGCCACCCTGGCAGCCTATGGCCATGACCTGGCCGCCTTCTCCGTTTTCGCCGCGGCCAGGAAGCTCTCGCAGCTGACCTCGGTTCGCACCATCCATATCCTCGAATACCTGTCCGCGTTGACCGAAGACGCCCTGTCCGCCCGTTCCCAGGCGCGGGCGCTGGTGGCTTTGCGCCAGTTCTTCAGATTCCTCAAGTCCGAACGCTTGTGCGAGGCAAACCCCACCGAAGATGTGGACCTGCCGCGTTTCGGTCGGCCGCTGCCCACCTTTTTGACCGTTGCCGAGGTGGACCTGCTGCTGGCCGCACCCGACCGCCGCACAGATCGGGGTGCGCGTGACGGCGCCATGCTCGAAACTCTCTACGCCACCGGGCTGCGCGTGTCCGAATTGGTCAAGCTGCGCCTCCCCGATCTCAACCTCGATGCCGGGTATCTGACGACCGTGGGCAAGGGGGGCAAGCAGCGCCTAGTTCCGCTGGGCGAGGCCGCCGTGGCGGCGCTACGGTCGTACGTGGAAGGCGAGCGGCCGCACTTTCTGCGTCCCGGGCGTGGCGCCAATACCGATGCGCTGTTTCTTACCCGGCTAGGGCGTCGCATGACTCGGCAAGCTTTCTGGAAGATCCTGGGCGCGCACGCGCGTGCCGCCGGCATCCGCAAGCAGATTTCGCCGCACAAGCTGCGCCATTCCTTCGCCACCCACCTGGTGGAACGGGGAGCTGACTTGCGCGCCGTGCAGGCCATGCTCGGCCACGCCGACATCGGAACCACCGAGATCTACACGCATCTTTCACGGGCCCACCTGCGCACGGTGTACGACCGCTTCCACCCGCGGGCTTAATGCCTCGACCCTTTGAGGGTTCCCATCTCGATCGTTGACCAACGCCGATGGCGTCGGCTATATCCGGGGTAGGCATTGCGCAAGGATCTCAGTTGAACATCGGCGTTGATCAAGTTCAGCAAGCGATTCTCTATCTGATCGCGTTCATTCTCTGCGTGTCGGTGCATGAGTTCGGCCACGCCTGGCTGGCCAGCCGCCTGGGCGACCCCACCCCACGCCTGCAGGGTCGGCTGACCCTGTCGCCGCTGCATCACATCGATCCGGTGGGCACCCTCCTGATTCCCTTCATCTCAGCCATCAGTCCCGCCGCTCTGCCGCTCATGGCCTGGGGCCGTCCGGTGCAGACCAATCCCATGGCCTACACGCGCCGTTACAAGATGAACACCGGCCGCATGCTAGTGTCGATCGCCGGCCCGGCCATGAACCTGCTCATGGCTCTGCTCGCATCGATAGTCGTCGTGATCGCCTCGCACGCGGGAGCATCGGTGCGGTTCCAGGCTGCGATCTTCAACTACCTGGTCCAGCTCAACTTGGTGCTGATGTGCTTCAACCTGTTGCCGATTCCGCCGCTCGACGGAGGCGCGGTCTTGGCGTGGCTGCTGCCGCGCTCTTTGCAAGGGGTGATCGACTTTTTGCAGCGCTACGGTTCCTTCATGCTGCTGCTGCTCGTGCTAAGCCCCATGTTGGGCTTGCCCCTGCTGAGCATTGTCATGTATCCAATGGCCATCGTGATCGGCATCTGGCACGCCGGACTGGTGTGGGCAATCAATCTATGAGCGACGAACATCCCATGGCCAGCCGGCCGCCGGCCTTCGAGCGACGCAGCGCCGAGATTGCCCCCAGCACGACCTATCGCCTGACCCTGCCCGAATTCGAGGGGCCGCTCGATCTGCTCCTGCACCTCTGTCAGACGCACGAGCTGGACATCCTCAACATTCCCATCGCCTTCGTCGCGGAGAAATACTGCGAATACCTCGACATGATGGAGGGCATGGCGGTGGAGGTGGCGGCCGAATACCTGGTAATGGCCGCGCACCTGGTCTATCTCAAGTCACGCGAGTTGGTGCCGTCGCCTGAGCCCCTGGAGACAGTCAGCGATGAGGAAGAGGCGCTCGACCCGCGCGAGGAGTTGATCCGGCGTTTGCTGGAATACCAGAAGTACAAGGACGCGGCCGCGAGACTGGGCAGCCGACCCATCGAGGGTCGCACGGTTTTTGCTCGCGGCGTTCCGCTGGAAGGCGGCGCCGAGGCCGGCTTCGCCGAGCACTCGGTGTGGAAGCTCCTCGAGCAGTGGGCGGAGATCCTGTCCAAGGCAGCGCCCCAGCATACCCACGACGTGGTGATCGATCGCATCTCCATCACCGATCGCATCAACCATGTGATTGACCGCCTGGAAGAGAAAGAGGGCACTGTCAGGTTCGACGACATCGTCGGGCATGACCTGGGCGAGGCTCAGTTTCGCCACAATGTGGTGGTCTCTTTGCTTGCGATCCTCGAGCTGGCGCGCCTGAAAGTTATCCGCGTACTGCAGGATCTGGCCAGCGGCGCGTTCCTGGTTACCCGGGTCGAGGGCGCCGCTTTGGAGCAGGCCCGAGTTCTGCAGCCGACCTCTGGTGTGGTAGAGAGCGCGTCCCAAAAAGGCAGTGGAGAGCCAGATGGCCAAACCTAAGCAATCCAAGCGCGGCAAGAACCACGAGGCGTCGATCGCATCCGCGGTTGTTGCGGAGGCTGTGCCGCCGGCGGAAAATGCTGGGGCCCAAGTGCCGCTCGCACGCACTGCGGTCGCGGAGGCTGTCCCGCACGCGGCGGCCGACGAGGTGCAAGCAGTTACCGAACCGTCCGACACGGCCGCGGAGATTGTCGTTGACACGGTCCCGGCGGGCGAAACCGCAGGGGACGCGGAGGCCGACGTATGGGCTCAGGATCGGGTTGAGGGGATTGAAAGAGTCAGGTCTGAGCCTGAGGACGGTGCCACAGATCAGGCGGTGTGGGCCGAATCGTCCGAGGGCGGGAACCCCGCCGAGGGCGGAGAAGCGCCCGGTGGCGAAGTGACATTGGCGGGTGACGAGACTGCCGAAGAAGTGCCGGTGGTGCTCGACGCCTCGCACATGGAATCGATCATCGAGAGTCTGCTGTTTGCTTCCGACAAGGTGTTGGGGCTGGCAGAATTGAAGCGCCTGTTGGGCGAGCGCGACGGCAAGAAGGTCACGACGGCGGTCGAGGCATTGCTGGAGCGGCGCAAGGGATCGGGCATCGAAGTCATGCGCGCGGCAAACGGCTGGCACCTGCGCACCAATCCCGAGCACGCGCGCTGGGTGTCCAAGTTGCTGGCCGGTAGACCCATGCGCCTGTCGCGCGCCATGATGGAAACCCTGGCCATTGTGGCCTACCGCCAGCCATGTACCCGGCCAGAGATCGACCAGATCCGCGGCGTGGATTGCGGGCCGGTGCTGAAAACCTTGCTCGACCGCGGTCTGATCCGCATCATCGGCAAGAAAGAAGAAGTCGGGCGGCCGCTGCTCTACGGCACCACGCCCGAGTTTCTGCGGGTTTTCAGTCTGGGCGAACTGAGTGACCTGCCCACCCTGCGCGAATACGCCGAGTTGTCCTCCGAGCAGCAGGCGCGCGTGGAGGCTGAGCATGGTCCGGCGTCCGCAGCGACGCCTGCGGCGGCCGGGGCCGATGCCGCCCAGGCTACCGCAGGTGAGGCCGGCGCAAGCACCGCAGCGGGGTCGACCCCGTCGGCCTACAACCTGAACTTTGTGCCGCGTTCGCAGCTTCCGGATGAGCCCGAGGAGAATGACCCGCTGCTTGACGAGTTGGAGAGTGCCAGCAAGGCCGCATCCAAAATTCTGGGAACGGTCAGCGAGCCGACAAGCGAGGCGGCTGCTGAACCGGAGCCCGCGCCGGCCACGCCGCCGCGAGAGCCGACCAGCGACTCGTAGGTGAAGCTTAGGCAGGGAGAAGGGGTGCCATCGTGAGACTACAGAAACTTCTGGCTGCCGCCGGGGTGGCGTCCCGTCGCCGCGCCGAGGAGCTGATTGCTGCGGGTGCGGTCACGGTCAACGGGAAAGTGATCACCACCCTGGGCGTGCAGGTACAGGAACGCCGCGACCGGATCGAAGTGAACGGCCGGCGCGTGCACGTCGAGGATCCGCTGTATCGACTCTTGCTCAAGCCGCGCGGCTGCCTGGGGACCTTGACCAGGGCCAGCCCGGACAAACCCGCGCCGCACGAGAATGTCGCGCGTCCCACCCTGGCCCGCTATGTGCCCGACCGCGAGTTGGGCTGGCAAGTGGTCGCACCACTCGATTTCTTGGCCGAGGGTGTGATTCTGTTGACCACTGACGGCGCTTTGGCCGAACGGATGTCGCGGGGAGGAGGTCAGGTGCCCATGACCTACCACCTGAAGTTTCAGGGCGTGATGGGCGAATCCGAGCTGGCCCGTCTGCAGCGAGGCTGGCGTTTCAACGGTGCTCCGGTGCGCCCCATCAAAGTCGAGGCCTTGGCCACGACGGGCAAGAACATGTGGATCGAAATGGTGGTACCCGAGAGCCGGCCGCGCGCGCTCAAGGCCGCGGGCGAAGCGACCCGGCACCAACTGCTCAAGATCTCGCGCGTGCGTCTGGGCGAGATGTCCTTCGAGGGCCTGAAGATGGGCGGTTGGCGCGACCTCAGCAAGGGCGAAATCAAAGCCCTGCGCGCTGCCGCGGGCGTGCGGACGTAGCTACTGCCGCGGACGCAGTACCTCGAAGCCGAGCGCGGAAGCGGCGCGGGCCTGCGTTTCATCGTTGGTGAGCAGGCGGCGCACTCCCAGCGACTGCATCGCAGCCAGGTGGAGCCGGTCGAGGGTTCGGCAGTGGACTGAACGACTGAGGGGAAAGAGCTGGGCGGTTGCCACCCCATCAATTCCGGCCGGCGTGGTCACGAGATCGAAGGGAGCTGACACAAGGGTTTGGTCGAGCAGCCGGGCGAGAGCGGCTGCCGCGCGCGCCGAAAGCAACCGTCCTGCGGCGCGGCCTTGGATCTGGACCAGGGCTTCAAGGCGTGCCAACGACGACACCACCACACGCGGCTCGGCCGCGACCAAGAGGGAGGTTTTCGCGCTCTCCGGCTCAGCGAAGAGGAGCTTGAGCAGGCAACTGGTGTCGAGGTACAGGCTCATCGTGGTTGCTGGATCAGTCAGCCACGTCCGAGCCGGTCTCGCGCCAACCATTCGTCCGTCGACGGTTGGGCCGGCTGGTTTCTCCAGAAGCGGCGGAGTCGCCGCAGATGCAGTTCAGGGTCGAAGTGCGGACGAGCGCGGGACGTCGCGGGAATGAAGGGCAAGAGACGAGCAACCGGCTTCGCATCTCGGGTGACGACGATTTCCTCACCTTGGGCTAAGGCCTTCTCTGCCTGCGGCCAGTGCAGTCGCACATCGCGTACCGTCATCCGAGTCATGCACCTATGTTAACATGTTTCACAGGTTCCGCTGCATCTGCGCTATCCTGGCGCGCATCATGCCCAGCCCGCCGCACATCGAGAAGCACTTCACTGCCAGCGAGGCCGTGCGCGACGTAGTCATCGGCATGTCCGACGGGCTGACTGTGCCCTTTGCCCTGGCGGCGGGTCTGTCGGGTGCGGCGGCTGCCAATCGCATCGTGATCACCGCAGGGTTGGCCGAGCTGGCGGCTGGGGCCATTGCCATGGGCTTGGGCGGGTATCTCGCTGCCCGCGCGGACCGCGAGCACTACCAGACCGAACGCGCGCGCGAGTTCGAAGAAACCGAGACCAAGCCGGTGCAGGAGCGCGAGGAAGTCGCGGAGGTTTTTCGTGGCTACGGCATGTCCGACGGAGCCATGCAGCCCATCCTCGATCACATCAGCGCCGATCGGACCCGCTGGGTGGATTTCATGATGCGCTTCGAGCTCGGCCTGGCCGAGCCTGACCCGCGCCGTGCGCGCCGGAGCGCGCTGACCATCGCGAGCGCGTACGTCGTGGGCGGCCTGATTCCGCTGCTGCCCTACATGCTGACCGCGACGGTCAGGGTGGGACTGGTGGTTTCGACGGCCTTCACCGCCGCAGCACTGTTCGGTTTCGGCTTCGTCAAGGCCCGCGTGACCGCAATGCCTCGCCTGCGGGGCGGGCTGCAGACCCTCGCTGTCGGCGGCCTGGCTGCCACCGCCGCGTTCTTGATTGCGCGCTTGATCGCGTGAACGAGTCGCGTGGGGAGCGCGCCGGCTCTGCCGGCGGCGCACCATCGCGGGAGGGCATGGGAACCCTCCCAGGGTTCCCATGTCAACGCGGCGTTGCGTCGGGCAGGCCGCCGTCGACGGGAATGGTCGTGCCGGTGGTTGGAGTCTGGTGGGTGATGAAGAAAAGCACGGCGCGGGCCACGTGTTCGGCGGTCACGGCGGCTTTGAGCAGATTGCGCGAGCGGTAGTATTCCTCCAGCCCGCGCTCGTCGAGGCCGCGCGCCTTCATGCGGTTCGGCCCCACCGCTGCCCACAAACCGGAGCGTTTCTGTCCGTGGGAGAAGACCGCATCAGGGGCGACCATGTTGACCCGCACTCCGAGAGGAGCCAACTCCAGGCTGGCAATCCGCGCCAGCTGATGGGCGGCGGCCTTGGTGGCGCTGTAGGCACCGAAGCCCGCGCCCGGAGCAAAGACATTCTTCGTCGAAATCAACACGATGTCGCCACCTGTGCCTTGCAGGGCAAAGTGGCGGCCCGCCTCGGCTAGCATCAGGAGCGTGCCCTCTATGTTGACGCTTTCAAGCTTGCGAAAGGCATCGAGGGTTAGTTCCGCGAGGGGAGCTACGTGGGCGATCCCGGCGTTGACGATCACGCAGTCGACGCCGCCCCAGGTGCGGATGACTTGGGCGAAGCCGGCAGTCACCGAGGCTGGGTCAGTCACGTCCATGGCCACGGCCGCAACTCGGGATGGGTAGCGCTGTCCAAGTTCGGCGACCAGCCCGTCGAGAGCGGGGCCAGGAAGATCAGTCGCGGCGACATGGCAACCCGTGGCGAGCAAAGCTTCGCAGATGCCCGAGCCAATGGCCCCGGCAGCCCCGGTGACCAGCGCGACGCTGCTGGCTAGGCTGTGGGCTGCGTCGCCAAGACCGTGCGCGCCCAGCTTGGCCTGCTGGTATGCGCGGAATTCCATGTCGAACAGGTGCTCGTCGTCGAGCGACAGATAGTCGGCGCCGCCTTGGTAGATGGTCGCTTTCACCCGCAGCCCCTGCCGGGTGATGTCGCGAACCATGGCCGCATCGGCTGCGTTCGTCCCGACGCACACCACGCCCAGTCCCGGAAGCATGAGCACCCGAGGCAGAAAATCGCGCGGCTGGCTGCCAACCTGGACGCCGCGTGCGTGTCTTTGCACGTACCCCAGATATTCGGCCTGGTAGGCGGCGACCGATTGTGCCAGCTCCTCTCTGAACTTCTTGGCATCGTCCAGCGCGGCATGGTCCAGCCAGAGCGGGATTCTGCGGGTGCGGATCAGATAATCGGTTGTGAGCGGTGCTGACAGAGCCAGCCTCTTGCCCTCGGACGCTTCGATCCATTGCGCGACTTCAGGATCGAGCAGAGGATCAAGGATGACCCGCTCGCTGAGCGCGTCCGGCGTTGCCGGGCCAATGACTCCACGAATGACTGGGGCCAGCTTGAGGTATTTCTGCTCGCGATCCGCGACGGACAGGGGCGGCGTTCCCAGGCTGCGACTGCGGTGCCGTTCCAAGTAGGCTTCCGCGCGGCTGACCAGTTCGATGGTCGCGTCGTACGCCGCGCGGGCCGTCGCACCCCAGGTCACAAGCCCGTGGTGCATGAGCACGAGGGCATGAGCCTGCGGAAGGCGGGCCATGGTGTCGCGCACGGCACGGCCCAGATCCAGCCCGGCCATGGCATAGGGAACCATGGCGATTTCTTGCCCGAGTGCCGCTGCAACGGCTTGGATGCCGTCGCTCCGATTGGTCAGCGCGAGGATGGCGCTGGGATGGGTGTGCATCACGAACTCGTGGGGAAGCACAACGTGAACCAGGGTCTCCACCGAGGCGCGCCGAGAAGAGGCGCGCAGGCAATGGCAGGCGAATTCGCCAGCCATTGCTTCGTCCGACAAAACCCTCAGGTCGAGCAGCCGGGTCAAGTAGGCGAGATCCAGGGCGACGAAATCGCTGGGCTGGATGGTGGCAAGATTGATCCCAGATGATTTGATGAAGAGCGCGGATTGCTTTTCGCCGAGCAGATTCGGCAATATGCGCTTGCAAGAGGTATTGCCACCGCCGTGCAGCGCCAGATCAGGCTCGCACCCAAGCAGGCGCGTGGCGTAGGTGAGAAGGGCGAGATTGTTCTCACAGGATGCGGCCTGAACGGCGGCTGCGGCGTCTGACTCTGACCAACGATTCTGCATGCGCGGCTGTACGCTAGCGCTTCTGGTGCTTGGCGCTCTGGTAGAAATCGAAGGCGTGCTGCGGGCTCAGGTTTTCGTGCACCACCTTGCGCACGGCTTGAATCATGGCCACGGGCGCCTCCGCCTGGAAGATGTTGCGTCCCATGTCGACGCCGGCTGCACCTTGCGCGATGGCATCGTGGGCCATGCGCAGTGCCTCCAACTCCGGCAGCTTCTTGCCGCCCGCAATCACGATGGGCACTGGACATGAAGCAGTCACGGTTTCGAAGCCCTCGGGCACGTAGTAGGTTTTCACAAACGCCGCGCCCAGCTCGGCGCAGATTCGGCTGGCCAGACGCATGTACTTGGCGTCGCGGGCCATGTCCTTGCCCACCGCGGTTACCGCCAGCACCGGGATCCCGTGGCGATTGCCCTGGTCCACCAGGCGGGTCATGTTGGCGACCGACTGGGTTTCGAATTCGCCGCCGATGAAGACCTGCACTGCGACCGCCGAGACATTCATGCGGACGGCGTCTTCCATGCTGCAGGCGATCTGCTCGTTGGACAGTTCTTTGAGAATGCTGGGACCGCCGCTGGCGCGCATGACCACGGCATTGGTCAGGGCAGGGGGGATCACGCTGCGCAAGATTCCCCGGGTCAGCATCAGGGCGTCGGCGTACGGGGCCAACGGCAAGATGGTGATGTCTACGCGTTCAAGGCCGGTGGTGGGGCCCTGAAAGTAGCCGTGGTCAAAGGCCAGCATCACGGTCTTGCCCGACTGCGGGCTGAAGATGTGGGCCAGGCGATTGTTCATGCCCCAGTCGTGAGCGTTCGATCCCTTGAGGAAGAAGCTCCGGCTCTCCTGCGGGACGTCTGGGTAGAACTCTTTGTCCTTCTTGGTGGTGACGTCAGCTTCCGGCATGGTCTTCTCCTTGGCGCAGCGAAATGGTCTGAGCAGGCCGCGAAACCGTAGCACAAATGGCGGCGGGAAGGTCGTGATCTGGCTGATGGGGCGGACGCGGATCCGCGAAGGCCCAACCCGGAGTATGCTCGGGCCATGGCCGAGACACCTGCTGCACACGACAACCCTTCGCGCCTGGGGCGGTTCATTCAGAACTACTCGGGGTTTCTTTCCAGCTTCGTCATTGGTGTGGCCGGGTTGGTGGCCACGTCTATCTGGCAGTTCCGCCAAGCGCAGAACGCCGAACGTCAGCAGTTGAGCGAGCAAGCCATCGCGCGTACCAAGGCCGACAACGACTGGCGTATCGCCCGCGCGGAGATTCTCGGCAAGAACCTGTCGGTGCTGTCGCAACAAGGGCCGCAAACTGCGGACCAGCGTTTTGGCGTCCTGCTCTCGCTCAGCCGGGGAAATATCCTCGACCCGGAACTGGCGGTTTCCTACGCGCTGGAATTGGGCCGCGACAATCCAACCTATATGCGCGTGGTGCTGGCCGGCACCGCGAACAAGAACTACACCCAGCTCGAACAAGCCTTTGCCCTGACTTGCATGCAGCGCTTTGGGGTGGAGAAGCGGGCCGAGGTGTGCAAGGACGACAAGCTGGCCGATCGCTCCGAGGCCATAGCGCAGCTGATGGCCGATGAGATGGACGCTTCCATCGCCAGCGGTGAGGTCAAGAAAGGTCCGCTGGGCCTCCTGCGCGATGAACGGGCGCTGCAGGCGCATCCGACCAAGATGGCGTGGCTGTTCGAGACCTATCTGCAGAACCTCTATGAGCGGCGCCAATGGAACGATATCGCGCGGTTTGAGGAATTCTCTCCTGGCGCGCGCCTGGTGGCGGCACTGGTGCTGGCCACGGCACGCACCGGCGAGATGGTGACCTCGGGCGAGGAGGACATGCTGAAGAAGTTCCACGCCGAGCGACGTCACTGGCTCGCCGGCTACATGTTCGGCCGCACTTGCGATCCCGAATGCCGGGGCAAGCTGATGCAGGCCATGCTGAGTTCCTACGGCGAGGCCCAGGGCGACTACGACGAGGTATTCAAGCGCCTATTGACGGCGCCGCGAAATGAGACCGGCACGGCGCTGGCTCATCTGCACGCGCGCCTGCTTTGGTGTCAGGTCGATGCCGACGATCTAGCGGAATTCCGGGACCGCGTGCTGGTTCCGACCGTGACCGCCGCCTGCGCCGATCCCAAGTTCGATGCGGGTTTGCTGGAGGACCTGGCGGCGATGGTTGCGTTGGTTCCTGAGCCAAGCCCAGCTTCGACCGAGGATGTTTCGGCGGCAAAGGACGCCGCCGCCTGGAAGCAGATGACGGCGGCGCTGGAAAAACGCGGCGATCGATTCCACAAGGCGTTCAGCAATCGTCTGGCCCGCGCCCGCCACGACCGCGCCAATCCGCCGGCCATGATGAAGAAGCAGAATTTCTGCACAGCCCAGACCGTCGACGGCACCGAGGCGAGCGAACTCAAACCGTAGAGTCCGCGGCTTCAGGGCTGCGCTGACGCAGCCAGTAGCCAGTCTTGAACAGGCCGCTGCAAGACGAAGATAGTGCTCGTCTGTCTGCGATTCGGGACACCTGGCACGCGGTTGGCATGTGCGAAGGGTCGAGCTGACCAGTGAAGGAACGAGGATTTGGACGGCGCTGGCCGATGTGAAGGGAAGAAAGCGAAACTGCCATGAACACTCATAGCACTCAGACAAAGAACCCGGTATCCGCCGAACTCTCCAGCCCACGGGCGCGCGAGCGTTTGGTGCACGTGGCCCTGTCCATTCTGCGCGACGGTGGCGACGCCGAGGACGCCGCACATGACGCGGTCGAGCAGGCGTTGCGCGGGTCAGGATCGTTTCGCGCAAAATCCCTCGTGAGCACCTGGCTGCATAGGGTAGTGGTGAATGCGGCGCTCATGCGGGCTCGCCGACGGCGGCGTGCCGCTGAGCGGGTGGCAGCCAACGACCAGTCCGGGCAGGGGGATGTGGTCACGATGTTGCGAGATTCTAGCCCCACGCCTGCCGCGCGTTTGGAGGACATGGAAGACCGTTGGCGGCTGCACGCCGCCGTTGCCACGTTGCCGCGTCCCTATCGGGACGTGGTGCAGCTTTGCGTGTTCGAAGAACTGGCTCTTCCCGACGCGGCTCGCTCACTGGGAATCACCAGCCAGGCGGTGCGGACGCGGATGTGCCGGGCTCGGGCTCAGCTGCGCGAGCGCTTTGCCGCCTAGTGGATTCTCGCGGCTGCGCCGCCGGCTAGTGGGCTCAGCCGGGCATCTGTGCCAGAATACGCTGGTCTTCTCCGGCTCTGTGGCCTCCCCTCTCGCCTCTGCGTTCTCAGCGGCGGGTGGCTGATGAGATCAGTCACCCCACATCTCTTGATTGCAGCCGAGAACCACAATCCATGCCTGGCGACGGAGTGCTGCCTGGGGCCGAGTCGCACACATTGCGTTTTTCCCCCGAGAACGGCCCAAGCAGCCACCCCGCCACCAAGCCGAGGCCTTCGCCTCTTTCCCCACGGCGCCTCCCAGTTACACAACCACCCGCCGCCCATCCATATCCGTGGCCTGCCCGCCCTTCACCCAGTACCCCTCGCAGGCCCCCTCTGCACCGAGCGCCTCCTTCCACCCCGCACGTTCCCTAGGGAATACAAAGTCTGTGCCACCAGAGGCGATCGGAAGGATGCATTGATTCGACAGGCAGGCACGGTCCGGCGTTACGGGTTCGTAATTTCCGCCCATCGCGCGGCACGGGAAGGGAACATCGTGACGCGCTGATCGCAGCCTTGACGTCGTTCTAGACGTCTCAAGTCACGAAGCAAGTCGCCTTGCCGCCCGCAGAGAATTGACCATGGCTTCTCACTCGGCCAAGGGCATACTCAGCCGGGATTTAGAACATGCTCGACATACTCCTGGTGGACGACGAGGCAGATATCCGACTGCCGCTCGGTGAAGCGCTGAGAGATCTCGGCCACCGCGTGTCGCTTGCCGCCGACGGCGATGAGGCCATGCAGTGCCTGGATCGCCAGATCTTCAATCTCGTCGTGAGCGACATTCGCCTGCCCAAGGTGGACGGTTTCACCATCCTGCGCCGCCTGCGCGATGAGCAACCTGATACCCACGTTGTGTTGATGACCGCCTTCGGCACGATTCGGGAAGCGGTCCTCGCGGTCAAGGAAACCGCGATCGAGTACGTTACCAAGCCGTTCGAGTTGCCCGAGGTATTGGGCATCGTTCAGCGCATCGACGAGCGCTGGACACTGCTTCGCGATCTGGCCGCAGCGCGCGCCGAGCTGGCCACGCGCAAGGTCGGCGAAACCATTGAGGGTCGATCGCCCGCCATCGTGCATCTGCGCAACCAGATCAACGCCATCGCAGTCAGCTCTGCGGCGGTGCTCCTCACCGGCGAAAGCGGCACCGGCAAGGAGCTGGCGGCGCGCATGATCCACACGGTCAGCGAACGGCGTGACGCTCCCTTCGTGGCGGTCAACTGCGCGGCCGTGCCGGCCACCCTGATCGAGGCCGAGCTGTTCGGACATGAGCGGGGTGCGTTCACCGGCGCGGTCAAACGCCGCGATGGTCGCTTCAAGGCGGCCGACGGCGGCACCCTGTTCCTCGACGAGATTGGCGAGATGCCGGCGGATGTGCAGGCCAAGCTTCTGCGCGTGATCCAGGAAGGCTCATTCGAGCCCATTGGGACCAACACCTCGGTGAAGGTGGATGTGCGCCTGGTGTCAGCCAGCAACCGAGATCTCAAGGGCAGCGCAGCCGATGGCAGTTTTCGTCAGGATCTCTACTACCGCATCAAGGTGTTCGAGCTGCGCTTGCCGCCATTGCGCGAACGGCTCACCGACCTGCCGGTTCTGGTCGAGCAATTCATGCGCGAATTCACCGCCCCAGGCACGACGCCTTCGCCTATCTCTCCGGCGGCCTGGGCTGCGTTGCAAGGCTACAGCTACCCGGGCAACGTGCGCGAGCTTAAGCACGCAATTCAACACGCCAGCATCCTGGCGCGCGGACAGGAGATCCAGGTCCACCATCTGCCGGCTGAATTTCATGGCAGTGGGCGTCCCGTATCAGGGGATCGCATCGAGCCGCTAGCCTTCGTGATGGCCCATTTCGAAAAGGAATATATCGAGCGGGTTCTGAAGATGGCTGACGGCGAGCGCCGTCGCGCCGCCGAGATGCTGGGGATCTCGCGCAAGAATCTGTGGGAGAAGATGGTCAAGTACGGGCTGCACTAATTCCCATTTCCCGGGCCTGCGACGGGAAGCGCGAAATGCAGCGTGGCCCCACAATCAGGTGCGCCTTCAACCCAGAGGCGGCCGCCATGTCGCTCGACCAGCATGCGTGCAATGAACAGCCCCAGCCCATAGCCGTGGTCACTCCTGGACTGGACAAACTGGCTGCTGGGTGGACTGGGCTGCTCCTCGCCGGCGTGGGCCCGGCCGGGAATCGCCACGGCGAAGCGCACTTCGTCGTCAGCCACGGCTACACGCAACCCAACCTCCGCCCCGTCTGTGCAGTTGCGCAGCGCGATCAGGAGCAGGCTGGTGAGCACACGTTCCAGGCGAGCAACGTCGGCCGTGATCCGAACCGGACCGTTAGGCAGGGCGAGCCTCACCCGGGCGGTGTCAAGGGTGCAAGAATTGCGTGCGAGAATCTCGGGTACCAAGCGCTCGATGGCCACCGGGCGTAGTTCAAGCCTGAGCTGGCCCGAGCGAATGCGCGACGAATCCACCAGTTCTTCGATCATCGCATCCAGACGCCGCGCGGCTGCGATCACCACCGCAGCAAGGCGCCCCTCCTTCTCCAGGCCTCGCTCGGCCAACGCTTTTTGCAGAAGTTGCGCGTTTAGGTGAACCGAAGTCAGCGGGTTGCGAATGTCGTGGGACACCAAGCGGATCAACTGCTCGTGGTGTTGTTCCAGCGTGCGCAACAGGGTGACGTCAGACAAGGTCACCACTGCTCCGCCGCAGGCGCCCCCAGTCAGCACGATGGGCACTGCACAGGTGGACAACCAGGCAGTGCGTCCGTCCCGATGAACGCCGACATCCAGGTCGCGGACCGTCTCTCCGCGCAGGGCTCGAAGTCCAGGCCAGCTCTCCACCGGCAAGGGCACACCGTCGCTTCCGGCAATGAGAGCGCGCGCCAGTACGTTGCCGACCGACTGCCCGATGTCTTCGTCGAGAAATCCCAACATAGACTTGGCTTTCTGGTTGGCGCTGGTCACGACACCGTCGGCGGCGAGCACAATCATGCCCTCGGCAGCGGCGGCGAGCAGGGCTTGCCGCTCGAGTTCCACAATCTCGGTTGGCCACGGCCGGCTAGGCCGGCGCTTGGACGCGCGCCCTGCCTGCGGTTCGGGCGAAGTCGTATGGATCGCCCGTCGGCTGTGCCGGTCCTGCGCCATGGCGGGAATTATCCCCCATCTCCCGGGCAACGCGAGGCATTCAGCACAATCGTCACCTCGCTGCGCCTACGAGTCAGCAGCGTAGGTAGAAGTCAGCGGTGTCCGCCGCGCCCGCCGCCCCTGAAACCGCCGCCGAAGCTGCGGGATGGAGACGCGGATCCGCGCCACGCGCCCGCCGGATGCGGATGCCCCCATCCCCCGTGAAAATGTCCCCGGCCCCAATATGGATAATATCCCCACCCCCAGCCCGGACCCCACAACCAAGGATAGAACCCCACGCCCCACCACCAATCCGGCCACCATTCCACCGCGACGCCAACCGGCTGGTAGTCGACATACTCGGGCGGCTGATTGGGGACCAACTCGAACGGCGTAGTCCCGGTGACAGGTTCATTGCCGCGGCGAACCTGCCACGACAAGGTTGCCTTTCCTGGGTTGCCTTGGGGCGGCAGAGGGAAGAAGACATCCAAGGTGCCGTGTTGTCCCTGGTTCAGGGTGAGTATCGAACCGCCGGCCGAGCTGTCGGCGTAGGTGGCATGCTCGGGAGCCGGCCCCAAGCTCACGACCTGATCACGGGTGTCGACGGTCCAGACTGCGGCGTCAGCGCGGTTTTCCGCGGCGATGCGCAGGTGCAGATAGAAGCCCTGCGTTCCCGTCGGTGCTGGCATGTGCTCCACACCGAAGGACATGACATAGGCCGTGCCCTTGGGATCGGCGGCCGGGATGGGGTAGGGCACAGCAGGCGCCTGATGCTCGGCGTACTGCGGCTCGGACAGGGGCCCGTAGGAGGTTGTTTCCGTCGCGCAACCCGCTGTGACAAGGGCGACTGCCGCGAAGAAGATTTTCATCGTTGTAGCGTTCATTGCTTCCTCACTGAGGTTGATCGCAGCATTCACTTTACCACCTGGAAGGGCAGGCTGCCGTTCCCGGTCCCTTTGCTTGCATCCGTCAGGCTGCGATGTGTTACCTTGTGGCCACCATGGCAAAATCACCTTGCCCGATATCCAAGACGCACTTCATTGAAAAGGCCGAGCCCATCAAGTTGGTCATCAACGGCCAGGAACTGGTTGCCGACAAGAAGGAGTTCTCAACCGGCTCATTCGGCTGGTTCTTCAACGGCAAGATCAGCGTGGCTGTTGATGGCAAGCCGCTCAGCGTGCAGGTCGGCATGAACTTGACCGTGGTGGGCAGCAAAGAAGCCGAGCGCTAGCCCTGGTCTCGGGGGGGAGCCCGCCGGCTCCGGCCGTCCCAGGGTTCCCATGTACTTTGTCTACGCGGGCTGGGCGGCCGCCTCTATGCCCATGTACCGCAACATGGCGCGCGCGGCTTTGCGTCCCGCGCCCATGGCCAGAATGACCGTGGCACCGCCGGTCACGATGTCCCCGCCGGCGAAGACACCAGGGATGCTGGTCATCTGGGTTTCCGGGCTGACATCGATGTAGCCGCGTTTGTTCAGCCTCAGTCCTGGAGTGGTCTGCGCCAGGATCGGATTGGCCGAAGTGCCGATGGCGTACACGATGGTGTCGACTTCAAAGAGGAACTCCGAGCCTGGCACGGGCACTGGCCGCGCGCGGCCCGACGCATCCGGCTCGCCCAGCTCCATGCGAATACACTCCATGGCCCGGACCCACCCGCGTTCGTCGCCCAGTATGCGCACCGGCGCCGTGAGCCAGTTGAACTTCACGCCCTCTTCTTCTGCATGATGGACTTCTTCAGCGCGCGCCGGGCTTTCCTTCTTGGTGCGACGATAAACACAGTAGACATTCTCGGCTCCCATTCGAATTGAGACGCGGCAGGCGTCCATTGCGGTGTTGCCCGCGCCAATCACCGCCACCTTCTTGCCCATGCCGGTCGGCGTGTCGGCGTACGGGTGCTGGTAGGCACGCATCAGATTCACCCGGGTCAGGTATTCGTTGGCCGAGAAGATGCCGTTGTACCCTTCCCCCGGAATGCCCATCAGATTGGGATAGCCGGCCCCGACACCAATGAACGCGGTTTCGTATCCCATTTCCTGCATGAGCTGCGGAATGGTGTAAAGGCGTCCAATGATCGTGTTGGTGACGATCTTGACGCCCAGACGCTGCAATGCCTCCAGTTCGCGGTCGATCAACTTCTTGGGCAGCCGGAATTCAGGAATGCCATACTTGAGCACGCCGCCCGCCGTGTGCAGCGCCTCGTAGATGGTCACATCGACCCCGGCGCGCGCCAGGTCGACGGCGCAAGTGATGGACGCGGGACCACTGCCAATCATGGCCGCCTTGTGGCCGTTGCGGTTGGCTGGGGCGGCCAGCGACCATCCGTGCTTGAGCGCCAGATCTCCGACGAAACGCTCGAGGCGGCCAATGCCCACCGGCTCGAGCTTGTTGCCGACGATGCACAGGGCTTCACATTGGGTTTCTTGCGGGCAAACCCGGCCGCAAATCGCGGGCAGCACATTGTCGGCGGCCAAGACATCGTAGGCCTTGCGAAAATCGCGGCTTTCGATCGCCTGGATGAAGCCCGGGATGTTGATGGCCACCGGGCATCCTTTGATACAGCCCGGGTTCTTGCACTGAATACAGCGGGCCGCTTCTGCCAGCGCCTGGTCCTCGGTGTAGCCCAGGGTGACCTCGCTCCAATTGCGGGCGCGAACCGCCGGCTCTTGTTCCGGCATGGCGGTCTTGCTCTTGGCGATGGTCTTGATGGTCTTCTTCGGTTTGCTTGGTGCTTCCATTACGAGCTTTGTCTTGGGGCGGGCTTGGTTCGGGACAAGGATTTTGGCGGGACAGACTAGCGGGGTAGACGGCAATCATGCTTTTCGCGTAGCAGTCGCATCGACTCACGCTCGGCGGTGTCAAAGCGCTTTGCGCGGGCCAGCAGTTCGTCGAAGTCGACCTGCAGACCGTCGAACTCGGGGCCGTCCACGCAGGCAAAGGCCATCTTGCCACCCACGGTCACGCGGCACCCGCCACACATCCCCGTGCCATCCACCATGACTGGGTTCAGGCTGACGACGGTCTTGACGCCGCGGGGTTTGGTGACCGCTACGCAGGCTTTCATCATAATGGCCGGGCCGATGGCCAGCACTTCGTCGACGTCTGGCTGCTGGTCCAGGACTTGCTGCAGCGGCCCGGTCACCAGGCCCTTCACCCCGAACGAGCCGTCGTCGGTGGCGATGATCAACTCGTCGCTTTCAGCCTTGAAGCGGTCGATCCAGAACATGAGGTCCTTGGACCGGAAGCCGACGATGGAGATGGTGTAGGCGCCGTTCTGCTTGTATTGGCGCAACTGAGGATACGTCGGCGCCACGCCCAGGCCGCCGCCAACGCACACAACCTTCTTCACCTTGTCGAAGTGGCGCGCGTGACCGAGCGGGCCGGCGAGATCGTCGAGGCATTCGCCTTCCTGCAGACCCATGAGCGCCGTGGTCGTCTTGCCCACGGCCTGGATGACCAAGGTGATGGTGCCAGCCTGGCGATCGAAATCGGCGATGGTGAGGGGGACGCGCTCGCCGCCTTCCCCGTGATGAACGATTACGAAGTGGCCGGGCTGCGCCGCCTTGGCGATGTCGGGCGCCTCCAATTTCCAAAGATAGGTAACTGGAGAGAACTGCTCGCGCTTGACGATCTTGAACATCTTGGTTTCGTCGGGGATACTTCCCTTTGAATACCTACGGTACGCACGGCACACAGTCAACGAGTCTCGCAGGCGGGACTCGCGCGACGGTGGTGAACCGTCGTGCTTAGGTTTTCGTGGCGACTTTGTCCTGGTACCAGGCGTAGGTCTTGCGGATTCCCGCCTCCAGCGTGTGCTGCGCCTTCCACCCGAGGGCGTGCAGCCGGCTCACGTCGAGCAGCTTGCGCGGGGTTCCGTCGGGCATGGCCGCGTTCCAGACAATACCGCCTGAATAGCCCACGATTCCGCGCACCAGTTCCGCCAAATCGCGCAGCACGATATCTTCGCCCAGACCAATGTTGACGAACATCTTTTCATCTTCGCGCTCGCGTCCAGCGTCGAAGTGGTTCATCAAGAACACCAGCGCGTCCGCCAGGTCTTCCACGTAGAGCAGTTCGCGTCGCACGTTGCCTGTGCCCCACAGCTCCACGCTGGGCTGGCCCGCCAGCTTGGCCTCGTGGAACTTGCGAATCCAGGCAGGCAGGACGTGGCTGGTCTGCAGGTCGAAGTTGTCGCCCGGGCCGTAGAGATTGGTGGGCATGGCGGCGATGAAGTTGCTTCCGTGCTGGCGGTTGTAGCTCTTGCACATCAGGATGCCGGCGATCTTTGCGATGGCGTAGGCATCGTTGGTCGGCTCCAGCTTGCCGGTGAGCAGGTATTCTTCCTGCAAGGGCTGGGGCGCCAGCTTGGGGTAGATGCAAGAACTGCCCAGAAAAAGCAGTTTGCGCACCTTGTGGCGAAAGGCAGCGTGAATCAGGTTGGTCTGGATCAGCAGGTTGATGCGGATGAAATCGGCAGGGAAGCTGTCGTTGGCCTTGATCCCGCCGACCTTGGCCGCCGCAACAAAGACATACTCGGGCTGGTTGCGCGCGAAGAAGGCGTCGGTGGCGCGGGCGTCGGTGAGGTCGAAGTCCGCGATGTCGCTGGTAATGACGGTGTCGTGATCGCGGCGCAGGCGGCGCTCGATGGCTGAACCTACCAGGCCGCGGTTTCCGGCAACGTAGATACGCGAATTCTTTTCCATGGGTGCTTGAGTCTACCCGATCCGGAGGCGAGCTGGTTCATAGGTGGGGCTGTCTGGTCCGGACCCTTTCCTTCCTTCCGACCTCTGTGTTCTCTGGGCTCTCTGTGGTGGAAGAGCTAACTCCTCAGCGCGGGCTGGACCACGCTCAGGACACTGGCCTTGACCGCTTCGTCGGTGAACACGGGCAGGTTGCCTGGGACCGACACGGTTGGGATCCCGGCGGCTGACAGGCGCTTGATAGCGGGCAAGGCCTTGCTTTGGAATTCCGCCAAGCGGGTGCGGATCTTCTCTTCCGTGTCGTCGGACCGCTGCACTACCGTCGTGCCACAAGCGGTGCACTTGCCGTCGGGGGTAGGCGGCTTGAACTGCAGGTGGAAGACCTTGGCGCAGGTCTTGTTGGGACACACCCGCCGGCCGATCGTGCGCGCCACGATGGCTTCGTCTTCGTTGTCGACGATGAGCACCAGATCGATGCGGGTGCCGCAGTCCTTGGCCAGCGCGAGCAGGAAGTCCGACTGGTCCGGCGTGCGCGGGTAGCCGTCCAGCACGAAGCCTTTGCCGCTGCCGGCGCGAAAGGCCGCGGCTAGCAGCGCGTTGGTGATCTCGTCGGGCACGAAGCGGCCGCGATCCACATACTGCGCCGCCTTGAATCCCAAAATCGCGGCGTCGATCTCCACCCCTGCCTTGGCGCAAGCCGGAGCCAATGCCTGGCGAATCGCCGCATCGGCCGCGAATTTTCCGTCGGTCCACAGCCCGTCGGTCTTGGCGTTGCCGCGCACCTTGTTGAAGGTGCCCAGGTATTCGCGAAAGATGTTTCCCGTCGCAAGCTGCCGCAAACCATAGGTCTGCACCAGCACGTCCACGCGCGGCTGCTTGCCCGCGCCGCTCTTGCCTGCCACGACGATGTTCTGCACGTTCATGTTGCGTCCTCGTTCAAAGTTGTGGCGCACACTAGCGGATCTTGCGGGCTATGGATAGCGGGGCGACGATGCGTTCGCTACCAACGCCATGGGATGTCGCGGGATCGCGGCACCCCACGCGACGTTGCGCCGCGCGTGCTACTTTGGTGGGGTTGTTCTGGCCTGAAACTACGCGGCGAAGCGCAGGATCTCGACCTCCGCACCGGAGCGCACGGCTGAGTCAGCCACGGCGCGCACCTTCTGGGCGCCCTCCTCAGACAAATGGTATTCTCGCAATTGTCGCAGACGCCGGCAGGAACCCCCTTGAGAATGATCGCGGCTCCTCCGCGCCGAAGCGTGATTGTGGTGAACCCCGGTGTGATCACTATGTTAGCACCACAGCCGCTGCTACAATTGCCTCATGGCGCAGCTGCCGACAGCAGCGCAGGTCCAGGCGCGTTTGCGGGACAGCTTCGCCCTCGACCAACTATGGGGGCTCACCATGGGTCTGCCCGATGGAGATGCCAAGGAAACAACTCTGCATTACGCGCTGGCCACTGGCCTTGGCTGCTAGTTCTGGCTCAACACGCTCTGCAATCCTTGGGAGAGCCATGCTGGCAGATTCTGCTGTTGGCCGAGCATGGTGCGAAAGTCAGGGTCGTCGTCGACGGTGAGCGCATCCAGTTGCAGGGGAATGAGCGGCAGCTTCGCTGCCAGTGAAGCGCCGGCGGGAGCCGCAACCGGGCTGGCCACGCCGGCGCCGAAAAACGCATGACGCGTGCGATGGTCCGGCTGCTCGCCTTCTGGTTCTTCCAGAAGCAGTCGCGCCCGCGGCGGTGCGCTTGCGGCCAGCGGTCGGTGCAAGGCCCCGCGTCCGAGCCGCTCATGGGTCTCCAGGTTGGGGATCCGGGCGAGCACATCCTTCAGGATGGAGATGGCGTCGGCGAGCGGAATCTTGTCGACGTCGGGATCACCCAAGGGATCGTTGAAATCGGCGAGTTTGGCCTGGCCGCCGACAATCAAACTCTCCCCGGTTGCGCCGAGCGCCTTCATTAGCTTCTGATCGCCGTAGCGGGGCGTGCCCCGGATGAGCACCGCCAGAACGTCCCGCTCGCGCGCGCGAATCAAGCTGCCGTGGGGATCGCTGACCTTGCCCGCAACCACGGTCAAATCGGCGCGCTTGCCCGGCTCGATGCTGCCGAGCCATTTGTCCCATTTTACGATGGCGGCAGCGTTGCGCGTGACCAGCGCGACGATGTCCGCGTCACTGAGCTTGGTTCCCAATTGGTCGTTGGCTAGCTTGGCGACCTTCAGCTCGCCGAGCAGATTCTTGCTTCCGGTAGGCGACCAGTCCGACCCGAGGGCAACCGGGACCTTGTGTTCGAGAGCAAGATGTACTTTCGCGGTGTCGCCATAAAGCAGGTAGTTGCTGAGCGGCGACCACACCATGGACCCGCCGTGTTGGGCCATTATCTCGAAGTCAGGCGCTTCGAGGGCGGCACAATGGATGCCGGCAAGGGCAGAGTTGATTGCCCAGGTGTCACCTGATTCCAAAGCAAGAAAATGGTTACGCGCCGACTGGTCGATGCCTTCACTCAGGTGCAGCAGCATGCACGATGCTTTCGCCTTTGCTTTGACCAGTTCGTTATCGAACTTCTTCCACTCGCTCGCCGCCAGGTCGGGGATGTGGGAACCGGCTTTGGGAAAAGCGGGATCGTCGGGCGACTCCACGTTGCGTACGATGCCTTTGTAGTAGTGCCGGATGCCGGCATTGCTCGCCAGCGCGATCCCCTGGCTGGTAGTCACCCCGGCGACCAGACACTTGGCCTCCACGTAGCGCACCAGCGCGGCGAGAACCGACGGATCGGTCGAACGGCCGAGCACCCCCATGGGACCGGTCACCAGCTGGCTGTACTCGGGATGGCGCGGCCATTGGCCGCGATTGGCGAATTTTGCCGGGACACGCCACGTTCTGAGCGTGTTGTAGCTCAAGTGATTGTGCAGCTCAATCAGGCCGGGGAAGATGATTCCCCCGGTGTCGACGGCCGGCACCGATGCGAATCCATCCGGCGGCGGCGCCTTGGCGTCTTGCACGGCGACGATGTTGGTGCCGTCGATATAGATTACGCCATTGGGGACCTGCTTGCAGGCCGCGTCCATGGTGACGACGTGTCCGGTCAGTCTCAGCTTGGTGGTGGTTGGAACTGGCATGGTCCACTCCCTGTTGCAGTTGTTCGCCCCTGCCGTTATGGCATGGCGTCCAATGGCACGGTCACAGTGATGGTTCGGCGCTTGGTTGCGGGGTTCGCGCCCGTCCGATCCGCCCATGCTTCAGCCCCGCGCATCCAGTCTGGACATCCGGCGGGGAGATCTGCGGCGGGAATCTCCACTAGGTCCGCGGGGACGAATGCGTTGCCGTACGCAAGCAAGGGACGGTTGCTATCCGGGTGCTTGATCGCCGGCTTGAGCGAGGTGAGGGCGGCATTCCACTTGGCGAGCATTTCCTGGGTCAGTTTGGCCAGGGTGGTGGGATTGTTCTTGGATGCACTTTCCGGATAGGTGGGATGGGGAATGCCCGCATAGGGTAGGCTGGCGTAGGACGCCGCGCCGGGGCTCTTGAGAAACAACTTCCAAGCGTGGTCAGCCAGCGAGCCGAGCGCGACAACCACATCAATCTTCTGCGTTTGCAGCAAAGCCGACAGCCACTGATTGCGATATGCGGCGATGGCGGCGTCGTTGTTGTGGGCCTCACCCCCTTGCTGGCCGTACACACTGTAGAGGAAGGTGTTGATCATCACGTAGCTGGTGTCGATACCGAGCTTGGCCAGAAAGCCCTGAGTACGATGTCCGGCAACCCCAACCAGAATGCGCCGGCAGATCGCCTCGTGGGCCGCCGGGTCCTGACCGAGCACCAACACACGCGCGGAGCCGTCGAGACGGCCGCGGTGAAAGATGGGCCCCCACTCGACGCGAAAGTCCTTGGCGGGATACGTGGTCGTATCAGGACAGTTGCCACACAGACTGCGAAACGGCTCGGCGCCGTAACCCGGATCGAAATCGTGAGCCATGGTCTCCTCCCAGTGCGCGACGGGCGACAGATCCCGAGCCAATCGAGACCTCCCCGCGCGTGCCTCAGTCCTAACAGAAGAGTCTTCTCGGGTAAAGCGCCTAGTAATTGTAGGTGATCTTGCCCGTGAGCTTCAGGGCCACATCGACTGTCCAGTCCTGTTCAGGCAATTGCCCGGCCACTGCCAGTGCGACCACCGTCTGGTCGGCCGTCCACACGGTGGTGATGTCGATGGGTGTGGGCATGCTGACAGCTATCACCGAACTCGACGGCGCTGCTTCGCTCCGGTCGTAGTCGGCGATCTCGGTTGTTGCTTCTGCGTCGGTGGAGCTGGTCATAGTCAGATGTACGGAGTTGACGAAGTCCAGGTTGGGCACGCCCCCGGTGGCGGTGACCGTGACCTGGCGGACAGAGATTTGCGAATTCATGCGCTTGGCCCATGCGGTGTTGGATGAGGAAAACGTGAAGGAGCTAGTCACCGACACATCGCCGGCCCACTTGGGGATTGGCACGCCCGGCACCACTACCCCGTGCTGGGTGACATCGACCTCGGGGAGGTCGGCCTCGGCGGAGAACGAACAGGCCCCGGCCAGTGCGGCCAGCAGCGGGATGATGGGAAGAATTCGGAGTGCCATGGCCGGTGTCTCACCAGATGTAGACGATGAGCCCCAGTTTGAACGACGATCCCACTGCCTTGACGGTCGGCTCCTGCGGCACGACGACCTCGGTCGTGCCTGAAGTGGTGGTGTTCTGAGGCGCGGATTGGCGAATTGCGGTGTCGACATTGTGGATCTGGCCACGGATCACAGTGACGCCCCCGTGGACGAAGAAGACGACCCTGCGCGAACCGAAGTCCAGACCCAGGTGGGCATTCATATACTCGTAGCCAACCCGTTCCAGCAGCGGGCTGCCGTCGAACCCGCTGCCGATGATTTTCTTGGCCAAAGGGTTGGCGTTGCCGTCCTGGTAGCGGCCATATTCAAAGCTGGCTGAAGGGCCTGCGGTAAAGGGCAGAAAGGTGATGCCGGCGCGCCAGCCGCCGCTGATGCTGTTGGTTCCGCCTCCCCCGTTGAGGCGCACCCAGCTCCACGGTCGAATCGCCAGCGCGCCGATGAGGCCGTCGGGCACGCCCACGTCAGCCATCAGGCCGAAGATGGGCAAACGCTCTCGCGAAGGGGGCGCGGCGGGGACGCTGATGGTCGGGACGTCAGCCCCTTGCTCGTAGTCTTCCCAGGCCCAGGCCGGCAGGGCCGCGCCGAGCGCCAGCGCAGCGATGACAACCAAGGAAAGCCGCAGCCTCATATCTTGGTATATCGTCAACTATGTCGTAATCTTCAATACTAAGTATACATTGTCAAAAGACCCAGGCGTGACAGCCGGCCCTGGGATGCAACTGCCCGCAGGTATTAGGGAAACCAGCTACATGAGCTACGACGACTGGGGCGTTGCATACTCCTACCCGCCGCCCTGGGATCCGACGCGTCTTCACTCGATTCAGTGGAAGCTCCCGGCCCAAGACTTTGCCACCCCGTTCAACTTCTGCGTACAGAAGGTCGGCGTGATCCACAACTGATTCTGCCTTACGGTCGGGATGCCCGTGAAATCCGCATCACGCCGTCTTTATGCTCGCCGCATTTTGTAGTTTCAGCTCTTCCACGGCAGTTTCCCGCATTTTGTACTTCTGGATCTTGCCGGTCACCGTCATGGGGAAGGTATCCACGAACTTCCAGTAGCGCGGGATCTTGTAAGTCGCGATCTTGCCCTTGCAGAAGGCGCGCAGCTCGTCGCCAGTCACGCTGGCGCCTGGGCGCAGCTTGATCCAGGCCATTAGCTCTTCACCGTACTTGGCGTCGGGCACGCCGATGACCTGCACGTCCGCGATCTCACGTTTGGTGTACAGGAACTCTTCCACCTCGCGTGGGTAGATGTTCTCGCCCCCGCGCATCACCATGTCCTTGATGCGGCCTACGATGTTGACGTAGCCATCGCTGTCCATGGTGGCCAAATCGCCAGTGTGCATCCAGCGCGCGTTGTCGATGGCTTGCCGGGTGGAGTGCAGATCGTCCCAATAGCCCAACATCACCGAGTACCCGCGGGTACACAGCTCACCCACCTTGCCTCGGGGCACCACGTGGCCGGTGGCTGGTTCCACAATTTTCACCTCCAGGTTCGGATGCACGCAGCCAACTGTGGCCACTCGCTTGTCCAGCGGATCGTCCACCTTGCTTTGCGTGGATACCGGCGAGGTCTCGGTCATGCCGTAGCAGATGGTGATCTCCGGCATGTGCATGTCCTTCTGCACGCGCTTCATCACCTCGATCGGGCAGGGCGAGCCAGCCATGATGCCGGTGCGCAGACTGGCGAAGTTGGTCTTGCTGAAGTTCGGGTGCTCCATCTCGGCGATGAACATGGTGGGCACGCCGTAGAGCGAAGTGCAGCGCTCCTCTTCCACGGTAGCCAGCACGGCGCCCGCATCGAAACCCTCACCCGGGAAGATCATGCACGCGCCGTGGCTGGTGGCGGCCAGGTTGCCCATGACTTGGCCGAAACAGTGATAAAGCGGCACGGCAATGCAGATGCGTTCCTTCTCGCTGTACGCCAGGGTGCGGCCCACGAAATAGCCGTTGTTCAGGATGTTGTGGTGGGACAGGGTGGCGCCCTTGGGAAAGCCGGTGGTGCCGCTCGTGTACTGTATGTCGATGGGGTCGTCGGGATCGAGGCTATACTCGCGGTGGGTCAGTTCTTCCTCGGAAACCTGCTTGCCATCTTCCCGCAGCGCTCCCCATTCGTCGTCGATGACCAGGGCCTGGATGTGCGCGGGTAGTCGCTCCTCCACCTCGTTGAACATGGAAACGTAGTCGGTCTGGCGGAACCCACGCGCCATGATGAGCAGGGAGCAGGCCGATTGGGTGAGCACGTGCTCCAGCTCGTGACTGCGGTAGGCCGGGTTTATGTTCACCATGATGGCGCCGATGCGCGAGGTGGCGTACTGGGTGACCACCCATTCGTAGCGGTTGGGCGACCACATCCCGACCCGGTCGCCCTTCTTTACCCCGCGCGCCATCAACCCGCGTCCGATGATGCCGGTCTCTTGCCAAAGTTGCTGGTAGGTGGCGCGGTAGTTCTGGTGACGGGAGACCAGCGCCTCGCGATCTCCGAATCGTTCGACCGTGCGGCGCAAATTCTCGCCGATGGTTTCGCCGAGCAAAGGCACAGACGTGATCCCGTGAGCGTAGGAGGGCTGCATGAAGGACATGGTAATGTGTTTGGCAGAGGGCTCGCAAGGGGGTCGCGTGGATGCAAATGCGGGATCAGGTTTCGCCTTCGAGAAACGCCAACACCTTGGCCAGAAACATCTCCGGATCCGAGGTCATGGCGGCATGGCCTTGGCCAGGCAACAATTCCACCCGGCTGTTCTGCAAGGCTGCGTGCACGGCCATGGTCGAATCGTGCATTAGGCGTGGGCTTTCCGTGCCCAGCAGCAGCAGCGTCGGGGTCCGCACCTTCGCGAAGCCACGGGGGTCGAACTGATAGGTCTCCGCCATCCGCACCTCGCGCGGCAGCGTGTGTGCGGCCTGCACTCGCACTCGCCACGAGGATGAGCGGCGCAGAGTCTTCAGTTCCTCGTCGGTGACTCCCACCACCTCGCGCAAAAAGATCTCCACCAAGGCGTCGCGCTCGCCGCGCCGGAGCAAGTCTTCGAGCCGCTCGGGCATGTCGGCGCCGAAAAGCGGGCCGGGGTCGCCCAGGGAAAAGGGCGGCTCATAGAGCACAAGCTTGTCAATGCCCGAGGTCAGGCGCGCGCTCTCCATGGCACACACGGCGCCGTAGGAGTGGCCCAGCAGGTGGACTGGCTGGCCGACCGAGTCGACCACCGCCGCAACGTCCTCGAACTCGCGCTCGATGGAGTAGACGGGAGCGTCGCCGCTCGCCCCGCGGCCACGCCGGTCCATCATCAGCAGGGTGAAGTGTTCCACTAGGTGCACGACGCTGGGCCCCCAGCGTGCGTGGTCGAGCGACGAACCATGCACCATGACCAGGGGCGGCCCGTGGCCTCGCCTTTCGTAAGCGATATCGGTTCCGTCAGGGGATCGGACGTGCTGCATTGAGCGCATAGTGACCTAGGGGTTGCTCAGGAAGGCGCGAGTCTACGCCACAATACCTATTCGCCGTCGGGATCGTGCCGATGCAGTTGCTTCTTCTTCCGACTGAGCGCGTGTCCCTCCCCGCCAAGGGCGTGGCGTTCTCCGTGGTGATGGTGCCAGTGCAGATCTTCGCCGGGCAGACGGGTCTCGATTTGCACGCCACCAAACAGGGCGCGTCCCCGCACCCGCAAAAGCGGCGACGATGGCTCGGGATTCGCGGGCGCACGGTGGAGGGTTTCGAAGCCGCCCAGGATCGCCACGCCATGGCACTCCACCGCCAAAGTCGGGGGCACGATGATCTGTACGCCGCCAAACACGGCTTTGACTTCCACTTCAATGATGCCGTCGGGAAAAAGCGCATCGCGCAGATCCACCAGCACGCCACCAAACATCGCCCTGACTTTGAGTCGGCGGGGCAGCGGTCTCGGCCCAGAGAACTGGCTGCCACCGAAGATGGCGGTGATTTCCTCGTCGTCAGGGACATCGCTCGCGTGGGCCAGGGCTTGCGCATGAACTTCCCCATCGGCCTTCGCCAGATCGTCCACCAGTTGATTTATGGACGCGACGGTATTCCGCTCATGCGCCAAGCTCAGGCGGCGTTCGAATTCCTCTATGTTGAGGTGATCGTGAGCGAAGGCGTCGGACAAGCGGGCGACGACCTTCTCGCGTTCCGCGATCAGGCCCGGGGGCGAAAGGGCAGTGCGAGGCGGGTCGGCCATGGGGGCCATCATAGCGCCAATCGCGGTTCGTCGCGATGTCCCGGGATTGAGACCCGTCAAGGGGCACAGTTGCCTGTCGTGAGAACCTCTGTATCATCCCGTCATGGTTTCGATACCGATCGTTTTTAGCCAGCGCTTTCCCTTCCAGGCCAAGGCGGTTTTTCGGTGGGCCACCGATTACCAGCCGAATGACATTCAGCTCATGGGGCACGCGGGGAAGCGCAAGATTGCCGGCTTGCCCGGCAGTGCCTTCATCCTGACCGACACCATCTTCAAGCCGGACGGGACCAAAGTCACCAAGAAGAAGCTGGTAAGGACCTTCCCCGATCGGTTGACGTGGACCAACACCCATCTTTCCGGACCGAACCAGTACTCGCAGGTTCTCTACCAACTCGTCGCAGAGGGTCCGAAGCGCAGCCGACTCGACTACATGGGCCAGCACGTCGAAGCAAGGACGCTTGCCGGACGTGAACTGCAAGTCCTCGCGGCTCGCGTGAGAAGAGACGACGTCGCGATCTGGAAGAACCTTGCCCGCGCCATGGGCAAAGACCTTCGCACGCGGCGGACGCGGTAAGTCGTAGCGAGAGTTTGTCGGGAAATTACGGGTCACCCGCAGGGCCGGCCCGCGGCTCGCGGGTTCTGCGAACCCAGGGGTGAAACGTCTGCGCACCGGCGACGCCGGAGGCGTATTGTAGGGGGACGCTTTGCCGGAGGTTCGCATGCACCTGCGCTTGTTCATTCTCGTGCCAGCCCTTGCCACGTTCTCTCCGCTGCTTTCAGAGGCCGCTGACAGCGATGTCAAGGTCAGCTCCATCGGGTACTTGTCCGGTCGGGTGAAACGGGCATCCATCACCGCCGCGGCCACCTCCTTCACGGTCAAACGCGACGCCGACGGGTCCGTCGCCTACACCGGCACCGCCGGCGCGGCGAAAACCGATCCCGACACCAGCCAGAGCATCGCCGTCGCTGACTTCAGCCAACTCAGCGAAACCGGCAAGTTCTACGTCGACGTCGCAGGCGTGGGCCGCTCGGTGACGTTTCCCATCGGCAACGACGTCTACCGCGAGGCATTTGTTGCCACCATGCTCGGCTTCTACGGCTGGCGCTGCAACACGGCGGTCGAGTTCACCTTTGCCGGGCAGACCTACGCCCATGGCGCCTGCCACATGGACGACGCCTATCTCGACTACATTGGCACCCCAGGCGGCAAGCGCGACGGTCAGAAGGGCTGGCACGATGCCGGCGACTACGGCAAGTATGTGGTAAACGCGGGCATCACTGGAGGCTCGCTCCTCGCCGCCTGGGAAGAGTATTCGTCGGTGATTTCCACGTATTCTTGGCCCATACCAGAAACCGGCGGCACCACTCCCGATTTTCTCGACGAGGTTCGCTGGGAGCTCGAATGGGTGCTCAAGATGCAGTACTCGGCCAGCGACGGGCGCGTCTCGCACAAGATGACATCCCTGACTTTCGATCAACCGTACGATGGGGGAACAGCGATCGATCACTGGGTCATGCCCGAGAAGGATCTGCAAACCCGCTACTTCGTGCCTTGGGGTTCGGCCGCCACCGCCGACTTCGTAGCCGTGCTGGCCAAGGCGGCGCGCATCTACCAGACCTACGATTCGGCCTTCTCCGACCAGTGCCTAGCCGCGGCCAAGGTGTCCTACGCCTACCTGCAAGCCAACACCGCCAACCAGACCGTGACCGACCCAACCACGACCGGTGCCTATACCACCACCGACTCTGACGACCGGCTGTGGGCTGCGGCGGAAATGTGGGAGACCACGGGCGACACCGCGGCGCTGACCGACTTCGAAACTCGCGCCGCGAAGTTCAACACGGGGACCACAACCTACGTTGATGCCGACTTCGACTGGGGAAACGTCAAGAACCTGGGCATGTTCGTGTATCTGCAATCCCAGCGCACGGGCCGCAACGCGACCACCGTGGCGGCCATCAAGACCAGTCTGACCACGGCGGCGGACACCCTGGTCACCAATCGCAACAACAGCGGCTACGGGCGCGCATTGTCAGGGAAATCCGGTCAGTACTATTGGGGATCGAATGGTTCGGTGGCGCGCACCTGCATGTTGCTCCAGGTGGCGAACCGGCTCTCGCCCAAGGCTGACTATCTCGACACCTGCGCCGATCAGATCGGCTGGATCTTCGGCCGCAACTACTACAACCGTTCGCAGGTCACGGGCATCGGAATCGACCCGCCCATGCATCCGCATCATCGGCCGTCGCAGTCCGACGGCATCGACAGCCCCTGGCCGGGCCTACTGGTGGGTGGGGGCAACAATACCTCCACCCAGGCAGCAGGGGGCAACAAGAACGGCGCCACCAACTGGACTGACGACGTGAACGACTACGAGCTGAACGAAGTGGCCATCAACTGGAACGCGCCGCTGACCTACGCACTGGCCAGTTTTCTCGACGCGTATTCCGGACCGGCCGCCACTCCCGACGCGGCGGTCACGCCTGGCGATGCCCGCGGGGGCGCGGGCGGCGGAGCGGGTGGCAGTGGCGGCGCCAGCGGCGGGGCGGGTGGCAACGCAAGTGGCGGGTCGGGCGGGCGCGCTAGCGGGGGCGCTGGCGGCGGGAACGCAGGCGGCGGGTCGGGAGGCAGCGCGAGTGGCACTGCGGGTGGGAGCGCGGGTGGCGGCGGCAGCGCGAGTGGCGGTTCTGGCGGCAGCGCTGGCGGTGGTTCTGCCGGAACCTCAAGTGGTGGCTCGATCGGATCGGGCGGCTCGATCTCCGGTGGCTCGACTAGCGGCGGCAGCGCTGGCAGCGGCGGCCAGACCGGCAGCACGACGAAGGCGAGTACCACAGCCGGCTGCGGCTGCACCCTGGGAGACGCGACGCCAAAGCCGAGGTCGCTGTTCCCCGTCCTCATCTTTTTCGTCGCGGGGGTGCTCCTTAGCGTCCGAGTCGCGCTACGCCCGCGCGAGGGCGGCGCGCAGCTTCTCCACGAATTGCGGCGTCGCCACCAACGGCGCAGCGTGGTCGCCCGGAAACTCGACCAGCGGCACGCCTAGGCGCTCGGCGGCCTTCGCTGCGCAACGGTATGCGACGAATGGGCGGCCGTCCTCGCCGCCAGCGAGCACGAGCCGGCTGGTGACTGTGGCCAGCCGCGCGAGATCGGGCGCGTAGACGCGCGCCGAGCGCGCCTCACGGCTGAAGAAGTGCTTTGCATTGAGGGCCCTGCGTCGTTCCACCTCGGGCGGGAACTTGCTCGGCGCCGCGAGCTTCACCCCGATGGCCGCCGCATACGTCGCGGTCGGGGTGGGATCGTTGGGATTGGGCAGGGGCGGCCGCGCGCTCTCGGGGATGAGGGTATGGGTGGGCGGCTCGTGCGCGACCAGGAGGCGGACTTGCTCGGGATGACGGGCTAGCAGCTCGAGACCGATGAGGGCGCCCAGGCTCGATCCAAACACGTACGCCGGCACGGAGGTGAGCGCGGCAAGCACGCGGTGGGCGTCGTCGCCCGCGGTTTCGATGGGGATGATCGACGTGTCAGCCGGATCGTGAAGTGGGCTGCGCGCGTAGCCCCGTCGATCGTAGGAGGCGATGGTGTAGTCGGCCGCGAGGTTCCGGGCCAGCGTATCGAGCGCGTCGGCGTCGCCACCGCCGCCGCTCAGAAGCAGCAGGAGAGGGCCCTGGCCGCACACCTGGTAGTGAAGTCTCGCCCCGGGAACGGAAAGCTTCGCGGTTTTCATGCGCTCGGGCTCCTTCGCTGGTTCGAAGACCAGGATAGCCCAATCCTGGAAAAGGGGGGCTCTTCAAGCTGCTCGACAGCACGCGCGCAGCCGCAAATCCACTTGTCTGCACTGCGGCCAGGAGTACCATGGCTACCGAGAACGAATGGCGCTGCAGGCGGGCCACCCCTTTGGCAACTACCGCATCGTCCGGCTGCTCGGCGAAGGCGGTTTTGGGGAAGTCTATCTTGCCGAGAACCCGCTCATCGACCGCCGCGCCGCCGTGAAGGTTCTGCACACAGCGCTGGCGCAGGATGCGGAGCTGGTCCGGCGTTTTCTCAACGAGGCCCGGGCTGCCAGCGCCATTCGTCATCGCAACATCATCGAAGTCTTCGACGCTGGTGTGACACCCGAGGGCCGCTTGTCAGGTGCCAGTGACTATATTGCAAGCAAGTGGCAAGACTGCACACCATATCCTCCGATCAGGTGATCCCGACACACGGCTACCGTTTGCCGTGCCAGCGACTGCGCTTGTCCGAAGCCCGGCCGTCCGGACTCAGACCTTCAGGGTTGTCGCAGTTTCAGTTTGGGAAACCAGCGGCGAAAATCGGTGGGGTTGCGCGTGATCGGTCCCTGGTGGCGGCACGCGAAGGCGCCGATGAGCAGGATGTGAAAACATCATGTCAATCGGCACGCAGCACGCGAAGCGCCGAATACCAAACGTGCTTCTGCTTTTTCCCTTGCGCGGCAGCCAGGGTATATCATCGCGCTCCCTGAACCAGGGACGGAAGGGATGACGATCAATTGAAAAAGTGGATACGCGCTCTGGCGCTGCTGACAGCCTTGCTAATGACTACCGTCGCGTATGCCGGGAAGCCCGGCGCGCGCCATCCCCCGACGTCAGATCGGGCAGAGGCCATCTTCGCCCCGGACATTGCAGCGCCGCAGTCGCCCGCTAAGCAAGATCCGTACAAGGACTCTGCCCCCAACCCGCACGCGGTGCCGGCAAAGTGCGATCTCTGGGTGTTGGTCATCGGCATACTCCCCGTCGTACTGCTGCACTGTCCGAAGGGCGCGTGGTGAGGTGGGGCGCTCTGAGTGCGTTCTCAGTACAGAGGGTAGTTGCGCGTGACGATTGGAGTCTTGTCTTCGTCGGAGACCAGAGCCAAGCCAAGCTGGGTGCGCAGGTCGAAATACTCCGAGGAGACGCCCCAGCGGACCAGGGCGAGAATTGCATCTTCGGGACGCGACCTGCGCGCGCGCGCTTCCTTGACGATTTCGCGGGCCGCCGCCATCGCGTCACCGCAGGCGAGCAGCCCGGCGCGATTGCCGGTCTCCTCTGCACCCGCAACCCAGCCATCCAAATCGATGCGGCCGGGGCCTGCCAGCAACGATTCGACCGCGGACGCGATGGGTGCCATCTGGGCAGCCGGCAACACCCGTCGGAAATACGAAAGATACTGACGTACCGCCGCGGAATCGGCCTCGGGCAGCTTGTAGCCCGGTGTCGCCAACTGGATGGCTGCGCCCAAGATGGCGCGCAGTTCACCCTTGGTCGACACCAGGCGCGGCCAGAGTAGACAGCGATCGGCGCGCAGTCCCACCAGGCGTTTGGCGAGGAAGAATGCCAGCTCGCGGTCCGACCGGCCGACGGTCAGGTCACGCCCGAGCACGAACGCAAGCACCGGCTGGGCTCCCTCTCGCAGCACCACGAGATCGATCTCGCCCGGTGCGCTGGGTGGCGCATAGACAGCGGGCAAGGGCACCCCGACAAAGCGACTGATGTAAACCAGAATGCGCCCCAGCAGGGATCTCTGGTCGGTGGGATCGCGGCGATGGCTGGGCTGCAGGCCGTACGCCGCCGCGTCTTGCACTCGCGACATGAGCACCCCCGCGCTGACCGCAGCCAGCAACTGGGAGACGCGACGATCTTCGCGCGCGGATGAGATGCAGCCTTGCCATTGCGCTTCGGTCAACATGCTGGTTGCGATGGGGACGCTGGGCAAGGCGTTGTTCTCGTAGTAGCCGCGCTCGCGGACATCGGCCTTCATCAGCACGCTGAGACCACCACAGGCGCAAAACACACGATCGAACCTTCGCAGCCCGCGATGCAGGTTGGCCAAAGCCCGAATGTGCTTGGCCGCCTCGTCAGCGTTGGTTGACATGGCGAGCAGACGTTCGCGCGTCTTCACCGCCTGGCCAAACATGGCCGGGCCCTGGGCCTCGTAGGTCTTGGCCAGGAACTCATGGAATCGCGCATCTTCGGGAGCCAGGGATACGCACACCTCATACGCGGCCGCCGCAGCGGGGAGGTCGCGCATATTGCGCCAGCAGAGGTCGGCCAGGCCTTGCCACAAGCTCAGCAGCCAAGCGCGCTTGTCCAGGGAAGGCTTGGCCCCCAGTCGTCGAATCATGCGGCGATGGGCCCGGGCCAAGCCGCGCCAATCCTGCCGCGCGATCAGGATGCGCTGGATGCGCTCGAAACTACGCTGATCATCAGGATTTTCGTCCAGCGCCTGGTTGTACCGGTCGACTGCCTCGACTGGCCCCTCCAGCTCGTAGTTGAGAATGTTGGCGATTGCCACCAGATAGCGTGCCTTGTCGGCTCCCGAGGACAGGTGCACCAGCCGATCGAGCACCTCGACCACGCGTGACCAGTGGCCGTGCAGGGTGTGAATCTCGACCAACTCGTGCAGGACATCCGGATCGTCTGGCCGCAAGATGGATGCCTGCAGAAAGGTTTCCAAAGCGGCACGTTGATCGTTCAGTTCCTCGCGCTGCAGATGACCGATGCGGCAGAGATACTCGAACCGCTCGTCGGGTGTGATCTTGCCTTCGAGCAGCCGGCGATGCTGCTCGATGAGCGCCGTCGCATTCTCTGGACCACGGCCCTCGATCTTGGCGTTGGCCTCGGCCAGCGCCTCCCGGGCAGCCGTGAGACCTGGCGCGAATTCCAGAGCCTTCATCAATGCCTCGGCGGCGGCCTCCGCGCTGTGCAGGGCGAGATAGGCCTTGCCGAGAGCGAACAGGTGATCCGCGTGTTCCGAGACGGTCAGACGATCGCCCCCCTCGGACAGAATATGCGGCACGGTCTGGCACACGTCCTGCCACCACCCTTGGGTGCGCGCGAGCTGCGACCAGGACTGCAAAGTTGGCAGATAGGTGGGCATGGCCAGGTAGGAACGGCGATAACCCGCGCGCGCCCGCTCCATGTCGCCCAACATTTGCGCTGACCACGCGACTTTGTGCCAGATCCTGGCGGACTCGTCCAAGGCGTGCCTGGCCGAGCCGGCCATGTTTTCGAGCAAGGGCAAGGCGACGGTCCAGTCCTTGCGAACCCAGGCCAATTCCGCCAAGGCGGCAGTCGCCTGAGGATGACCGGGCGATCGTTCGAGAACCCGAGTGTATTGCTCGATGGCGGATTCCACGTCGCGCAGACGTTCGCGATAGATCTGGGCAGCCTCCAGGGCCAACTCGATCGCTTTCGCCGGGTCGGCGGCGTTGCCCGAGGCGCAGGTCAGATAGGCGGCGGCCCGCATCCACTTCCCCCGCTGGCCGTGCAACTCGACCAGGGCGCGCAGTGCCTGCGGGTTGGAGGGATTGGCCGCCATGGCCGCCTCCAATGCCTCCTCTGCCGCCGCCGCGTCCCCCAGATCTTTCTGGTACCAGTTCGCCATGGCCACCAGCATCTCAGCGCGCTTGGCCGCGGACGTGATCTCAGGCAATCGCTTTTGGCACTCCGACAGCAGGTCAGGCCAGCGATTGTGAACCGTGGCCATACGCGCCAGATCGGTGGCAAGGTCGAGAGTAGCCGGGCTTTCTTGGAAAGCGACCAGCATGACCACGAATGCGCTGTCGGTATCCCCCAGATTGGTCTCGTAGACCTGTGCCGCCCGCATGAGGCAGCGGCTACTCTCGGCCGGATCCAAGACCTGTGACGAACGCTCGAGCAGGAGAGCCGCCAGGTCATCCCAACGCTCCTCGCGAATGCACTCGCTTTCAAGGTGGCGAGAATCGTCGCTGGAGACCAGTTCTTCTATCTGGATGGATTGGAGAAAATCGGCAGACGGATCGAGGTTCTTCGCTTGCTCCGGCACTTCCAAAGACAGGGTGTGCTCCGAGAGCAAGCTAGAACTCTGGCTTTCCGTATGAGGCAAACGTTCCATGTCTGAATGCGTCAACCCGCTGCTGCTCTGCGGACCCTCTTCTACCCTATTTGACAACACTCGCCAGCCGTCTGGGAAGTGACCACCTGCGATTGGATCGAAATGTTCTTCCCGGTAGAGTGCAGAGGCTTGCAAGCCACTGACAAGGCGCGTCTACAAGAAGGAAACCCGGCAATGACCAGCTGGACCACTCGGGGGCGCCGTGACTGATCCGCAAGCCAGCTACACGCAGGACGAAGTCAACGAGATCATCAAGCGCGCATTGGGCGAGCAGGCCATCAGTGAGCGCGGGCTGAGCCATGCCGAACTGGTGGAGATCGCCGCTGAATCCGGGATCGAACGTGAGGCGTTGGAGCGGGCCACGGCGGAGCTAGCGCAGTCTCGCTTGCAAGAGCTGGCTCGGCAGGTGGTGTCCTGCGAGATCGCGGCCGAGCGGGTGGTGCAGCTCAAGCGGTTCGCGGCCTCGGCGGTCAGCTACTCCGTCTTGAATGGGTTTCTGTACTTCGTCGCCAGTCGCCTCACCGGCGGGACATGGTACGTCTGGCCTCTGCTCGGCAGCGGCGCGCTGCTGGCGTTGCAAGTGCGGCACGTGATCTTCCCCTATGACAAGATCGTGCGGCGCCGACGCCGCGAGGAAAAGCAGCGCGAGCGCGAGCGGCGGCGAGCGGCGCGCGCGGCATGGAAGCGAGGCCTGCTTGAGGGCGGCAGCGCCGTGGCCCAGGGAGCAAAGGAATTCGAGGCGGTGGTGCAGTCCGGGGTGACGGCGTTGCTCAAGATCGCTACGCGCAAGCTGGAGGAACACGTCGAACGCCACGAGGGACGGCGCGACCGTGGGCCCAAACTGTGAAGGTGCCAAAGCAGGCCGGCTCCCCACGCGACTAGTGCCGCGCCCCAACCAACACATCGCCCTCCGGGTCGGTGCGGGTGACGGTGGCAAAGCCAGCCTCTTGCATCCAGGTCCGGTACTGGCTCTCGGTATAGGTGTTTCCGTGCTCGGTACCCACCAGCATGTTGAGCGCGAACAGAGCCGCGTGCGCGGGCCCGGTGCGATCTTCCTGCAGGATGAATTCGCGGATCACAAGATGGCCTCCGCTCACCAAGGCCCGGGCGCAGCGTTGGATCAGCGAACGGTTCTCATCTTCGCTGAACATGTGACAGACGGCGGAGAGCAGCACTAGGTCGAAGCCTTCGCCGAATTCTGCCGTGCGCATGTCCCCGGGTCGCACGCGGACACGGCTCTGCAGACCCGCCTCGCGGATGTAGTCCTCCGCCAGCGGCATGACTGCGCCCAGATCCAGGATCTCCGCCTGCAATTCCGGGCACGCCTTGGCGAATGCGATGGAAAAGGCGCCGGAGCCGCCGCCCACGTCCAGCATGCGCTTCGCATCGCGGATGCCGGAGAGGCGCACGGTTGCTTGGGCGCTCTCCTGAGCCCGTGCGTGCATCGCTGCAATGAAGGCGCGGGTGCGCGCCTCGGAGAAGCCCTCGGGACCTCGCGCCCGGACGGCCCGGCCTGATTTCACGCATTCGGTGAGGGTGGCCCAGGTATCCCAGAGATGAACCATGTGCAGGAGGCCTGGCCGTGCCGGCCCCAGCTCCTTGGACTCCACCGTGCAGCGGAAGAAGGCATCGCGCTTGAAAAGAGCGCCCACCGCCACCAGGGCGTTGAGCAGCATCTCAGTGGCGCGAGGATCCGTGCCCAGTTTCAGCGCGACCTCCGCCGCGGTGGCACCTTCCCCGATCGTCGTGAACACGTCCAGCTCCAGAGCGGTGAGCAGCACGCGACTTTCTTGGAAGGCCCGGGCTGACTGAATCAAATTGGCTAGGGTGCGTGTCTTTTCCATGACGTATGTCTGGCTGGTTATGAGCTCAAAATCCAGCGCGTAACGAAACTGATTGTTGCCACGCCGCCCGTGGCCAAGGAGCCGGGCCGCGCCCAGTGGGACAGCTTCAGCCGGGTTGACGGCAGCGGTGGCATCTACTAATCATTTGGACATGGATTCGTCGCCCGTGCCCGAGACTCCTTCCGCCGTCGGAGAAAGTCCCCAGTCGCAAGCTGTGGATTCGCCAATCCCGCCCGAGGCTCCGCCCGCACCCAAGCCGAGTGAACCACCGGCCCCGCAGCCCGACGTGCTTCCGCCATCCAAGGTGACAGGCGAGTTCAACGTGCTTTGCTACACTCTACTCAGCCTGTTCATCGTGACTTTCGGCGTTTGGCTGATCTTCTCCTGGACGGGCTATGGCAAACGCTACGCGCCTCATGCGGATGGCTGGTACATGGGTGGGACACGGTCTATTGAGGTGACCCTGATTCGTGAGGATCCCCAGAACCTGAACTGTGCGTCGGACTTGGTGCTCGAAGGCTTGCATTGCGGATATCGGGCCAACCAGCAGCCCTTCGATCCCAACGGCACCGAGGATCCCCTGCTGCTGCGTCCCTACAACACTGTAGATTCGGTGCTTTTCCTTGGCGCGGGACTGTGGAGTTCACCGCGCCTGCCGAGTCAACTGCCCAGAGAGCGCTTTACCGTGGTGTGCAACTTCCGCATGGTATCTGCGATCAAGTCGGTGTCACTGCGCTGGTCACCGACCGGTTCATTTAGTCCGGTCAAGGACGCCGTGCCCGCGGGGCTGCTCACCGATTGCGTGATTCCGCAATGATGCCAGCGAAAATGGTTCGCGGGGTGGTCGAGACCGTCCGAGCGGTCCGGCAAGATGCGGTGGACCGCTGGGGCGCCATGCAGCGCGCGCCGCGCGTGACCAGCTTGCTTCTCGCTTTCATGATCGTGGGCGGGGTGATCCTGCGCATTCAGGGGATCGGATTTCCGCCCCGCGACACTTTCGACGAGCAATTCTACGGACCGACGGCGCATCACATTCTGCTCGGCGTGCCCGACTTGCACGACTTCCATCCCCCGCTGGGCAAGCTTCTGGGAGCCATCGGGCTCATCCTGTTTGGCTACAACTCGGTGGGATGGCGGTTCATGTATCTGTGCTTTGGCCTGCAGACCATCATCATCGGCTTCTGGCTGGCGCGCCAGATCTTCGCGAGTCGGCGGGCGGCCTGGTTTGCGGCCGCCTTCATTGCGGCAGACGGTTTCTTCATTGCCCATTCGCGCACGGCATTCATCGACATAATGCTCGTCTGTCTCATTCTGTGGAGCGTCTTGGCGGTGGTGACCGCGCGCACCTGGCGCGGGATGGCGATTGTAGGGATCTTGATTGGAATCGCCACCTCCATCAAGTGGAGCGCGGCGCAGACGCTGGTGCCCGCAGTCGTGGCCGTCCTGCTGTACCGTCGCGTGCCCTGGTACACGATCTTCTGGTTCGGACTGTCGCCCGTCGTACACATTCTGATCTGGATGGCTGGGTTGCACCTGATGGGACACGCCAGTGACCCGCTGGCAGTGTGGAATGTCATCCTGTCGTCGATGGCCAGCCTGCACGGCCTCGGACAGTATGACAATCCATTGGCGTCAGCCTGGTATACCTGGCCGGCTCTCTATCATCCCATTGTGGTCAAGCTCTCCTCCTCAGGAACTACCTCGCGCTATGCCTCCAGCCTCGGCAATCTGGTGTTCTGGTTTCCCGCGGTTTTGCTGGTGATCGGGTTGCCCCTGGCGCGAGGACTGACCGCCTTGCGGACGGGCTGGCGAAAGTACTGGCCGCCTTTCTTCGACGCCTCGTTCACCAAGGCGGTCCTGGTGCTTGCCACGGGGTGGGCGGCTTTACTCACCCTGTTTGTGGTTTCCATGGGCAAGCACTCGTTCTTCTATCACTACCTGCCGCCCTATGCCTTCGCCATTATTCTGTTGGCCGGGGTTGTGGCCAAATTGGAACGTCGCTGGCCCCGCGCGGTGTTGATATTCGTTGCTCTATCTATATTGGTGGCGCTTTACTTCGTGCCGGTCTGGGGTGAATTCTCGCTCACTTTGCCAGAGGCCAACCGCCGCCTGATCTTCCTGCCCTGGCGTCCCTAGCCCAGACCGAACCTGGCTTGTGCGCCTGGTTGCTAGCCCAGCCCGAACGCCTCGCTACTTCTTGCCCCGCTTGCCCCCGCGCTTCTTGCCCTTGGCCTTGTCGGCCTGCTCGGGCTTTTCCGCCTTGGCCTTGGCCGCCGACGGGATGCCGTTGGGGTACAGCATCCCCATGGTCGCATTGGCGAGCGCCACGTCTACTTGCGCCCAGAAACGGTGATAGGTGAAACGCGGCGGCGGGCCGCCCTTCAAATATGCCTCGACTTTTGGCCACGCGGGATCGGACTTGTACTTCGAGCGAAGGCTGATGAAGGTGGAACCGGTTTCAATGCGGTCGCCGCTGGGCATCACCCCTTGCCAGTCCGCGGGCACGAAGATCGGATCGCCAAAGCGTTTGTAGTCGACGCGGGCCTCCTCACTTGCCACGCCCTTGGGGGTCCAGTATTTTCCCCACATCCGGTCGAGTAGCTCCTTGGCCAGGCGCGCGGCCGCGTGATCGCCTGACTTCGCTGCATAGAAGAGCAGGGTGCGCGCCAAGGCCCCAGTTACGCCCACGTCCTGACTGTGGTCCTTGACCTTCACATGCAGGGTCTTGTTGTAGCCGAAGTCATTGCCATTCCAATTCTGGGTCTTCTCGTTCCAATTGAGTTGCGGCTGGCCGCTCCACTGCAGGGTCGACGGAATGGCAAAGATGCCGTCTTTGCCGATCTTGGTGTTGGCCAACACCCACTTGACCCAGCGGTCGAGCACGATCTTGGCATGCGCATCGCCGGTGACGTAGTAGAGCTGCGCCACGCGGTCCATGGTCCAGGCCTGGAAGCCAAACCACTCGTTGCTGGGCGGATCGGCGTAGACCGGCGCCTCGTCGTAGGCCATCTTGTAGAAGGTGGTGGTGCCCTTGGGCGGTACGGCGTAGCGGCCGCGCCAGCTATTGGTCGCGCCGCCGGCCATGCCACCCTCGGCGGATTGCAGCCAGCGGTAGAACTCGAGCTGGCGGCCCAAGCTCGTGCCCCAGTCACGCGCGCCGTTCGGGGACGCAGGCCTGAAAGCCTTCTCTTTGGCCAGTACATAGGCTGCAAACGGGTTCTGATAGCCGCTGTGCGAGGTACTGGCGCCAATGCGCCACGACCAGCCCCCTGCCTTGGCAATCGAACCGCCCCAGGCGTAATACCACGAAAGCAGGTAGTGGGCGGCGCCGTAGCCCTCGGCTGCTGGGCAGCTTGGATCCTGGCAACCCATTTCCTTGAAGTACTTGTCGAACAGGGCGTAGCGGAGATAGTCGCCCATCTTGGCCGCCTTCTTGACCAGTCCGTCGACATCACTGCCCGCGCCCTGCTCGTCAGCCCAGTGCTTGGCCCAGTACATGGCCTGCACCGCGCGCGCATCGGCATCGGGGGCGTCGGTGTACTTCCATTGGCGTGCGTAACCGCCTTCCTGCTTGACGAAGAGATCAAGAAATCCGTTTTCGCCGCCGAATTGGAAGTCCTCCCAGCAGGGCTGGGGAATGGTTTCCCAGACCGATTCCTGCATCCCGCGCTGAAACGTGTTGATGGGCGCCGGGTGGGACACGCGATCGCCGCGCCGGCCGAAGCCGTAGAAGTTGTCGATGTCGATAATCCAGTGCATGCCGTAGATGAAAGGCGAGCCGTAGGTGGTTTGCAGCTCTTTCGACAGGGGGTCGTGCCCCACTGGCGCTGCGGCATCGAACGGCACCGGATAGGCGTTGGGCAGATCCTGCTCGGGCGCGTAGACCGCCGGGTGGGTGTCGGTATACGAACCCGTCGTGGGCTGATCGTCCTGCGTGGGGATGAGGTACGCCTCCAGGTTCTCCCAGGCATGGTCGAGCGGCTTCCAGTCCTTTGCGATCCTGCCGTAGGCGGCTTCCAGCCACAACCAGTAACTGTACGCCTCGGAGGTGGTGTGGTGCCCGTAGTCAGGTGCCTCCACCAGCAGGGTCTCCACTGCGTGGTAGGGGATGCCCTCGGGGCTGAAGTAGCCGTTGGCCGGAGAGTGCAGGGCGTTCCAGTGCGCGATGAAACGATCGGTGTATTCGTTGCCGGTCTTGCCCGGGTGGGGCGGCGGAATGAAGGGCGCGGGTTTTGGGAACTCGGCCGGCTCGACCGGTCCGGCGGCGGGCTTCACGACTCCGGGTCGCGCCGACGCGCGCGCAGAGTGCGCACGCGCGGGCCGCGCGGCAGCCTGCTGCTGGGCCACGGTCTGCAGGCAAGCTGGCAGCAACAGCCCGCCGGCACCGATGACAAGCGCGGCGGGAAAAGCTACTCGCATCCCACGAACTCCACGTCATCGACCCAGATATCGAAGGCGGCCCCCGGCACATTCACCTGCCACTGGATGCCGTAGAGCTTGCTCTTGTCGATGCCATGGCGCCGGGGCGAGCCCCAGTCGGGCAGCTGCCTCATCTTCTTGAAGGGGAACACGAAATGCTGCCAAGCCTCGGTCAGATTGAGATCCATGCCGAAGTCATTGAAGCACTCCCGGCACACGCCGCCCTCCGGATCCGTGCTGACATCGGGCACCTTGAGTCTAACCTTGCCGCCCGAGCCGGGTCCTCTGCGCGCCCAGAAAGCCAGGCCGTTGTAGCGAGAGGCATCGTAGGGGCCCTTGGGATCTACGAAATTCATCCCCACTGCACCAAAGACGACGTCGCTGCCGGTGGCAACCCTTCCTTGCACGTTGGCCGCGTACTTCGAGCCATTGGCCCCGCCCGGCGCCATGCTGAAGGTGCCGCCGCGCGAGCCAGCCTCGGGGACCACGGTCGACCCGGACTCGTCGACGTAGGTGTACCAGTAGCCGTTGCGGCCGTCGCGGACCAGCACCTGATTGTTGCCATCCTCGCCGTTGTCGATCAGCCCATCGCTGCATGAGTCAAGGGCAACGGCACCGCTGCCGAGAGCGGGTTTCTGACCTGGCATAATGCAGGCGGGCAAGAACAGCAGCGCCACAAGTGCCGGTAGCGCGGATGAAGAAGGGAGAATTTGTCGAAATCGTCGGTGGTTTTTCACGCCGGCAGAATACCTGAGCCGCAAGAATTGGGAAAGGTGGGCTCTCCCCCGATCCGGCTCGGTGTCCTCCCCTCTCCCCTCTGAGTTTTCAGCGACGGGTGGTTGTCCGCCGAACCCACCCCTTTGTCAGGACTCTCAATCAACGAACTATGCAGAAATTCGCCTCTCTGATCCGCCGCTGATACGATCGCGCTCAGCGTTTCGGCTGAAAGCAGCCACGCAGAAAGGGCGCCCTTGTCCGACCGTCACGAACCAACAGCCGGTTTCCATTGCGTTCCGCTTCTGCCGTTGCGGGACACCGTGGTCTTTCCCCACATGGTGGTGCCGCTCTTCGTGGGCCGCGAGAAATCGCTGGGCGCGCTCGGCGAGGTCACTTCCCGCAACGATGCCCAGCAGATTTTTCTTTCAGCGCAGCGCGTTCAGAGTGATGAGCCGACCCCGGAAGACATCTTTCCGGTGGGGACACTGGCCAACGTGATCCAGGTCTTGCGCCTGCCCGACGGCACGGTGAAGGTGCTGGTGGAGGGCAAGCGGCGCGCGGTGGTTCGCCGGTTCGTGGAGGGCGAGCGCTTCTTGGCCGTCGAGGTCGATGAGATCCCGGAAGACTCAGGGTGGTCGGCCGAGGCCGAGGCGGCTTCCCGCGAGGCCCACGCCGCCTTTGCCAGTTTCGTCAAGCTAGACAAGCGTTTGGCGCCCGAGATTCTGGCCTCGGTACACAGCATCGAGGATCCGGGCGACTTGGCAGACACTATCGCGGCACAACTTCAGCTCAAGATGACGGACAAGCAGGCCATCCTGGAAATGGTGCGGCCGACCGACCGCCTGGTCCGCTTGGCCGAGCTTCTGCGAGCCGAGATCGAGGTTCTGCAAAACGAGCGCAAGTTGCGCTCGCGCGTGCGCCGCCAGATGGAAAAGCGTCAGGAAGAGCAGATTCTCTCCGATCAACTCGACGCGGCCCAGAAGGAAGCGGGGGAACGCGACGAGTTCAAGAACGAGTTCGTCGAACTGGAGGAGAAGACCAGCCAGATCAAGCTGTCCAAAGAAGCAGCGGCCCGGATCAAGAAGGAAATGAAGAAGCTACGCTTGATGGCGCCCATGTCAGCCGAGGCCGCAGTGGTGCGCAACTACATCGACTGGGTGTTGGCTCTGCCCTGGGGAACGCGCACCGAAGACAAGCTCGATGTGGCCGAGGCGGAACGCATCCTCGACCAGGACCATTTTGGCCTGAAGAAGGTCAAGGAACGTATCCTTGAGTACCTGGCGGTGCAGGCCCTGGTGCGCAAGCAGAAGGGACCCATCCTGTGCCTGGTGGGACCGCCGGGCGTGGGCAAGACCTCGCTGGCCCAGTCCATCGCGCGGGCCACCGGGCGCAACTTCGTCCGCCTAGCGCTGGGGGGCGTACGCGACGAGGCCGAGATCCGTGGCCACCGGCGCACCTATATTGGCGCCCTGCCGGGCAAGATTATCCAGTCACTCAAGAAGGCGGGAAGCGCGAATCCGGTGTTCCTGCTCGATGAGGTGGACAAGATGTCCACTGACTTCCGCGGCGATCCGGCGGCAGCTTTGTTGGAAGTTCTTGATCCCGAGCAGAACAACACCTTCTGTGACCACTATCTGGACCTCGACTATGACCTGTCCGACGTCATGTTCATCACCACCGCGAACTACCTGCAGGGCATCCCGGTGCCGTTGCAGGATCGCATGGAGGTGATTCCCATCGCGGGATACACCGAGTTCGAGAAACTCGCCATCGCCGAGCAGTACCTGGTGCCCAAGCAGAAGCGCGACCACGGTTTGGCTGACATCGCCCTAGAGATGCCCGAGGAAACCCTGCGCGTCCTCATCGACGGCTACACCAAGGAGGCCGGGGTGCGCAGTTTGGAACGCGAGATCGCGGGCGTGTGTCGCAAAGTCGCACGGGAATATCTGGCTGATCGCAGCGTCACGGCGTGGAAGATCACGCCCAAGCGCCTGGCCAAGTACCTGGGCTCGCCCCGCTACCGCCGGGGACGCCAGGAGGACACCGACGAGGTCGGGGTGACCAATGGGCTGGCGGTGACCGCTCACGGCGGCGATCTGCTGGTCACCGAGGTATCCATCGTGGCCGGCAAGGGCAAGCTGGTGCTGACCGGCCAGTTGGGCGACGTCATGCAGGAGTCAGCCCAGGCGGCCATCAGCTACGTGCGTTCGCGCGCACCATCGCTGGGTCTGGACCGCGATTTTTACTCGTGCGCGGACATCCATGTTCACCTTCCCGAGGGTGCCAGCCCCAAGGACGGCCCGTCAGCCGGGATCACTATCTGCACCGCGATGGTGTCTGCGTTGCTGCGCGTGCCCGTCCACCGGGACGTGGCCATGACCGGCGAGATCACCCTGCGCGGCCGCGTGTTGCCCATCGGCGGCCTGAAGGAGAAGATCCTCGCGGCCCACCGAGGCGGAATCAAGACCGTGATCGTGCCCCGGGACAACGTCAAGGACCTACGTGACATCCCCAAGCGCGTGCTCAAGAACACGCGGGTGGTCGCGGTGGGCCATATGGACGAGGTGCTGCGGGTTGCCCTGGCGCTGCCCAAGCCGTCGGAGTTTCTCAAGGAACCTTCGGTGCCAGTTGACTGGCGTGTGCCGGGCGAGCGGCGCGAGTCCGGCGGCGACCGGCGCGCCGAGCCCGGCCACATCCCAGTGGCTAGCGCCGTGCCGCCGGCCAGCATGCCCCCACCGCCGCAAGTGGAGATCATCAGCACGCTTCGGCGCGGCTAGCAGGTCACCGGCTGATTTGGTCCGGCGGGGCCATGCCGGGGCATCCGAAAAAGACCTGCATGACCTGATAGGTCCCATTCTTGAGCCCATCGCAGTAGCTGCCGTTGAATGTGATGGTCAGGTTGTCACTCGCGAGCGAGTAGCCGTCCGATGCGTCCCGCGGCACCTTGGTATTCTGATCCAGATACACGCCGATGTTGCTGGGATCGTCAGGAGCTTTGGTCATCTTGAACGTGCAACTTGCCACAGCGACAACGATGGAGCCGAGCGCCGCAGTTAGCTGGTCCGGAGAGTTCGCAGGGAAGTAATTCCCGGTTCCGCCGGCTTGGGCGAAGTTGTCCAGATTGCCGGCCGACGATCCGATGCCCACCACGTAGGTCTTGATTCCGGCGGTCGTGTAGGCGACACCGATGGCATTGGTAGCGTCCTGAATTGAGGTGTCGGTGACAGTGCCGGACGTCCCAGGGTCGCAATTGGGCAGGCCATCTGTGGCAAGGAGAATGTAGTGGCCCAAGCCATCCTTCACTGTGCCGAAATACGTGACGGCCGCGTTAATGGCAGCCATGGTCGGAGTGTTGTCTGCCGGGGAGGTGTTGCCCATCGCGGTCTGGATCTTGGCCGCGGTGTTTGGCCCAACCGCCACCTCGACTCCTGAGTCCACCGTACAAGCTTGCTTGTTTGGCGTGCCGAAGAACTTCAGGCCCCACTGGACCTGGGCGGGCGAGGACTTGAGAACCTGATTGAGGGAGTCGGTCATCGCGGGCCATTTGGGCGAGCAAGGGGCGGCATCACGGCGACCGCCGCCGGTGGTGCAGGCATTGTCGGTGGCGATGTCGTCCGCCATCGATCCCGAGCGGTCCAGCACCAAAAGGAGATCGACCGACTGCGGGGTCGGATTTTGGGTCTGAGTTCCGCAGTTGGCATCGGGCGAGGCGGGCGCAGCGTCGTACTTAAAGCTCGAGGCCGTGCTGCCGCCGGCTGGCGGGGGAGGAACGATTATGTAGCCTCCGCTTCCGTTGCCGGCCGTGCTGCCGCCGGCTCCGGCGGTCGGCGACGTGCCTGTGATGCCACCGCCCGCGTTTCCTCCATTTGCCTGCAGTCCTCCAGGGATGGGATCGGTCGGTCCGCATTGGAGGAAAAGCGCGCCCGCGAGCATGCATGTGGCGATTGAAGCAATCGTATTGGTAGTTGTTGATGCTTTCATTGCTGCCTCCATTGCGACGTCGAAAGTGTGACACTCGACATGCGAGCCAACCTCAATCTGCGAAGCCTGTTCTCCCCAGATTTGCGTGTGTGAGAATCAAGGTCACGCAATTTGGGCGGAACTGGTTTCAAAGTCTGCGCCTCCGTATCGGAGATTCCAAGAGAAGATACTAATCACACGCCTACCACAGATAGGAAACCGCTCATAGTGTGACGTTACACATGCAATTTGCCAGAAACCGCAAGCAAATCCAAGACATCATGCGACGCAGCAAGCATTTCGTGACGCATTCCAGACGCGATCCCGGAGGGTTTGCACATTGCGCGTAGCAGTTTGAGAAGTTGTCGCCAAAGCAATCGCAGGCCGCGCAGAATAGACAGCCGACATAGCTGCACGAGCGCGCACCTCGGCAAGGCATTTGCTGACACATTCGGGGAAGGGCCGCGTGCACAGACCATCGAAGGTCGGGCCAGCGAGGGTTGGGCAAAGAGACGCGACGCACTATTTCGCCCCCGCACAATTGGGATTTGCCTGCGGAGCGCAGCCGAGAGACCGACCGCCGCCGCAGACCCGGCCGAATTGCATTGAGGGTAGGGGCACCAGCAAGCTGCCGTAATCGGCGCGCACCCTCCGGTCACAAAGCAGGTGCACTCGTCGAGGCCCGTGCAGGAGGCGGGCGGTGTTTCGCCGCCGGAGTCTTTAGCCCCGCCTGCGTCAGGGGGGCGGGGCGCAGGTGGGACATGTGCAGGGATCGGGAGTCGGCAGGTACCCTCCCGCACAGGCCAGCATCGAGCACGCGATGCGGCAAGGGGGCGGCCCATCGCTCTTCCGAGCATCCGGAGCTGTTACACTATCCACCACGACTGCAGCTCCAGTTGACGTCTTGCACATCGGCCGCTCCTTGTGTTTGACCGCAGCAATCTTCGTGCCGAGTCTCTGACCGCGGGCATGAGCCCAATTCCCTCGCAACGGCGTGAGCACGCATGCGGTGCAGGCTCAGAATTCTGAGGCGAGGTGGACACGCGGAGCAGGTTCAGGAGCATCGGGGGCAGAATATGATGTAGATCCCGGCTTCCCCGTGGCGTTCCTGCCACGAAACATAACGCGAGGATCTGGGCAGCATATCGAATATTCTCGAAAAGGAATTCCATCCGGAGGAGTGGCCGAGTGGTCGAAGGCGACGGTCTTGAAAACCGTAGCGCCTCAAAAGGGCGCCAAGGGTTCGAATCCCTTCTCCTCCTCTAGACCTTCGCACTTGAGATCCGGGCGAAACTCAAGTAGTACCAAGCACCCACGGAGAGGTGGCCGAGAGGCCGAAGGCGGCGGTTTGCTAAACCGTTATACGGGCGAAAACCTGTATCGTGAGTTCGAATCTCACCCTCTCCGCCAAGACGAAGCCCTTGACGGATAGCACCCAGCAGACTCCGGCAGAGGACGAGACCGAGATTGGAAACCTGCGCAAGCGGGTGGCCGATCTCGAGCTTGTCGTAGGCGCGCGCAAGGCTCTGGAATCGAGTTTCCGCGGCTTTCTGTTGATGCGCAGCGTGGGGGTCATCCGCTACGACGGCCATTCCAAGTTGTGCATCGATTGGCCAGAACGGCAGCAGGCCGAATGGCTCCTGGACCACGTTGTGGTGGCCGAATGCAACGACGCGTACGCGCGGATGTACGGCCTCGAGCGCGCGGAGGAGATGGTCGGCGCATCCATGTCCGGCCACATGTCCGGCACCCGAGAAGAGAAGATTGCGCTCATGATCGACCTAATTCGTGCCGGCTACCGGGTCACGGATTTCGAGGTTCTCGACGTGGACCGCCACGGCAAGAAGCTGTGGACGTCGAACACGATCATTGGCGTAGTTGAGGACCGCCAGCTCATCTACGCCTGGGGCCTGCAGCGCGATATCACGGCCGAGAAGGATCAACATCTGGCCATGCAGCGAAGCGAGTCGGAGATCCACCGGCGCGCGAAGCAACTGGCGGGCGAGGTCGCCCTGCAGAAACAGTATGCGGAGAACGTCCTCCGCAGCATCGCCGACGGCGTGTTCACTATCGATGCGCGACACCGGATCACG
>PMJO01000291.1 GCA_003158455.1 Myxococcales bacterium | reverse complement strand
CCGCCATGATGTCGAAGTAGTATTGGTAGCTCTTGGCCACGATCGGAACCAAGCCCTGCACAGGTCCCAGGAACTCCTTGAGGTTTGCGGGCAGAGAAGTTGACTGTCCCGAGGCCGTCGAGCCATAGGAATAGAAGCAACTCATCCAAAATGTGTCGTTGATTACCAGGTCCGGGACTTGGTCTAGAGTCCCACTGCAATTCGTGATCGTGACCGTGCTGGTGCGGCCGGTGCCGACCTCGTCGTAGCTCGAGAAGGTGGGCCTGACCAGGCTCTTGGGCTGCGTGGCCAACTGAGCTACCGACGAGCATCCTTCGCTATTCTCGTTCCAAAGAAGTGTCATAATACCGGCCTTCTTCAGCTTGGCGCCGAAGTGTCGAATCACGGGCAATACCGCGGTTGTACCGCCCATAAAGACCGGGTTCGGCAAACTTGCGCAGGCGGGAGTCCCGCCCTGCGCCAAAACGTCAGTGTCACCGCCTATCATTACGCCAATCAGCAAGATGCCAGGAACTGCCAGAGTCTTTGCGTGCTTCATTGGTCGCCTCGGGGCCGCTTCATCCTGGGGTGCCTATAGCAGCGGCTGAATTCACTGGTCAACAGAAATGCACGCAANNGTGACAATGCCGTCGCAGAGCAGCCCACGCGCCCAAAGAAAAAGGGCGCCCATTTCTGGGCGCCCTTCGACTAGGCTGGCCGAGCTCGAGATCGGTCAGCCTACTACTGTGCTAGCTGCTATGGGGTCAGGCGAGCGACAAAACTCTCGAACTTGCCGCCGCTGCCGGTGTTCAGGGTCGTGCTGCCGATCGTCATCGAGCTCGCGTAGGAGCCGCCGAAGAACAGCGCATTGGCCTCGCCACCGGTCGCCGTGCGAGCCACGGCCATCGTGATGATGTTGTCGGTACCAGCGACGACGCCGTAGGACTGCGCGGCGCACTGGAGGGCCGAACCATCGGGAGCGATCTCGGCTGTCCACGCGTTGGGGCCACTGCTGGAGGACACGCTCAGGCCGATGAACGAGCCCAGGCTACCCGTGTACGCGCCACCCACGTAGATGTTGCCCGACGAATCGCAAGCAACGGCGTTCGCGCTCTGATCTTTCACGTTGTCGCCGAACGACTTCGCCCACTGAGGAGCCAAAGCCGAGCTGAACTTCACCACGTAGGCGTCGGTCAGACCGGCGTTGACGATGCTGACGCCGCCGCCAAAGTTGACGCTGCCCCCAATCGTCCCCGCCAGCACGATGTTGTTGCTGGGATCGATCGCCAGGGCAGTGCCGTCCGACCGCGCGGAAGAGCCCCAGCCACCGGCCGCCATGAAGTGGCCGTCGGCGCCGCCCAGCTTGGCAACGTAGAGGTACGCGTCACCAACAGCAGGCTTGGCAGTAAGGGATCCACCACCGAAGTTCACCGTGGTGCTGCTGGAGGTGGCGACGCCATAGTTACCAGCGATGATCACGTCGCCGTTGTTGTCGATGGCCACCGATTCGCAGGTCTCGTCGCCATCGCTACCGAACTGCTTGCCCCAAACGACCGACCCGTCCGATGCTTTGATCACAGCCACCACGATATCCGATCCGCCACCCCAGGTCCCCGCGCTCGGCTTGAGCAGGCCGGCCGGCGACTTGCCTCCCGAACCGACAGCGCTCCAGAGCCCGACGACCTTGGTGGCGTTGCCGCAGATTGCAAAGTAGTCAAGGCCCGAGTTCGTAATGAACGGATTCGAGGCCGTGGCAACAAGATTGCCATCGCCCAGATCAACGGCATGCGCTCCAACGAAAGTGGGGGCTACGGTCCCCGTCGACCCGGCGCCGAACGTGGCGTAGTAAGCGGTAGGTGCAGTGCCTCCGATGAGGTAGTTGGTCTGGGTGGGGTCGAAGTCAATCTCGCCCACGAAAGAGCCGATCATGTTCACGGTCCCACTCTGGGAAACCGACACGGCGGCAGCGCTCTGCGGGTTTCCACCACCATCGCCGAAGCCAAACACGGCCGGGGTGGTCGTACTGGCCTTCCCAGTGGCCGGGTCGAGCTTGACCAAATAGGCGTCAGAGTCGCCCGTGGAGTTGAGCACGGTGCCGTTGCCGAAGTTCCAACCGGGTTGATAGATGCTACCCACCGTCCACACCTCGCCAGTCGGGCCCACGGCCAGGTTCCCAATGAAGGGAAGGTCTTCCGAGACGGCGTAGGCGGCCTGCATGCAGACCTTGAGCGGGCAGGTGTACTGGGTGTTGCTGCCGGTAACTGGCGTGCAGACGTCGCCCGAGGGGCAGGAAACCGACAGGGCCGCGCACGCACCGTTGCCGTCGCAATGGTCAGCGGAGGTCCCGGGGGTGCTCCCGCTCGGTGCGGTTACGACCGCGCCGGTGCAGGCGTTGCCGTCGTCACAGGCGACTGTGCTAGCCTTGTTGCCGAGCACGCACGAGCCACTCGGCTCGGCACAGGACTTGACTTGGCACTGAGCCACTCCAGTCTGATCGCAGGTCACAGCAGCGCCGCCGCAGACACCAGAGGTGCAGAGGTCGCCGGTGGCGCCCGTGCAGGCCTTGCCGTCGTTGCAGCCCGTGTTGTCAGGCTTGTTGCCGACCACGCACTGGCCCGCCATCGGGTCGCTCGGGTTCGAGACGCACGCGTTGACCTTGCACTGATCGACACCGTTCTGGCTGCAGGTGACCGAGGTGTCGACATGGCAGCTGCCCGCGAGGCAGGACGCGGTCAGGACGCACTTGTCCTTGGCGCTGGCGGTGCTGGTGCAGTTGGTGCCATCCAGCTGGCCATTGCAGACGCCGTTGAGTGGAACCAGGGTGAACACGTGGTTCGTCGAGAGGCCGGAAGAGCTGCAGGTCGCGGTTGCCGTGATCGTGATCGTCGGGCCATCCTCAGCACCCGTAGCGCCGGTGTAGGTGCCGGCAGCAGTGAACACGGCGGGATCGAGGCCGAGAGAAGCCGGAGTCGCCGCGCCGAGTACCGGGACGGTAGAGTAGCTGATCGTGCCGCCAGCGCAACCCCCGGTGCAGGCCCAGGCAAAGCCAACAACCTGGCCGGCCTTTATGGTGGTCGACGTCTGGTAGTCGTAGCCACAGATGGGCGCGCCCACCACGGTGTTGCCTGGGCCGGAGACCGGCAGGCTGAGGTGGTTCGTGATCACGCCGCCCTTGGGCGTGCCGTCCGGGAAGTTGCCGTCATCCACGGTCACGTTGAAGGTGCACGTGGTCTGGGGCGAGTTGGGGTCCAGCGTGAAGGTGGTGCTGGCTGCGGTGTCCGAGCCGAAGATCCCTACGCAAGTGCCGCCGCCGATTGCATTGGGGGCTACGACCCACTTGTAGTGAAGGGTATCGAGATCCGAATCGCTCGCGGTCACGGTCAGCGTGGACGCAGAACCCTTCACCAGGGGTACGGGCGTCGCATTGATGCCAGAGATCACCGGGTAGGTGTCGAGATTGGCGATGACCTTGGCATTGCCGGAAGCGGCCGCGGTGTTCACGTTGATGGTGAGCGAGGCAACGGTGCTCAGTACGCTTGCGGGGTTGCTGGCATCGTTTACCGTGATGGTCACGTTGCAGGGACCATCAGCCGCGGGAGCGGTGAAGACCACTGTCGAGCTGCCATCCGTGGTGTCGCTGCCCGCGGTGTCGACCTGGGTCCCAAGGCTCCCGGCGCAGGTCGTGGTCCAAACCGCTTGCAAGTGCGCGGTTTGGCCCGCGTCCGGATCGTGTGCGGTGGCCCTGATGGTCACCGTGTCGTTCGGCGAGACCAGGAGCGCGCTCGCGGTGAGCGAGTCGATCACAGGGGCCTCGTTGGAGAGCGCGACGCCCGGCACATCCTGGTTCATGTCGATGATGACGGTGGCGGTCGCGTTCTTGGCGATCGTCACGTTGGTGGCCTGACCGTGATAGAGTTCCACTGAATTGGTGTCCTTGGCCGATGCCGTGAAGATGTAATTGCTGCCGATGGGCAGGTCGCTGATCAATGCGGAGTACTGGGCGCCGCCGCCCACCAGGGGAACAGTCAGCGGCGTGGTGATCCCGCCCGAAACGGTAACGGTGACCGACTTCACGTCGCCGAGGGTCAATGCCTGGCCGCCCACGCTGACCGCCGCCGCGCCGCCCGCTTCTTTACCCTTAACATTACAGCTCACCATGCCGCTGAGGGCGACCGTGCCGAGCACGGCTGCCATCCATGTCATTCGCTTAGTAGCCATTTGGATCCTCCTTGATGCTCTCTTCTCGTTGACTGACTGATTGGTTGATTCGTTGATTGGTGAATATCGTTAAGTTCTGGCTATTGGCACTGCGCCCGCAGCGTCCTGCGCCAGTGCCTGTCCCCCGCCCCACACCGCCTCGCCTCCCGCTTTACGGGAGGCGAGGCCCCGTCCTCGACTCGCAACGCCCATCCCTTGAATTCGGAAGCTGCTACGGAAGTAGTGGCAGTGGGCAGGCGCCAGCCGCTGGGGGAGTAAGTGTCGGGTCGCAGCAGATGCCGGTCAGAAGCGTGCCGTCAATGTTGCACCTTCCGGTAGTGCACTTCACGCTGGGCTCCGCTCCCAGTCCTTCGGCGCCATTGGGCGGGTAGTCCGAAATGTCGGGGCCACTGACACTGGCGTTGGCCACGTTGCACTCATAGCCGGTGCCCTGCGCCGGGATAAGCGGAGAGTAGGTGCTCACATGAACGACGCCGTCGGCAACGGAAGGATAGGCGTTGTTGGAGGCAAGGATGGCCTCACCCTCGGCGCCAATGCACTGCTTCGGCGTGCCGGCACCTGGGTCGGCGGATCCACAGCCGCCGACGTTTCCACTTTGGTGGCTGTTGAGGCAGGTGTCAGCGCAATTTGTAGCAGGACTTGTGGCAGTTCCGCCCTGCTTCGTGGTCACGAAGCCGTACTTGACGCAGAGAGGCGCCATATTGCAGGCATTCGTCGCCCAGTTGAACAGCACATTCTCCTGGTCCACGCGGTCCTGGCCCCCAAACAAAGGGTTGGCCGCTATCGTGGCTTGCACATCCAAGGCCCGCTGCAGGAACAGCCGGCGCGAAAGCAGGTACGTCTCCTTGTGGATGTTGGCGAGGTTGGGCAGATTACCATTGATCTTCCCGGCATAAGTGCCAGACACGTTGCTGGCCAGGCCGGCCAGACCCAGGTCAAAACCGTTTACTTGGCCTGCCACGCGCTTTCCGATCGACTGGGTGATGTCCACCGAATTATCAAAGGTATCGGACTCCGAAAGGGCCACAACCAGACCTTGCGAGCACCTGATGACGCCGTAGGGGTTGGTCACCGTCTTGCTCTGGTCGGAGGGGTCAGGGGCGGTATAGTCCCCGCCTACCGTGCCGGGGCCGATGTCGGGATCGTTGGCGTTGCAGGTCTTGGCCAGTGGGTAGTATGTGCACTTGGTGACCTGCTTGGTGCCACTGATATACGGGTTGGTGGTGGCATCGTAGGGCGAGTTCGGATCCTGAAGAGCCCAGTTTCCACCCTCGCACGGGCGGCGGATGGGATCCAAGTCCTCATTCTTCATGTTGCTGCCGATGGCATTGGTGTTGCCCTCGGACTTGCCGTTGCACCAGTTGGTGAACTGAATCCACTCGCGGAAGGTGTCCTGGGTGCCCGACTTGTCGTCGCGGCGGAAGATGTGGTCGATGCGGAGCACTTTCGCCATGGAGGTGAGTCGCCCCAGAGCCGCTAGACGCTCCGGGTGCGCGCACTCTTGCGTGGTAGCGGTGCTCATGTTCACGTTGCTGACCGGGGGGTTGAGGACGGCGCCGTAGAGGATATTGCAAGCCGAGGGAGCCAAACCCCAGCACCCCTTGGGATAGCCGCCCAGGACGATCGCGAGGTCGCTGATCAGTACCGGGTTTGTCCCGTTCGGGGGTGTGACAGTAGGGTTCATTTGGGCCTTCTTCGACGTCAATATTCCGGCGTCGAGGCACAGGACCTGATCTGGCGACTTGGGCTGCCAAGTCGAGTGAGCTTGAAGGACGGAATACGTGAAGTTGCGCGACATGGGACCGATACCTTCGAGGTAGTGTGCGCTGCTGTCGTTTTGCATGTCGTGTTCTGCCTGCCCCGAACCCGGGTTGCCGTATTGCAAACGTGCTCCGGACAGGGTGATCGCGTCTTTGATCACCGAAGTGAGTGTGTCAGAACCCTCGATGTTCCAGGTCGTCTGCGCCCAAGCGGCGCCGCTTCCCATCGCCATCACGGCGATCGATGTCGGGATGG
>PMJO01000199.1 GCA_003158455.1 Myxococcales bacterium | reverse complement strand
CCTGGTGGCGCGCAGCGAGTGCGCTGCGGCCAGGAGCGAGCTCGACAAGTTCACCACTTTGGCCGGGGTGAGGCCCGGGGCCAAGGCCAAGGCCCAGGAGATCCTGAAAACCTGCACGCCTGCCAAATCGGGAAAGAAGTAGAGCCGCAAACCGCACTTGAATGATTGCCATGCGCTCGGCTAATCTCCCGAGATGCTGCCCGACGGTCCCCTGCGTGAAACCCTCACCTTCGATGACGTGCTGCTGGTTCCCGCGGAGAGCGATGTTCTACCCAAGGATGTCGATGTCCGTACCGAACTGACCCCGACCATTCTCTTGGCCAACCCGATAATCTCGGCGGCCATGGACACCGTGACCGAGGCGCGTACCGCGATCAGCATGGCGCGCGACGGTGGGCTGGGTGTCATTCACAAGAATCTGGGTATCGACGAGCAGGCATTGGAAGTGAGCAAGGTGAAGAAGGCTGAGACCGGCGTGGTGCTGGATCCGGTCACCATTGGTCCTGACCAGAAGCTGTTCGCGGCGCTCGAACTGATGAAGCGCTACGAGATCTCGGGCCTGCCGGTGGTGGCCGAGGACGGTCGCCTAGTCGGCATCCTGACCAATCGTGACGTGCGCTTTGAACGGCACCTGGACCAGCCGGTGCGGAATCTCATGACCACCAAGCTCATCACCGCACAAGAGGGACTGAGTCTGGAACATTCCAAGGAGCTGCTGCACAAGAATCGTATCGAGAAGCTTCTGGTGGTGGACGATGCCGGCCGGCTGCGCGGGCTCATCACCATCAAGGACATCGAGAAAGCTCAGCAGCACCCGGACGCGGTCAAGGATGAACTGGGTCGCCTGCGGGTGGGCGCTGCGGTGGGCACCGGGCCTGACCGGGCCGCGCGCGCCGCCGCGCTCCTGCAAGCGGGCGCTGATGTCATTTGTATCGACACTGCGCATGGCCACTCCCGTTCGGTGTTGGAAGCGGTCGCCGACATCCGCAAGACCTTCCCCAAGGCGCAGATTCTCGCCGGCAACGTAGCGACCGCCGAGGGCGCGCTGGCTTTGGCCAAGGCGGGCGCCAATGCGGTCAAGGTGGGCATCGGCGCGGGTTCGATCTGCACCACCCGCGTGATCGCCGGCATCGGCGTGCCCCAGATAACCGCGGTGACCGACGCCGCCCGCGCTTTGGCCAAGCTGGATGTGCGCATCGTTTCCGATGGCGGCGTGAAGTATTCGGGCGACGTCACCAAGGCCATCGCGGCGGGCGNNCGCCCACACCGTGATGATCGGCAGTCTGTTCGCGGGCACCGACGAGGCGCCGGGCGAGATCATTCTTTACCAAGGGCGCAGCTACAAGGTGTACCGGGGCATGGGGTCGGTGGGCGCCATGCGCGTGGGCAGCAAGGATCGCTATTTCCAGTCCGACGTCACCGCCGACGCCAAGTTGGTGCCCGAAGGAATCGAGGGGCGCGTGCCCTACCGAGGAAGTCTTTCGCAATCGATGTACCAGCTCATCGGTGGCTTGCGCTCAGGAATGGGCTACTGCGGCTGCCGGAATATCGCCGAACTGCACAACAAGGCGCGCTTTATCAAGATCACCCAGATGGGTCTGCGCGAATCGCACGTCCACGACGTGATCATCACCAAAGAGGCTCCGAACTATCGGGTGGAACAGTAGTTTGAAGGGGCCGATGTCTCACAAACAGATCGTTCTCATCCTGGACTTCGGCTCGCAGTACACGCAGCTCATCGCGCGGCGGGTTCGTGAGCAGAAGGTCTACTCGGAGATCCACCCCTTCAACCTGTCGCTCGACAAGATTCGCGCTATGCGGCCGGCGGGCATCATCCTTTCGGGTGGGCCATCGTCGGTATACGACCAGGGTGCCCCGCGGGTGGGCGTGGAATTGTTCTCGCTCGGGGTGCCCATCCTCGGGATCTGCTACGGCGTGCAACTCTCCAGTCTGCTTCTCGGCGGCAAGGTCGAACCGGCGGAAAACCGCGAGTACGGTCGCGCCTCGGTCAAACTGGAGCTCGCGTCCGAGCTGTTCGCGGGTTTCGAGGTGGGTACTGAGATCGCGGTGTGGATGAGCCATGGCGACCGGGTCGAGTCGCTGCCCGCTGGTTTTCGTCGCGTCGGCGTGAGCGAAAACTGCCCCTTCGCGGTCGTGGAATCCGTCAAGCACAAGTTCTGGGGCGTGCAGTTCCATCCCGAGGTCGCCCACACTCCGCGCGGTAACGAAATCCTGGGCAACTTTCTTTTCCGTGTCTGCCGTTGCGAGCCCAGCTGGACCATGGCCAATTTCGTCGACGAGGCCATCCAGAAGGTCAAGCAGCAAATCGGCCAGGGCCGGGTAATCTGCGGTCTTTCGGGGGGCGTGGATTCGTCGGTGGCAGCCTCGCTGGTTCATCGTGCGGTCGGCGACCGATTGACCTGTATTTTTGTGGACAACGGTCTGTTGCGGGCGCGCGAGTCGGCCCAGGTCGAGGGCGTTTTCCGTGGCGCTTTCAGGATGAATTTGGTGGTGGTCGACGCAGCCGAGCGCTTTCTCGCCAAGTTGGCCGGGGTGGAAGAGCCCGAGCAGAAACGCAAGATCATCGGCCGCGAGTTCATCGCGGTGTTCGAGGAAGAGGCGGGCAAGGCGGGCAAGGCCGACTTCTTGGTGCAGGGAACGCTCTATCCCGACGTCATTGAATCCGTGTCGCACAAAGGACCGTCGGCCACCATCAAGTCCCATCACAACGTGGGTGGTTTGCCCGAAGAGATGAACCTCAAGTTGGTCGAACCCCTGCGTGAACTATTCAAGGACGAGGTGCGCGCGCTGGGAGAGGAACTGAATCTTCCGCACGACCTGCTCTGGCGCCAACCCTTCCCGGGACCGGGGCTTGCCGTGCGCATTCTGGGGCCGGTCAGCCAAGAACGCTGCAATATCCTCCGCCAAGCCGACTGCATCATCGACGAGGAGATCCGGGCCGCCGGTCTGTACGAGAGCATCTGGCAATCGTTCGGGGTACTCCTCCCGGTGCGCAGCGTGGGCGTGATGGGTGACGAGCGCACCTATGCCAACGTGCTCGCCGTGCGCGCTGTGCATTCCAAAGACGGCATGACGGCTGACTGGGTGCCCCTGCCGCATGACGTCCTGGCCACGATTTCGTCGCGCATCGTGAATGAGGTGCGCGGAATCAACCGCGTGGTGTACGACATTTCGTCCAAACCGCCGGCTACCATCGAATGGGAATAGCCTCTTTCCGGCAGACCGTCGTGGCCGTGGCTGTGGCGGCTCTACTTCCCTCGGCTACTCCGGCGCGTGCCGGGACGCCAGTTTTACTAGTTCGTCGCTTGGCTGGGGCTGAGGTGGATTGGTCGGCCGGCACGGTCACGGCCAGCGCAGGCGCAGCAGCCGACATGCGCATGCCTTCGCCCGATTCGGCTCGGCCGGGTGCAGAAAGGCGTGCCCGTGCTGCTGCGATGGAAAAACTGAGGATGGCCCTGCGTGCGCTGCCCGTGCAAGGCAACGAAAGGCTGGGGGAGAAACAAGTAGAAGCGGCGCTGATCCACGCGAGCACGACGCGCATCGAGTACCAGTCGAACGGAGGCGTGGTGCTGTGGGTTGGGGTGAGGTTTGAGGAGCTGGTGGGAAGCGCTTCGCGCGCCCCCAGCGCGGCCGCGGCCACGGAGCCGGTTGCTCTTGCGGTTGCTGCGATGCCGTTGCAATTGGCTCCTTCGGTGGCGGCCGGCGGAAGAGAGATCGTCATGCGATGTGTGCGCTATCACCAGGGACCGCCGCCGGCAGGCGCGATCAGCGTGCGTCGTGACGACCAGGGGCGTCTGCTTCCTCCCCAGGGCGCCGAGGCGATGCTCGATGCGCTCGCGGGCGGACCGGTTGTGATCTACCTTCAGAAGGTCCTGCCATGACCCGCCGAGCAGCAAGACCCGGAGTCGCCGTGATGCTGAGCCGGTCTGCGCTTCGGCAGCTCGTGCTGGCAGGGGCAATCGCGATCCTTCTCTTCACCATGCCGGCCGCTGCGCAGCCGGGAGAGCGCGTGGTCACAGCCGAAGTGCCCATAGTGAACGGCAACGCGGTCGTGGCCAAGCAGCGCGCGCTAGCCGATGCGTTTCGTCAGGTGGTTGAACGCGCCTTCTCGGACCTGCGCAAGGAAAGTGGCGGTGAGGCGCAACCCCTTTCGGCCGGGCTGGCGCAACTCAAGGCGTCGTTCGCGAACCGCGGCCAGCGCTTCGTGCGCAGCTATCGCGTGCTTGAGGAAGAGGAAGGCGGCGGCCGATTGCGTGTGCAGGTCGACGCGGATGTGGACACGGCCCTGCTTCGGCGCGAGATGGAGCGCGCTCGCGGGGCGGCCGCCGAGGATCTTCCGACCACCTCAGCTCGGCCCGCGGGACCATCGATCCTGGTGGGCGGTGACCTGTCCGACGAAGCCAGCATGGTGGTGGTGAAAGCGCTTGGCACAGCCGGTGTCCAGGCCCAGTCGGCGGCTGTGCGCGACGAGGCCCCGCTGATAGCTGCGGCGGTTCGCCAGGCGGCGCCGGCGCTCTGGTTGGCGGCTACCTGGTTTGGCGAAGGCCCGATTCGCGGGGCGTCCCGCGTTTCGGTGGGCTGCGAACTGCGCGCCCGGTTTTGGTCTGCGGGTTCCGGCGCAGTGGCAATCGTCCTCGATCGCAGCGAACGGGGATTCGCCAATGACGAGGCCGCTGCGCGGCTTGCGTGCTGGCAGCTTGCCGCGGCTTCCCTGGCGCGGCACTTGGCCGGATCCCTGCGGCGGATTCCTGCGGGCGCGCGCTATGTGACCCTGGATGTGGATGTGGTCGAGCCTGCGGCACTCATGGCGCTGATTCAGGTGGTGAAGCGGCTGGGCGCGGTAAGTGCGGCTGAGGTTCGTCAGGTGACCACGAACCAAGCCGAGATCCGGGTATTCACGCGCATGAGTGGCCGCGAGATCGAGGCTGCCCTCATTCGCGACGCCGCAGGCCGGCTGCTGGTGGCCGAACTGAAGCCGCCGGCCGATCGGGTTACACTCCAGGTTCGCCTGGCGCAAGCCGGCGATCCACAATCGGGGGCAGGGGCCGAACCCCCTGCAACAAAGCCATGAAGTCGACGCTATTCATACTCTTCACGATTTGCTTGTTCGTCGGCTGTGCCTCGGTGAAATCCGAGGGCTCAGCTGTCTTCCGGGTCGAATGCAACGTGCCTGAAGCCGTCGTGCTGCTCGACGACGTGCCCCTGGGACGCGCGTCACAATGGGCGAAGCAGGATCGCTTTATCCGGCCCGGATTCTACCGGGTCGAGATTCGTCACCCGAACTACTACTCTCACTTCGAGGAGATCACGGTGGCTGACGGTGGCTCGGCGCTGGTGAAGGCGGAGCTGCACCCGTTGCTGGAATAGATAGTACTGGCGCGGCGTCGGCCCGCCTATCCGCCTTCGCCAAACTCCACCCGCGCCGGCACCTTGTGCGGGGCCAGGTGTTTGGCACAGTGGTCGATAAGCTGTTTGGGTGTGCATTGGCCATCGCGCTGTACACGGACAATCACGCGCGAGCCGCCGGAGTCGTCATGCTCCAAGCGAGCCTCGGCGCTGCGCACGTTTGCAAATGCCTCAAGACAACCCTCCACTTCGCCCAAAGCCACGCGCCGGCCATCGACCTTGACCAAGTCATCTTCCCGACCGAAAAGGGTCAGCCGGCCATCCCGATCGAGACTGCCGATGTCGCCGGTTCGCAACCAGCCGTCGCGAAGACCACGGCCGATGGGCACCTCGCTGCCGTGCGTGCGCAGCCTAACCGGAGGAACAAAGCTGGCCGACACACCCGCAGCGCGCACCCAGACTGGCCCGCGCACGCCGGCGGGCATCTGGGTGCCCTGGGGATCGGCGGTGCGAATCTCGATACCCGCGAAAGGCAGGCCAACCGTGGTGGGATCTCGACCTTCTAGATCGATGGCCACCGGGCCAGTCTCGACCGTCTGGTAACAGGATAGTAGGGGAACTTTGAAGCGTTTGCAGAAGGCCTGCGCTACCGCCGGAATGAGCGACTCGCCCGAGCTGATGCAGCGGGTGCGACGTGAGCGGCACGGCTTGGCGGTGGGCATGCGCGCCATGGCGGCGAACAACGTGGGCTTGGCAGCCAGGACATCAGCGCCTTGATCGGACAGCAGCTTGGCCAGGCGGGCTGCGACCAACTCATCGTCGAGGACCAACCCGGCCCCGTGCGCCAACGCCGTGCACAGGCCGAGATCGAAACCCTGGCTCGTATGCAGTCCGGCGGCTGTGCTCACGCGGGCTTGGGCGTCGATGTTCAGCGTCGCACCGACGGCGGTGCCGATGCCTTGCAGTTGGCGGCGTTCGCGTACCACACCCTTGGGATCGCCACCGGAGTCCAAGGTGAAAAGCACGACCTCGGGGACCACCTCCAGCTTGATGGGATTACGTTCGAAGGTGGCACAGGTGAGCAGCGTGCCGGACACGCGGCGACGACTTTCGAGTACTGCGCGAGTTTGCTCGTGGGTTCGATCCGCAGGTGGCGTGCCCGCAGGAGCCGCAAACGGAGTCAGGGTGTTCGGCCGGGTGACCAGCGCCCGCAGGTGGGCAGCCGCGAAAACCATGTTGAGGTCGCGTCCGCCCAGGGTTGGATCAAGAGGCACCACTACCGCGTCCAGCTTGGAGAGAGCGAGGGCCAGTACCACGAAGTCCGGCACGCCGCCCAGCATGAGGCCAACCCAGTCGCCCGCCTTGATGCCGAATCCTTTCAGCTCGCTTGCGCGCCGATTGACTCTATGCCGCAGCCCATGCCACGAGAGGTAGGTGTCCCGATAGATGAGCGCCTGGCCGCCTCCTATGGTTTCCCTGCGCGCGCCTGCGGCGTTGTCAAGCCATTCATACAGCAACGACATGCATGCCCTCAGGACGAGGCCAACACTAGTGTACCTGCCACGCCCGTCGGGAACAAGCTGCAACAGTGCTTCGCATTGAACTATAATCTGGACGATACACGTGGAAATTGGCAACCTCTACCGTCTTGCCCACCAGTGAGGGTGCAACATTCGTCTCTATCTGATCAACCCAACCAATTCTCTGGTCTCGTGTGTCACGACCAAGCGGAACCGCTGGAACCACTACCGAGTCTGGAAGCCCCTTAGCCTGATGGTGTTGGCGCGCCTGACGCCGCCCGAGTGGGACGTCACGATTTTGGATGAGAACGTCAAGCCGCCGGACTATGCGGCGCTGCCCCGGCCTGACCTCGTGGGCATCACCGCCTTCACCTCCCAGGCTCCGCGTGCCTACCAGTTGGCTGCGGATTTCCGCCGCCAGGGGATCCCAGTCGTCATGGGTGGCATCCACGCGACCATGTGTGTGAACGAAGTGCTGGCGCGGGTGGACGCGGTGGTGACCAAGGAAGGCGAAACCGTCTGGCCGAGGGTACTTGACGATTTCAAGAGTGGCAGGTTGCAACGCCAGTACGACGGAGGGCACGTTCCGGTAGACGCTTTCGTGCCCGCGCGACAAGATCTACTGCCCGAGGGCTATGCGTTTGGCTCCATCCAGACCACGCGTGGCTGTCCGCTAAACTGCAGCTTTTGCAGTGTGACCACGTTCAACGGCACGCAATACCGGCAACGCCCGGTTGATGATGTCGTGGCTGAGTTTCTGACCATCCCGGAGAAGCGGGTTCTGGTAGTGGACGACAATCTCATCGGCACGCGCCCGGAACACATCGCCAGAGCCAAGACGCTTTTTCGGGCCTTGGCCAAGGCCAAGCTGCGCAAGGAATGGATCGCGCAGGCCACCATCAATTTCGCTGATGATGAAGAGATCCCGGCGCTGGCCCGCGCGGCGGGCTGCTGTGGCGTTTTCATCGGTTTCGAGTCCCCGAGTGCCGAGGGACTGGGCGAGCTGGGTAAGAAATTCAATCTACAGAAGGGCCGGGACTTTCGCGCCTCGGTGCGTCGGATTCAGCGACACAACATTCAGGTCATGGGCTCCTTCATCATCGGCCTCGACATCGACGAGGCCGGTATCGGAAAGCGCGTCGCCGAAACCGCACGTCAGTACGGCGTCGACAGCCTCAATGCTTTGTTCCTGACGCCCCTTCCCGGCACCCGTCTGTGGAACCAGATGAAGGACGAAAACCGCATAGCGCTCGCCGCGTTTCCGGAAGATTGGCGCTACTACACGCTGTCCTTTCCGGTGGCCCGCTACCAGCGCCTTTCGCTCGACGCTGCCATCCAGGAGATGGTCATCTGTAACCGAAGCTTCTACTCGATGCCGGGCGTTTTGCGCCGGGTGTGGGCCAGCATGTGGCCGCGCCGCAAGCCGCTCATCAACCTGATTGCCAATCTTTCTGCGCGCAACAACAGCCGGGCTGAATCCCAGGCCTTCGCGGATTTTCAGAAACAGTGCCGAGGTTGTTTCGGCGACGCCAGCTCCGACGCGTGATTGGTGATTCCCACCGCGTGACCACGAAGGGACGTGTGTAGGGCAATGTATCAAGAAGGCATACATGTTCATGCGGCTTTACCCGATTGCGGTCCTGGCCTAACCTGAAGTTTCAATTGCCACGGGTTCCCCCCAAACAAACCGACCGTCTTGTCGATTCCGATCACGTTCGGGCCAAAACGGTCGTCACCAGCATCAACAAGATTGCCGAACACGCGCCCACCAAGGAGGCGTGCTTGGTGGTGATCTATGGGTCTGACCTCGGCCGCAAGTACAATCTTGAAGCGCCGACGTTGGTTGTCGGACGATCCTCCAAGTCTGACATCCAGATCGATCAGGAGTCGGTTTCGCGCGCGCACTCGAAGATCGTGAACTCCGGGCGTGTGATCCGGATTCGCGACCTGGGATCGACCAACGGTACCTACGTCAACGACGAGCTCATCGACGAGCGTGGTTTGGAAGACGGCGATTTCATCAAGATCGGCCGCACTATCTTCAAGTTTCTTTCCGGCGGCAACATCGAGCGCGCCTACCACGAAGAGATCTACCGGCTCACCACCGTAGACGGCCTGACCCAGATCTTCAACAAGCGCTACTTCCAGGAGTGCATCGAGCGTGAGATCGCTCGCGCCCTGCGCTATCGGCGCGAAATGTCCCTGGTGATGTTCGACATCGACCACTTCAAGCAGGTCAACGACACCCATGGGCATTTGGCTGGCGATTCGGTGCTCAAGACGCTGGCGGCGACTGTGAAGAATAAGATCCGACGCGAGGATCTATTTGCACGCTATGGCGGCGAGGAATTCGCCATCGTGCTACCCGAGATCGACGGTCACAACGCCCGTCAGCTTGCGGAGAAGATCAGGCGCATCGTGGAGCTCACCGACTTCCGCTTCGAGGGCGTCAAAATGGACGTCACCATCTCTTTGGGAGTGGCGGCCTTGGACCAAGAGACCACAGATGCGGCAGGGCTGGTCAAGCGCGCGGACGAGCGCCTCTATGAGGCCAAGAACGCAGGACGCAACTGCGTGCGAGGATAGTCGTGTGGGAACCCTTTGCGGGTTCCGATCTTCTCACGTGGGGAGCCCGCCGGCTTCGCCGGCGGCGTACCAGCGCGGGAGGGTGTGGGAACCCTT
>PMJO01000205.1 GCA_003158455.1 Myxococcales bacterium | reverse complement strand
ACCTTCTTGGGCGTGTAGAACTCGCCGCCCTTCTTGCCCGCGTCGTCGGCAAACCTTTCGATCAGGTACTCGTAGGCGCGGCCGAGCATGTCCGGCTCGGACAGGTTGGCGTTGCGCAAGTTGCAGCCGGAAAAGTGCTGCACCAGGCGCGACAGCACGTTGTCGCGGTTCTTGGTGTCGCCCAGCTTCTGCTCGTCGTTGTAGTCGATCCCGGCCAGCACGCCGTCGAGCGCGGGGTTGCCGTCTTCCAGGGCCGCACACGCCTTGTTCAGCACCTCGCCGATGTTGCTGGCCGCCTTCTGGATCTCCGACCAGCGTGCCCGTTTGGGCACGAAGAACTGGTGGTTGTCCTTGTCCTCAGGATCGTCGCCGTCCTTGACCAGGGCCTCGCACTCCTCGGCGAAGCGGTCGGACAGGCGCTTCAGGAACAGCAGCCCGAGGATGTAGTTCTTGTAGTCCGACGAGTCGATCGACCCGCGCAAGATGTCGGCGGCCGACCAAAGGTAGCCTTCGAGCTGCTCGCGGGTGAGCTTGCCGGTGGGCGGCGCGGTGGTGGCCGGCTTGCCGTTGGTCCTGGACTGGGCAGCGGCGGCGCCGTTGCCGGCCGCCGTGGTGGCGTTGGTGCTGCCACCGGGCGCCGCTGCCGCCGCGCTGGCGCCCGTGAGGCGGTCGATCAGGGCGGTCTTCTCGCGGCCTGCGTCATCCAGGCCCCGCGAGCGGCACAGGTCTTTCAGCCGCTCGCGCGGGAAATCTCCGAGAGCCTGGGCCAGGTTGACCATACGCGATGCCACCAGGGCGTCCACGATGCCGTCCTTGCCCCGCCGGTCGGGAACCTCGACGCCGAACAGGTCGACGGCTGCCAGCAGTTCGTCACGGGAGAGGAGTTCCAGGAGGGCGCGTTTCGATGCCATGCCAAGGGGCATTGTACGCCGGGTGGCTGAGATGGGGGGACATGGTTCATGGGTTTCAGGTGCGGGAGGTTCGGGCAATCGTCACGATGTTTGACGGACTAGCTCCGCCGAACTGCTGCAAGCGTTTCGTCGACGAGCGGGCGTGTGTCGGCGATGAAGGTCCTCATGGTCTCGGCAACGCTGGCCGAAGAGGCGTTGTCCATGCGGATGACAAGGCGTCCTCGGTTCGCCGACCACCTCGGATCCCACACGAGTGTCGGATAGTTGGACCGAAGGCGCTCGACGGCACGTTGGAGCGCTGGAGCGACTGCTTTGGTGGCGTCGCTTTCGAGGTGCAGTTCTATGCCGACACCATTCTCCCCGTAGGCGAGGAACTCGTAGTGAACCGAGCCAGGCCATCCGCTCGGCTTGATCTGGCGGTACGTGGATGCGCGGCCGGTTGTTGCCAGTCCTTGTTCAGCGATGACATCGTACGTGGCCACTGCAGCCGCCAGCGCCCGTCGAAGTTCGCGCACGGCTCCTGCCTGGGCTTGGCGAACAGCCTCAGCCACCTCATCTTGGGAAGACACGACAACCTCGACGCCAGGCTTCGGCTGCCCCTCCCGGTACGTGATATTGACCGCAGTGCGGGCCACGATCTCCGTGCGGATCGGAGTCGAGGGGAGTAGTAGAATTCCTGGCCGCTCTGCTGTCACGTGGGGAACCAATTCAACGACCCGAAGCTCGTAGCTGCCGAGCGCGGACTGGTTGGTGACACCGTGGACGAACTCGCGAAGCCCATCCGGAACACCGTCACACGCGATTACCAAGTGCAACTCGGCGGACCGCATCCTTTCCAGAAGAACTGCGGCCAATTCTTCCGGTCGAGCGGCGTCGGGGAACCGCGTCCTCACGACCTCTTGAAAGCTTTGCCCGCCGTCCCCACCGAACAGGTCAGCGATCTCACTATCGCTGTACGCGGCAAGCGACGCAGCATAGTCGAGGACCTGCGCGACAACTCGGCGGTCGGCCAGCTCATCGTTGTCGGAGAGCTTTACCTCGACGACGATGATGTGCCCGCTTTCGGTGAGGAGGACGATGTCGGGGAAAACGGTCCGCCCTTGCGGCGTGTCGAGCCGAAGCTGATGGAACGGTACATAGGGGCCGCGAACGTGCGTGCGCCGGTCCTCAAGCCCAAGAAGATGCGGGTGTGCGCCGATCACGTTCTCCAGAAACCGTTCATCTTTCCCAAGCTGCCGGAGCGTGCGCGTTTGCCAGCGCACGCAGCCGTCATCGGTCAGAAGAAAGGGCGCGTTCGTCTCGGCCATGAGTTTCGAGAAACATTATCCCATGAGTTCGTGATTCCCTGCAAAGAGCGCAAATAGTCGTTTCAGGCACCATCCTTCCTCAGCGAATTTCCCCGACACCATGTCCAGGGAATCTCCGGCCTGATCGTCTGCAGGGCTTGGGCAACCTGGCGACCAGGCGGGCATGCGATACTGCCGTCACCGGATGCCCGCCTTGCCGTCGATCTGCTGCTGCAAGCTTTTCAACGGTCAGATCTCCTTCATCCTTCATTCCAGGGTCAAGGTGGAGCGAGCTTCGGCAGGCGGGGCGACGATGCTGATGAGCGCAACGGCATTTCGCCAAGGTCATCGATTTCGTTGTCCTCATCACGGAATCGGAGGTCGCGCTGAGCGCGGCCGAGAAACCGCCGAATTGCACGATCGCCTCCACCATGAAACGATTGCCGGAGGCGGATGGGCGGTCTGCTTGCCGCTGGTCCTGGACTGGGCAGCGACGGCGCCGTTGCCGCCGTGGTGCTGGCGCCGCTGCCGCTTCCCGCCGCGACTGTCGCGCTGACGCCGCCACCACACCGCCCCGCACAGTTAGCGACGTTGACACGTATGCGTCACCCCGCCGAGCAGCCTGATCCTCGACGGCAACGCGACCTGGTCGGTTAGCCCAGAACACTGGACTGCGTGCGCTGTAGTCGCGGTGTCGCCGGTCTTCTGCATTCTGGAGTCTAAGTGTCGAGAAAATCCCATTCGCTGCCGAGGACCCACCGAAGTGCAGAGAGTTTTCCGTTGAGCATCCCCCACTCGAAGTCAGACCACGGGCCGAGGTTCTTCTTGCCGTATCTGCGTTCAACCCTGCGCCCCGCGTTCACGGCCATCTTCAAGACGTTGCGTTGGATCGTCGCCGGGGCGCCAGGCGGCCGTGGATACGTCTCCTTTTCGACAACTTTGATCTTTCCCGTCTTG
>PMJO01000108.1:13395-13580 GCA_003158455.1 Myxococcales bacterium | reverse complement strand
AGGTTGCCGTCAGGCCCGGTCGTGATGCTCGTGGGGCTGACAGGGAGCCCGTCGCTCGCAATCCCCGCATTGAACTCAGTGACAGTCCCGGTTGGAGTGATAAGCCCAGGAATCTGGCCGCCAGTGATAGGCTCTGTTGGCGTTATGCGCCCAATCCGGTTGCCGAATGATTCCGTGAACCAAAG
>PMJO01000108.1:0-13389 GCA_003158455.1 Myxococcales bacterium | reverse complement strand
TTGCCGTCCGGCCCGGCCGCGATGCCCTGGGGGCTGCTGGCGACCGGAAGTGGAAATTCGCTGACCGTCCCGGTGAGGGTGATGCGCCCGATACTATTGCCGACGCTTTCGGTGAACCAGAGATTCCCGTCCGGGCCGGCCGTGATGTAGTTGGCGCGGTTCGAGATCGAGATAGGGAATTCAGCAAGCGTCCACGTTGGTGTGGTACCTGTGCTCGACCCTGCTGCATGAAGAGGATCCGAGCAGCCCACGGTGACCACGAGCCCAACGAAGCAGAAGACCCCGCTAAGACCACCGCGTCGTGTCGGCAGCACAAGTCTCTTGGGGAAGCCGATTGTGAGCACCGAAGACCTCGCCACTATGATAGCCGATTTCTCGATTGTCGGGCAGTGGGTGTAGCACTGTCGGAAAGACACCACGCGCCTATCGGCAGAATCTCGGATCGCGAAATGGTCCGCGTAGCGGCGGTCAGTGCATGCAGTGGGACCGTAGGAAGAACGAAGGCGGCCATGGCTGAGGCCTGCCCGCCGGGTTCCTATGGTCGTCAGCTCACCTACGAACCAAGAGCGCCCCGCCCGGGTCCGCGAGAGACATTCCAGGGGGAACATCGCAGTCACCCGCGCTCCCGCACGGGCCGCAGCTGGTGGGGAGCCATAAGCGCCGCATTCACAAGGGCGAACCTGGTGGGGAGCTGTGGGTGGGGAGCTATGGGTGGCGCTATACAGACAGTCGGGGATCTGGGATAGTCTGTCGGTAGACTACCGGAAGCTTGACCAGGAGGCACGATAGTGCGTTCTCCATTGCGTTCGATGCTCAAGATCGCTGCAGGAGCCATCCCCATCGTCTTCTTTGCCTGCGGACGGTCGGTGCCGACGCCAACCCTCGACGCCAATACGGTGCCCGGAACCGGCGGCAGTGCCGAAACCGGTGGTGTGCTGCCTGCCACCAGTCAGCCTGCCACAGGCGGCACCAGCGGCGGAATGGGAGCCGGCGGAGCATGGGCCAACGGCGGGACGGTCAGCGGCGGCGGAGAATTGGGCACAGGCGGGCGGCCTGATTCGGGCGGGACAATGGTCATGGGTGGCAACCCAGGTTCGGGTGGTGTATTCGCTACCGGCGGTGGACCTCGCTTTGGCGGTGCTACGTCGCCTGGAGGCACCGTTGGTCACGGTGGGACTTCGGGCAACGGCGGCGTCACTGCGGTCGGCGGTACACAGGTCGGGAGCGGGGGGCATGTCAGCACCGGCGGGACAACCGCCACAGGAGGCTCATGGGTGGCCGGCGGCGCAACTGGCGTCGGCGGTGGCTTGGGGACGGGCGGCTCCGCGCTTGATGGCGGCGGGCTCGGCAACGGAGGCTCCACTGAAACTGTCACCTTCCCACCTAAGTTCGTCGGGAACATCGATACCAGCGGCGCCGTCCGGTCCGACTTCGTCAGCTATTGGGACCAGTTTGCCCCGGAGAATGCCGGAAAATGGCCGTCGGTCCAGGGGAGCTCGGCAAGCACGTTCAATTGGAATGCGCTCGACTCCATGTACAAGTACTGCGAGGACAACAACATTCTCTTCAAGGAGTATACCTTTCTCTTGGGTTCTTCGCTGCCAGGTTGGATGGGCGCTCTCAACACCACCACGGGACCCGCGGCGGTGCAGAACTGGATGAAGTCATTCTGCGAGCGCTACCCCAAAACACGGGTTATCGATGTGGTCAACGAGCCGCCGCCGCACGCGACGCCGGTGTTTGCCAATGCGATCGGAGGCGGCACCGGGACGACCTGGGACTGGATCGCCAACGCCTTCAGGTGGGCGCACGAGGCCTGCCCGAACGCCGTTCTAGTGATGAACGACTACAACAACGTCGAGTACGCAGCCGACATTCAAAACACCATCGACATTGTGACCGCGATCAAGAAGCTGAACGCCCCGATTCATGCGATTGGTTGCGAGGCTCATAACGTGCTCAACATCCCTTCGAGCACTCTTAGCGCAAATATCGAAAAGATAGTCAGCGCGACGGGCTTGCCCGTCTACATCACCCAGTACGACATCGGCCTTGCGGATGACGAGCTTCAGAAGCAGCAGTATCAGGACCACCTGACGATGTTCTGGGAGAACCCCAGCGTCAGGGGCGTGACGATCTGGGGATACGTCGTCGGCTATACTTGGCGAGCGAACACCGGAATCATGAACAGCGATGGCACCAAGCGGCCCGCGATGACTTGGTTGATGGATTTCCTCGGCCGTTGATCTTGGGTTCTGTGCGACCATCGCTGCCCTTGCAAGGGAGCATCGGAGAACCCTCCCGCGGTGGGCAGCCACGCCTGCCGGCCGGCGAGATCGGGTCCGCGAGGCGAGCCTGAGCGTCGGCAGAGCGTCGTGAAAGGTGAATCCCGACCACGCGGCACAGTCTACCGCCTCTGCACCCCAGCGAGGTGCTGGTCAGTTCAGCCCGTTGTCGCCAGCCGGCTCGAGGCCGGGCCGTAGCCGAAACAAAGGGCCTCTGGGTGTGTTTGGTGCGCCAGCGCGCTTGTGATCGGTGGTCTAGAAGCGATGAGTCGGCGGACTTGGAAGGCGCGAAACGACCCGAAACGACCTGAAGAGACCTGCCGGACCACCTCAGTCCTGCCTCATGCGGGACGCGACTACCTCATGCTCCCCGTCATTCATCCCTTGTACCCGCCCTTGACTCATCTAGCCTGTTAATCTAGCTTATTGACATGAAGACCAGCCAAGCATCCGTCGGTGCCTTCGAGGCAAAGAACAAGTTCTCGGAGCTACTCGATCGAGTAAGTCACGGTGCCGAAGTGGTCATAACCAAACACGACCGACCCGTGGCCAAGCTCGTTCCCGCATCCGCCCCTGTCGAGGCGGAGCGAAAGAAGACAACGATGGAGCTGCGCTCCCTCAGCAAGCGGTACAGTCTGAAGGGCTTGTCGCCGCGCGCGCTGATCGAAAAAGGGCGCAGATGAGCGTCGAATTCGTGCTCGATTGCTCCGCTGCCCTACCGTGGCTTTTCGCCTCAGAGGCGACGTCGGCAACCGATCGCCTACTCGACCAGCTGGCCACTGGAGCCAAAGCATGGGTGCCTGCGCTTTGGCATCTGGAACTGGGCAACGTGCTCCTCGGGGCCCAGCGTCGAGGGCGCGTTGACAAGGCAGGGATTGAGCGGTTCTTCTCCAGCTTGGCGGTCTACGATATCGAGGTGGACAACGAGACCATCGGGGTCGCTTGGACGAAAACCTTCTCCGTCGGCGAAACGTTTGGGCTCACCCTGTACAACGCTGCCTACCTTGAGTTGGCACTGAGACGAGGTCTTCCGCTTGCAAGCCTAGATGAACAACTCCGAGGAGCCATGCGAAAAGCCGGCGGTCGTGTTCTCCTTTGACGGTTGTCGAGCCGATCTGGTTCTTGTCTAGACCCGACTGGTCGCAAGGTAAGGTCCTAGTAGTCGATGCCCCTCCAGAAGCCCGGCGTGTTCACGTACTCGTAGCGGTTCGGGTCGCTCTTCACCATGGCGTCGGCGGTGGAGTTCCACACCGCTACCATCCGTCGGGGATACCGATGCTGGCCGAGTTGTCGGAGGTGGTCACGGTGTGCAGCTTGGCCGCCGGCCCGGAGTGCCGGGTCGCCGCCGGCGCGTTCCTCGCCGGGGTGGCAGCCGCCGCGCCGCCCGGATGCCAGACGCCGAAGAGCCTGGTGAGCATGGGGTTGACGCTGTTGCCGAAGCGGGAGGCCTCGTCGCTGACCAGGGCCGCCTCCACCCCTCCCGAACCGGCAGCGCTGGCGATCAGCAGCCCGGCCACGTGCTTGTCCCCCTGCGGATGATTGACGACCGTGAAGAAGACCGCGAACGAGTCGGAGTTGCGGACGCGGAAGACCTTCCCGACCTGCGGCCTGTCCTGGCAGCTCTGGTGGACGGTACGGAGCACCTTACCCATGGCGGCGGCCGGGGTGGTCGCGTTGGCGACGGGCCCGTAGACGATCGTCCCCGCGCCGTGGGGCATCTCGATGGTCTCGAGCGCCAGAGCGCCGCTGGGGGCCGACAGCGAGAGCCAGATAGCAATTGCCAGCGGGAAGCTTCGCGCGATCGGGTTCATGGGATCGACCCTCGGGTGTGATACCCCCTAGACGCAAAATCCACGTCTACAGTCATTCGAGGCCCTCCTGGCTACGCAAGACATCCGCGCGAAATGATAGCTGAGTGGATAGTCGGCTCAACCGCCATTTTGCCTTCACCAAATCGCTATCCATCTACCCAGATTCTGACCGGGCGCTAGTTGCCACCACATGCACTTGTGCATGTTGGCGTCATGCAACTGACCTCGTTGTTCCACAGAGTTGCCCCCGACGGGTTGGCCGTAATGCATGCCTCGCTACACGCCTCGGTGGTGCAGTTAGCTACGCACGAACGGATGGCCGTACAGGGCGTGCTGGCGAAGCATGCCATCGCCTCGGAACAACAACACTGTGCCATACACAGCCCGCAGACACTGGTCGTGCTGACAGAACACCCGGGTTGAACAGCACCGCAGACTTTGGCAGAACATTCCTTTGAGCAATTCGCCACCATGCAGCTAGAATCATTGTTCCATGCAGTCGCGCCCGACGGGTTGGCCGAGATGCACGCATTGTCGCACGTGAGATTGGCGCAGGTGCCCATGCACGAAGAGATGGCCATGCAAGGGGTGCTATCGGAGCATGCCACCTGCTCGGAACAACAACATTTCGCCATACAGATTCCGCAGTTAGTGGGTCCGTTGGTCGAACACCGTGGATCAATGGCACCACAGACTGCTCCTGATGTGCCTCCGGTTGAGACAACTCCGCCTGTTGCAACTCCGCCTGTTGCTATTCCGCCCGTGGCAACTCCGCCCGTCCCAATCCCGCCAGTCGAATTTCCGCCAGTCGCAATCCCGCCCGTGGCAACTCCGCCCGTCGCAACTCCGCCCGTCGCAATCCCGCCAGTCGAATTTCCGCCAGTGGCTATTCCGCCCGCCGCAATCCCGCCAGTCGCAACTCCGCCTGCGGCAATCCCACCCCTGGCCACTCCGCCAGTGACCACTCCACCCATGGAAGTTCCGCCGGTCGCAGCTCCGCCGGTGGCAATCCCGCCCGTGGCCACTCCGCCAGTGACTATTCCGCCGGTGGCCACTCCACCCGTCGCAATTCCGCCCGAGGCACCTCCGGTTGAGGCAATTCCGCCCGTCGCAATTCCGCCCGTCGCACCTCCGGTTGGGGCAATTCCGCCCGTCGCAATTCCTCCTGTCGCGCCGCCCAGATCTACGCATATGCTGGACGCGCAGGTGAGGCCCGCATTGCATGTGGCGTTGCCAAAGCACGCGCACTTCACGCTGCCGGTTTGGCAGCTCGAACCGCCTCCGCAGCCGGCACTCACCACCAAAGCCGCACCCAGCATAAACGTAAGAAAAGGACATTTGCCAACCAAAACAGTGCCTGGCGTCGAAATTCTCATCTCTGACTATCCCTTCAGTGGTAAGGCGAATGGGGTGAAAATGCCCCATGCGGCAGCAACAGCGGCCGCGTTCGGGGACCGATAATTGGGTAGTAGGGTGCGCAAGTCAAGCGCGCAGAAGGCTGGCCGCTACGATTGTCCCTGCGAAGCGATTCGTTGTGGATAGTAGGTTCAAGCGCCATTTTGCCTTCACCAAATCGCGTCCGCAAAATGGCTAGCCCAAACTATCCCTCTACCCAAGGGAGAACAAGCCCGGGGCCCTGCCTTCGGGGATCCGGTCGGTCACCACTCGGGGCTGGGCGGGTCAGCGTAGTCAACCTCGGCGAGGTCGGCCGTGCCCGAAAGCTCGGTCTGCGACGGTAGGCGCGCGGGGCCGTAGCCGAAACAAAGGGCCTCTGGGTGTGTTTGGTGCGGTAGCCCCTCCGCGTTGGCGAGCGGTACGGCTGGCAGGGATCATGGGTGGCTGCTCACCGCACCGGGCCCAGCAGATGTCCCCTTTCGCTACTCCCGTGCACCGGCCGGTGCAAAACGATCTCGCGCCCGGCCTTGCGGCCGTGCTCGTACGCCTCGGTCCGGTAAAGGCCGATGCCCCCGCCGCGGGTGGTGCGCGGATAGCGCTGGCGCAGATAGCCGGCTAGCGCAGGATCGCCCACCCAGACCAGGCCCTCGCGCCGGCTCTCGGCCGCGCCCGCCTTCAGCTTCTCGTCGAAACCGATCATCACCCCGCTCATGAAACGCCGCCGCTCGCGGTTGCTGGTGATGCCGTGCTGGCGCCGGTGCTCATGCCACAGTCGCTCCGCCGTCTCGAGCAAAAACCCGTGCACATAGGCCGCCACTTCCAGGTTGGACAAGCTGCCACAGATCTCCAGCACGCGGCCGCGCCGTCCCTCGCTGGCCACATAGTAGGGCACCCAGATCACCTCGACGAAGAAGTGGCGCGCCAGAATACCCGCCAGCACATGCTCGGCCGCCTCGATGCGGCCGCTGGACCGGCCCACGTGCCGAAAAACAAAGCCTTCGGTTGCCCGGGTCACCGTCTGATCGATGTTGTGTTTGAGCATCAGCCGTTGCGCCGTGTTCATGGCTGCCTCGGCCTCGTGCAGGTTGGGGCTTTCGGCCAGGGCAAGCAGGCGCGCGATCCGGCGCAGCACTGGATTGCCCTGGCCGCCTGCCGCTTGCGGCAGCCCGCGCGCCGACGGATCAAAGCCATGCTGCCAACACAGATTCTCGAAGGCCGGGCCATGCGCAGTCTGGTCGCCCAGGCCCATCACCTCGTCGACAAACTGGTGCGCGATCTCGTGCTTCAGTACCTCGCGCACCACACCCCAGGGCTGGTCGTAGACGAGCGCGCGCGCGAGCGAAAGGGTGCGACTGCGGCGGTCCCAGAATCCCAGGCGCGCACCCGCATCGTGCAAGGCAAACACGGGCGGCCGCAACCGGCCGCGGAAATGGTTGCCGCTGATCTCGCGCCAGGTGGCAGCCAACTCGCGCAAGAGGGCCGCTTCCAGGATCTCCCTCATCGGGCAAGCTCCTCGACCATCCGGCGCGCCAACTTGCTCGATCGGCTGACCAGCTCGGGCACGCCGGCGTTGTGATAGGCGTTGCCGTGGAAATACAGGCCGGGGTAGCGCCGTTCGCCCGCCCCCAAGGCGGCCACGCGATCGATGTGCCCAAGGGTGTATTGCGGCAACCCGCGCTGGTGCCGGGCGATGTGCGCGAAAGCGGGTGGCGCGGTCAGGCCCAGCAGGCCGCGCAGCTCCGCGTGGGCCAACGCGGTCAACTCCTGGTCAGGCAGGCTTGCCGTTTCGGGATGGCGTGCCCCGCCCGTGCGCACCGAGAACAGCGCAAACCGTGCCGGGGCGCGATCCGGAAAGATGGACGAGGCAAAGATGGCGCCGAGAATCTTGAGACGCTCAGAGACGGGCACGAAGAACCCGTAGGCGTCCACCGGCCCCGGCAGTGCCGAGGCCAGATAGCCCAGGTGCACTAGCGCGACCGGCACATAGAGGATGCGCGCGAGAATCTCGGACAAGTCGGAATCCAGCGGCCGGACCACCGCGCAGGCCTGGTGGGCGGGAATGGCCAGCGCCAGTGCGTCCGTGTCCAGGGTGCTGCTGCTTCCATTTTCTTCGACCGTCAAACGAAAGCCATTTTCGGCGCGCTCCACTTGCACGATACGCGCGCCCAGGCGAAGCCGGTCACCCAGCCGGCTGGCCAGCGCTGTGGTCAGCTCGTCGAGGCCAGTCACGAACGACGACAGCCGGGGCGCATCGCTGCCCGCGCGCCGCTGCGCCCGCTGCTGCTTGAGATCAGCACGCATTCCCATAACCAAGCTGCGATGCTCGCGTTCCAGCGTGGCCATGAGCGGAAACGCGGCGGGCAAGCTGACTACATCGGCATCGCCCGCGTACAGGCCCGAAACCAGCGGCTGCAGCAGGCGTTCACCCGCCAGCGCTCCCAGGCGCCGGCTGGCAAAAGCGGTGACGGATTCCTCCTGCCCACGCGCCGATGGGCCACGCGGCAAGAGCAAATCGGCCAACATGCGCAGCTTGGCCGATTTGGGCAGCAACCGCGAGCGGAAGAACGCTGCCGCATCAAGGGGCGTATCGTGCAGACGACCATCAGCCACCACCAATCGGCGCTCGCCGGCGGCAGAGGCCGGCAACACGCGGCCCGCGATGCCCAAGCTGCGGGCTAGTGGCATGATGCTGTTCTGCCGGTCGAGGTAGCTTGCCGGTCCACGCTCACAGATGTAGCCGCCACAGCGATCGGTTTCGATCTTGCCGCCCGCCCGCTGCTCGCTCTCCAGCACCCGCACGGATACACCGAGGCGTTCCAACTCGAAAGCGAGCGACAGGCCAGAGATTCCGGCGCCGGCGACGACCACGCGTTTCATGAGTTCGTGCAAGGCAATAGCAGCGCCATGCCAACCCCGCAAGGGAGTCTTTGCGGATCGAGCCAGGATCTCACGCAGCGCGATCCGATGCGGGTTACCTCGTCCACTCAGAGGCACGGGGGACACAGAGCTCGGATGCGAAGAAGGAATCCGAAATGCGCAGGATCAAGACCGCGCCCGGATCGCGTGTCACGACCTCACCTGGGCGTGCAACAGCCCCACGTGCCACTCGAAGGCCACCCCCCCCTTGGGTCTGTCGGAAAGTGACTCCACGTCATCGGCCCCAAAAATCGCGTGCAGCGACCCCCGGCTTTGCAGGGTGGCAAGCAGCGCCTCGGCGTCGGGGAACCGCTCCTCGATCACCACCGAGTCCAGATGATGAATGCGCATTCCTCCCGGCAACAAGCTCGCCATCTCCTCCATCCGGAGGCCCTGACTGCCCAAGCGGCGAAAGCTGCGCCGGCGCGCATGCAGCCGCCGCGCCAGCCAGCGATTGCCCTCAGCGTTGCTGAGGTGGCGCAAGGGTGCGCTCAGCAAAAGCCAACCGTCAGGCCCCAGTACGCGCAGCACCTCGTGCCCGGCGGCGGGCTGGAACCAGTGCCAAGAGAAATTGGAAACCGCCACGGCAAACGAACCCGCAGCATATGGCAGCGCCTCGGCAGCTCCGTGACACAGGGAAACCGCCGCCATGCTCGGCTTGTGCGCCGCTCGCGTCAGCATGGGCAATGACACATCCACGCCATGCCAAGCGACACCGGGAAATGCCTGCAGTAGCCTTTCGGTCGCAAAGCCACTGCCACAGCCCAGGTCCAGCCCCAGCCCCGCAGAAAACCACCGCGCGTCAGCAACCAGCCGTTGCAACAGATTCCCGTAGAAATCCCGGTTCTCAGCCGAGTCGTAGCGCCGCGCCCGATCGCTATCGGACCACGGGCCGACGCTGACGTCACGCTCGGACGCCACCGGGTTGCGTACGATACTCGGGCGCATGGTGAATCGAGCGCAGCTTTTACCACGCTCCCCGCAGATGTCCTGCCGCCATTGACCGGGCCGCTCCGCGATCATCAGGCTACCCTGTGACGAAGCGCGGCCACCAGCATCCAACCCCAAGTCGGGCAAGAAGGGGCGTCTTTAGCCCCGAATTTTCACTTCTGCTATTGTTGTCCATATGGCCACAAAGACAGACAGCAAATCCTCGACACAGATTCCCACCCACGCTTCCGTCGCATCCATGCGCAAGGCGCCGCTGCCCCCGGGGGATGACATTGGGGCCGCTGACCTCGGTCGCCGGGTGGCGACGAATCTGCGCGAAAAGCGCAAGGCGCGCGGGATGTCTCTCGATCAATTGGCAGCGGCCTCTGGGGTCAGCCGCGCGGCGCTTTCTCAGATCGAAACCCTGAAGAGCAATCCTTCCTTGGGAGTACTGTGGAAGATCGCCGTGGGCCTGGCTATACCATTTGCCGAGCTTGTCGGCGGAAGCTCGCAGGCGGTGGCGGTGCTGCGCCGCACCGACGCGCAGGTACTGCGCTCCGCTGACGGTCGCATGGAGAGCCGTCCCCTCACCCCTGCCGGATCCTGCCCCTGGGTCGAGGCCTACGAGCTGCGCCTGGCGGCGCGCGCAGCCCACAGTTCGGACGCCCACGCCGCCGGCACCCGCGAGATCGTGATCCTGCTCAACGGTCAGTTGCGCATGCTGGTGGGCAGCGAGGTGTACGAACTTGCCGCTGGCGACACCGTTTCGTTTTTGGCCGACCAGCCGCACACCTACGAGAATCTCGGCAGCTCGGAAATTCGCTGCCACGACGTCATAATCTATGCCCGCTAGCCTAGCGACAGTTTGGCGAACATCAGTCTCTTTAACTGAAGTTGTCCTCGACAATCACTTGCCCCCATTCTAGGAAAAGGATCAGAACCCGCTGGCCAGCGTTGGCGTCAATCGCGCTTTCACGAGAGGAAGTCCTATGAGTTCTAAGCCCTATCGCTTCGAAACCTTGGCCCTGCACGCGGGGCAGCCGGTGGATGCCACCTTTTCACGCGGGGTGCCGGTGTATCGGACGACCTCCTACCTGTTCAAGAATACTGAACACGCCGCCAACCTGTTTGCGCTCAAAGAGCTGGGCAACATCTACACCCGCCTGCAAAACCCAACGACCGACATCTTGGAGCAGCGGCTGTCGCAGCTCGAGGGTGGCGCGGCCTCGGTCGCCCTGGCATCCGGTACAACTGCAATTTTCTACGCCGTCATCACCCTGGCGCAGGCGGGCGACGAGATTGTGGCGGCCAACAACCTCTATGGCGGCACCTACACCCAGTTCGATGCCATCTTGCCGCAGTTGGGGATCAAGACCCGCTTCGTCGACCCCAAGGATCCGAGCAACTTCGAGCGCGCCATCAACGACAAGACGCGCGCCCTGTTCATCGAAACCATCGGCAACCCAGTTCTGGATTTCACTGACGTGGCCGCGGTAGCGGAAGTAGCGCACCGGAACGGGCTGCCGCTCATCGCGGACGCGACCTTTACTACCCCATATTTGCTTCGCACCATCGAGCACGGCGCGGACATCGTCGTCAATTCGCTGACCAAGTGGCTGGGTGGCCACGGCGCCGCCATCGGTGGCAGTGTGACCGATGCGGGTAGGTTCGACTGGAAGAACCCCCGCTTCAAGCTTTTCAACCAGCCCGACAACAACTACCACGGACTGCGCTGGGCCCACGATTTGCCGGAGGCGCTGGCTCCCATCGCCTTTGCTCTGCGGGTCCGCACCGTGCCCCTACGCAACCTGGGCGCGTGCATTGCGCCCGACAATTCGTGGATCTTTCTGCAAGGCATCGAGACCTTGCCCGTGCGCATGGCCCGCCATAGCGAGAATGCGCTCAAGGTGGCCGAGTTTCTCAAGCGTCACCCAAAGGTGGCCTGGGTCCGCTACCCAGGTCTCAAGCAGGATCCGAGCTATGACGTGGCTAGACGGTATTTGCAGCGCGGCTTTGGCGGCATGGTGGTTTTCGGTCACCAGGGCGGATATCAAGCTGCGGTCAAGTTCATCGACAACATCACGCTCTTTTCCCACCTGGCCAACGTTGGCGACGCCAAGAGCCTGGTTCTCCATCCGGCCAGCACGTCACATTCGCAACTGACCGAGGCGCAACAGCGTGAGTCCGGACTCACCCCGGAACTCATCCGCTTGTCCATCGGGCTGGAGCATCCCGACGATCTGATCGAGGCGCTCGACCGGGCCCTCGCGCTTGGATGATGGGCAGTCAGGATCTTGGCCACATTCGCAGGAGGTAGGTACCATGTCGAACGTCTTCGCTGACAATTCCCTGTCAATCGGTCGAACGCCCCTCATAAGACTGAACCGACTCACTGCCGGGTCCAAGGCCACGGTTCTGGTCAAGATTGAGGGCCGCAACCCGGCATATTCCGTCAAGTGTCGCATCGGTGCGTCTATGATAACAGACGGAGAAGAACGGGGCGTGCTGAAACCCGGGGTCGAGGTTGTCGAACCCACCAGCGGGAACACCGGTATCGCTCTCGCCTTTGTGTGCGCGGCGCGTGGCTACAAGCTGACCCTGTGCATGCCCGAGACCTTCAGTATGGAACGCCGGCGCGTACTGGCCGCCTTCGGCGCCAATTTGATGCTTACGCCAGGTACAGAAGGCATGCCCGGCGCTATCAAACGGGCCGAAGCCTTGGCGGCGTCTGATCCGGCGCGCTACTTCTTGCCCCAGCAATTCAAGAATCCGGCCAACCCGCGCATCCACGAGCAGACCACCGGACCCGAGATCTGGGCTGACACCGACGGGAAAGTGGACGTTTTGGTTTCGGGGGTGGGCACCGGCGGCACGATTTCTGGAATTTCGCGCTTCTGGGAGAAGGTCAAGGGCAAGGCTTTGCATTCCGTGGCGGTGGAGCCGGCCAAAAGCCCGGTCATCACGCAGATGCGCAGTGGCGCGCCTTTGAAGCCATCGCCGCACAAAATCCAGGGCATTGGCGCCGGTTTTATACCCGACACCCTCGACCTCAACCTGGTCGATCAGGTGGAACAGGTCTCCGACGAGGAGGCGGTCGAGACGGCGCGCCGGCTGGCACGCGAGGAGGGCATCCTCTCGGGCATCTCCAGCGGGGCGGCCGCCGCCGTGGCCGTGCGGCTGGCCGGCGCGCAGCAGTTCGCCGGCAAGACCATCGTGGCCATTCTGCCCGACTCTGGCGAACGCTACCTCTCTACGGTCCTCTTCGAGGGCATCGGGTAGGGAATGTTCTTCCGAGCACAGGTAAGCGCATCCGGGCGGTGCGGCGCTGCTGCGCGGGCTATTCGGTGGGCTTCATGGAATTCTCAAGCGCACGCGCCTCTTCCGGAGAAATGGCAGCGTTTCGACGTTCTTCGTCGGATGGCCCCCGCGCCGCCTTCTTCACGGAATCTGCCTCTCGGTTTCCCGCCTTCGACGGATCTTCGTCGCCAGCCGATTCGGTCGTCGGCTCGATCCGAATGATGCGAGGGGTGTTGGTTGCACGCAAGCTCGCGGTCGAATCCGGTTCCCCACCCACTGATCTTGCGCCGTGGCCTAGGGCTGACGTGATTGGCGATATGCGAGCGGCAGTGCTCGGCTGATGCGGCGAACCTCCCGACAGAGCCAGCACCAGCACGACGACGACGGCGGCCAGCCCAACCAAGATCACTGTCGCCGACAACCATACGTTGCGCCCTGAACGAGTCGACATATCGGATTTGACTGTCATGAAGATCCCAGCGTGGCGACACATTCGGGGAGAAACTGCGGAGACTCGAAGATTGGTATCGAAGACGGTTGTGCGTACAGCATTCGGTCCCGCACCCCGCGGTTTGAGTACGACTGCTAGTCACTGTCGGAGGACGAGTCACCGTAGTAGGGCGCGTCGTAGAGCGCATCACCGTCGTAGGGCGTGCCACTGTCGTATGCAGTGCCGCCGTCGTATGTCGTGCCGCCGTCGTATGTAGTGCCGCCGTCGTCCACCGTGCCACCGGAGCTGGTCGTGCCACCCGAGC
>PMJO01000286.1 GCA_003158455.1 Myxococcales bacterium | reverse complement strand
GTACCAGATTCTGACCCCAAGCGAAATCCGGGCGGTGGTGGCCCGACGTGATCTCGTCAGACGCTATATCGACGGGCTGGTGGCCAGCTATGGCCCGCGCAATGTGCTGGTGTTCCCGTAGCGAAGGTCAGGCCCCGAGATCGATCATGCGCAGCATGGCGGCCGCGGCCCGCTGGCGCACAGCCTCGGGAACCGTCACCAGGCAGTGGGCAGGCTCGTCGCGCAGGGTTTCGTAGACACTCTCTAGGGTGATGGCCTTCATGTGCTCGCACAGCCGGCAGGGTTTGTAGAATTGCCGGTCGGGGTGTTCCAGTTCCAGGCGCACCACCAGGCCGCACTCGGTAAGAATGGCCAGACGCTTTTTTTCGGGATGGCTCTCCACGTACTTGGCCATCTGCGAGGTAGACATCACCTCGTCGGCGGCTTGTTGCAGTTCGGGTTTCACCTCGCCGTGTACAATGACCACCGCTTCGGGATCTTCTTGGCGGATGTGGGCAATATCGGCCAGGGTCATCTGATGGTGGACGTGGCAGGCGCCTTCCCAGGCGAACAGGTTGCCGACCATGCCCGCGCGTTCACCCTCCCGGAGCAAAGGCTCGATGCGGGCAAGGTATTCGCGCGGATGGAACTGGTGCGGTTCAGGCGGGGGCAGGTACATGCGGCGGGTCTGCAGCGCCACTTGATACGCGAGATTCTGGTCGGGCACGAAGAGCAGGTCCGGCACGCCCAGCCGGTCGGCGATCTTCACCGCGTTGGAACTGGTGCAACACACGTCGGACAGAGCCTTCACGCTGGCGTAGGTGTTGACGTAAGTCATCGTGGCGAACTTGCGCCCGAGCGAGCGCAAGAACTCCTGCCGTTCCTCGAGATCGTCGGCATCCATTTCGGCCAGCGAGCAGAGCGCTTGCTGGCTGGGCAGGTAGACTGGCACATCCGGGGCCAGGGTGTAGCACCCTTCGGCCATGAAGCGGACGCCACAGAAGACCACCAGGCGCGCTTTGACGTCGCGGGCACGCACCGCCAGCTCGAAGGAATCGCCGACGGTGTCGGCGATGGCCTGCACCTCGGGCACCTGGTAGTTGTGGGCGGGCAAGAAAGCGTGCTTGTCGTGCTTGAGGCGGCGGATCTCGTTCCACAGCCATTGTACCCGTTCGGCCCGGCTTTCTTCCACCTGGCCTGAGCGCACGAGCTGTGCGATGTCGAGGGCAACCATCAATCTAGGTGTACCGCCCTCGCCCCAAGAAGGCACGCAGACACATGGCGTTTTGCGGTCCACGCTGATAGCGTGCAACGACTCCATGCGGCTGTTCGACCCAGACATCTGGACCGAGGTGACCGGCGGCAGCATCGCCGAACGGGTGCGCCGACTGGTGCGCGTGACGCCGCTCATCCCAGCGCCCGCGCTGGGCCGCCGCACTGGCGCGGATGTGTGGCTGAAGCTTGAATCGCTGCAGCGAACCGGGTCGTTCAAGTTGCGTGGGGCTGCGGCGTTCGTCGCCGGGATGAGCCAGGCGGGAAAGAAGAGGGTCATCGCCGCTTCGGCAGGGAACCACGGGCTGGGCGTAGCGCTGGCGGCCCGCGTATTCGGCGTGCAGGCCCAGGTGTTGGTTTCTGCCCAGACCCCGCAAAGCAAGCGCGACGGAATCTTGGCGCTGGGCGCGGAGTTGGAAGTCGTCGGTTCATCCTACGACGAAGCCGAAGCCGAAGCGCGCCGGCGCGCAGGGGCAGACCCCTCGCTCAGCTTCGCCTCTGCTTTCGACGATGACTGGGTCATCGCAGGGAATGGCGGCGTGTTGGCGCGCGAGATCTTGGCCCAGCTTCCCGATGTGGACACCGTGGTGACCCCGGTGGGCGGCGGCGGCCTTGCGGCAGGGCTGGGGGTCGAAATGGTTCCGCGCGGAATCCGCGTGCTGGGCGTCTCGCCCGAAGCCAACTGTGCCATGAAGCGGTCGCTGGACGAGGGGCGGGCCTACACCCAATATGACGGCGGCCCCACCCTGGCCGAGGGCCTGGAAGGCGCGGTCAGCGAGCGTACCTTCGCCATGGCCAAGGACTACTTCCCCGAGGTCGCCCTGGTCAGTGAAGTAGGGATGCGGCAGGCGATCGTGTACGCCTACCGGTCTCTGGGCATGGTGTGCGAGGCCTCGGCGGCGGTAGCGCTGGCCGGCCTTCTGGAGGACAAGCTTGCCGTGCAAAGTCATCGGGTGGTCGTCCTGATCAGCGGGGGCAACATCGAGGGTGACTTGCTCGACCAGATCCTTGCCGGCTCATCGCCGAAGAAGCTCGACGGCTAGTCTCACGTCTTCACAGGTTGGAAGCCGGCCCGCATTTCATGGGCCTCGGATCGAAGTTGGCTATTTCACACAGAGGACACCGAGGCCACCGAGCCGGACGCGAAGGGGAAAGATTGGACTTAGCGCAGTCCGGATTCTTTCTTCTCATCCGATCTCCGTGTTTCCCGCACTCTCTGTGTGGAATAGCTAGCTCATTTCGGCTCTGCAGCAGACAGCCGTGCGCGTTTCGCGGCCGCCCGCAGATCCCTGGCGGTTGGTCCTGTTCCCAGCTTCTCGCGCGCGTCCTCGCCGTGACCGGGACCGATGACGTCGCGCAGATAGGCATCGTATTGGAAGGTGTCTGAATGTTTCTCGTTGTGGCAGCGCGTGCACACCGACTCGGGTGTACTCGTGCGCAGAGCAAGCGGTTTCTCCAGCCCGCGTTTCTCCACGTGAATCGAGCCCGGGCCGTGGCAGGCCTCGCATTGGATATTCTCCAGGCCCTTGCTGAACCCCAGGCTTGACCCACCCATCTCGCCGTAACCGGTAACGTGGCAACTGACACAGTCGCCGTGAGCCGTCTTGCCCACGGCCCGCAGGGTTCTCCAGGCGTGCGCGTGGGCCGTGTTCTTGCAAAACCGAGCCGCCGCCTTGTGGCAGCGGACACAGGAAGCGTCACCAGAAAAATGCGCCCGGCCCGGCTCAGCGGGGGGCGGCGGCTCAGCCATCCGTAGGTTGGCGGCGCCCACCGCCTGGTCGAGTTTTCGCATGCTGGTGGCCAGCGCCGGATCGCGGGCCAGGCTGCGTCGGATGGGCAGAAGCTCGTTGATGAAGTACGAGCCTTGGGGCGGCGCTTTCCAGACCGTGCTGGCCAGCGCCGCAGCCTCGGCGCGGAGCTCGTCTCGCTCTCTGCGCCTTGCCGCCACAAAGGCCGCATCACTGGCAGCGTCCTTCTCCCAACTCGCGAGATCGGCATCCAGTTGGCGAATCTGCCGATCAATCACCTCAGCTCGGACGCGATTCGCCGCCGGTCCACCGGCATCGCGGAGCGATTCTCCAGCGGGCCGTGCCTCACGAAGCACGATCTCTAGTCTGCCGACCCGCTGCATCTCAGAAGCCGGGACCACGAGAAAAGCACTGCCGACCTTCTCCGCGTGCGCGGCTCCGTCACCCACATCCTTGCCCAGCACGACGAAGTCAACTGCCGCCTTGCGGGCCACTGCGCGCGCCTGCCCGCGTTCGAGCGGTGCCAACGCGATCACGACCTCGGCGCCAGCCGCGCGCAGCCGATCGGCCTCGGCCTGAGCTGTGCTCACTGGGTCTTCCGCGTGCAGACCTTTCTCTTGCGCGAGGTCCGAATCGACGAGGCCAAAGACGCCGATCTTGATTCCGCCCACAAGCTTGATGTGCGACGGTTCGATGAAAGCAAGACCACCTAGGTTGGCGGCGAGGCGGTGGGGCTGAACTCTGGCAGCTCCTCGCGTCAGATCGGTCTCGCCAAGGGCCGACCCGCCAAACGGCAGGCGGGTCAACTCTTGCGCGAGAAAGCCTGCCACTAGGTCGGCGGCCTCCTGCTTGCGCGACGGAATCTCGCCGACAGGGTAGGTCAGATTGCCGGCGTCCACCAGCATGGCGTCGCCGCCACGTGCAGTCCTGCGCACCAGGGCGGTCACGCGCGCGATGTCGCCAAGTGGATCGCTCGTACAGCCACATGGTTCCAGCGTGCCTTGGGTCTGTGCGGTGTAGAAAACCACGGCGCGGCGTTCACGCGGGCTGGCGAGGGGAAAGCCACTCGCATACGCGAAGTGAGCTGCGAACAGAGCTGCCAGGAGGGGGCCAGGGGATTGTGGACGCATGAAATGATAGGAAAATCCCACAGGCTTGGCCGGCTGTCACCTCTGAGGGGCGCCGGTAACGCGCACAGGCGGAAACCAGTCATGAGCGAAAAGAACCACCTTAGCCTTGACAATCAGATGCGTTATAATCACTCTCAGCCGTTAGCTCAGTTCGAGCCCACGAGGATGCAAACAATATGGCCGTAATCTTACGACTCACCCGCGGCGGAGGGAAGAAATCCCCCCACTATCGCGTTGTGGCCTCGGATCGCCGGAGTCCCCGAGATGGACGATTGATCGAGCAGGTTGGAACCTACGACCCGCGGACCAGCCCGCCCGAGGTCAAGTTCGACATGGCCCGGGTTGACCATTGGTTGGCTGCAGGCGCCGTTCCTAGCGAGACTGTCGGCCAGCTCATCGACAGGGCCAGGCGTGCAGCCGTGGCCGCGCCCACCGAGTAGTGCTCCCGTGACAGAGGGCGCCGAGTCCCCGTCCGTTGGAGGTTCCGAGAAAGCGCCGCCCCTGCGCGAGCTGGTGCTCTATCTAGCGCGTGCGCTGGTGGAGCACCCCGATGAGGTGGCAGTCGAGGAGATCGAGGAGCAGGACGGTACGGTGTTCGAGTTGAAGGTGGCCGAGTCAGACCTGGGCAGAGTCATCGGACGCCAGGGCCGCACGGCCAAGGCCCTTCGCACCGTCCTTTCTGCGGCGTCAGCCAAGATGAAACGGCGCGCGATCTTGGAGATCCTCGAATAGCGCGGGGGTTCTCCGCTGCGCTCAATAGGTGACGGCGTGCCCGCCGAGGTCTTGCCCTTTGGAGTCTTGGGGCGACCCCACGGAACCACGGGCGAGATCAGTCTGCGTCCCTTTCATTCGGGAGGATGGCGTCTGGACAGCGTTCCCCTCCCCCTGGGGGTGACGATTGGAGGCGCACACCACGAAACCAAGGCAACGATTACTGCGGTTCGGCGCATGGGTGACGGGTTCTTGCTCAGGCTGGAGGGCGTCTTCACGCGAAAGGGGGCAGCGTCTCTGACCGGGCGAGAGTTGTGGCTGCAAAGGACGACCCTTCCACCTCTCGGCGCGGGGGAATTCTATGTCGAAGATCTGCTCGGCTGCCAGGTCGAAGACCGAGAGAGGCGCGTTCTCGGGGCTGTGCGCGGAGTCTTCTGGAACGGAGCCCAGGATGTCATGGTAATTGCCGACGGGGAGCACAGCGAGCGGTTGCTTCCTGCCGTGCCTGAGTTCATTGTGGCAGTCGACCCTTTGGGCAAGCGCGTGGTGGTTGAACTTCATGAGTGACGATCGGCTCTGCGCCAACGGAGTCGTGTGCGCGACCTCGCCCCGACTTGTGATCGAAATCATCACCCTGTTTCCCGAGGTCTTCACTTCGCTTCTCCAGGCCAGTCTGCTAGGCAAGGCTGTCGCAAGCGGCCTCATCGCCGTCGAGATGACCAACCCGCGGGACTTCGCTCCCGGGCGCCATCGCCAAGTCGACGATTCGCCCTACGGCGGCGGCCCTGGCATGATTCTGCGCCCAGATCCGGTCGCGGCGGCCATCGATGATGCGGAGACTCGGCGGGGGCGAGCCCATCGGCTCCTGCTGTCGCCATCCGGGCGGCTGTTCGATCAGCAGTGCGCGGCAGACTTGGCGGCACGCGGGCGTATCATGCTCATCTGTGGCCGCTATGAGGGTGTGGACGAGAGGATCGCCCAACTCTACGCCGACCAGTCGGTGAGTATCGGGGACTACGTGCTGGCGGGTGGCGAGGTCGCGGCCGCTGTGATCATAGAGGCCACCGCGCGCCTGGTACCGGGAGTACTTGGATGCGGGGAGTCGGTCGTGGAGGAGTCCTTCTCCGACGGCCGGTTGGAGTTTCCCCAGTGGACCAGGCCTCCCTTCTTTCGTGGGCTCGGTGTTCCGGAGGTGCTGCTGTCGGGGGACCACGCCGAAGTGGCGCGTTGGCGCCGCCGGGAATCGTTGCGTCGTACCTTGTCACTCCGTCCGGATCTGATCGATCGCTACCCTTTGACCGAAGAAGAGAGGGCCATGCTCGCCGAACTGGATGGGACCGGGTAGGCCTCCGGCGGGTTTGGCCCGACGGAGCCATAGCGTGCGAGGGTATGGGTTAGGCCGAGCGAAGCGAGGGGGAAGGGGAGGCGGGTGGGGAGCCGAAGAGCGAAGCGAACCCTACCAGGGTTCCCATGAACGCGTAGGCTCAGGCGGGCTTCGCCCGCCCGAGCCAGAGCGCGGGAGGTATGGGAACCCTACCAGGGTTCCCATGTTGATGTTGACTACGGGCCTCCTTGCGCGTAGTAAATACGCCCTTGCATCGAGCGGACCAATGAGCACGCACCCCCTGATACGAGCGATCGAGAATACCTGCCGACGGGACAACATTCCGGACTTCCGGCCGGGTGACAGCGTAAGGGTGCATACCTTGATCAAGGAAGGCGACAAGGAGCGCGTCCAGGTATTCGAGGGCGTGTGCATCGACCGGCGTTCCAGCTCCGCCTGCGCATCCTTCACCGTGCGCAAGATTTCGTATGGAGTTGGCGTCGAGCGCATCTTCCCGCTGCACACGAGTCGGATCGAGAGGATCGAGATTGTGCAGCGCGGGCGCGTACGTCGCGCGCGCCTCAACTACTTGAGGGAGCTGCAGGGCCGCGCGGCACGCATCAAGGGCGAGCGCAGCGTGGTGGAGCAGGACCAGGCGGGCAGCCACGCGGCTCCCGAAAATACCGTTCCGGCTCCCGACGACAATTCGCCTAGCGCCTAGTCGCGTGGGTAGCCCGCCGGCCCTTCGGGATGGACAGGGTGGGGGGGCCGAAGGGCGAAGCGAACCCTCCCAGGGTTCCCACGTGAACTAACTCACGCGAAACGCGTCTTCCACGTGAGTGATCGCGGGCTGGCCGCCGTCGGACGGGAAGATAACCCCCACGACGTCAAAACGAAAGGCTGTCGCGGCGGGCTGGGCGGCTTCCAAGTAGAGGCGAGCTGCGCGCACGACGCGGGCTCGCTTGCGCGCGTTCACCGTCTCAAGAGGATTTCCACGTTCTTCGCCCGTGCGTGAACGGACCTCAACGAAGACCAGAACGCCTTGATCGTGTGCCACCAAGTCCAACTCTCCCTCGGGGCGGCGCCAGTTCCGTTCGATGATGCGATAGCCGCGCGTCTCCAGTAGCAGAGCGGCTAGATCCTCAGCGCGAGCCCCAACAGCAGTACGTGCCCTCGACGGTGGGCCAGATATAGCAGGCAACCGTCCCTGCCGTTCGTCAACCCCCGCCGGGGCATATCGTTTCAGAGCCGCAGAAGTTCTTTCCGCTCGAATCCAACTCGCAGGTGAGAGGCGTCTGGACGGACCCGGAGATAAAGTCCTTGCAAAGGCAAAGCTTGCAGCAGCAGAGCGGGCCGACTACGAAGTTCTGGCCGCAGGTGTAGCCGCTCTTGCAACCCTTGTCATTGGGGTCCTGGTTGTCACGTTTTCGTCCTTCGCAGTCGCTGTCCTGTGAGCAGCGTGCCGAGCAGTAGGGGCCAGTATCCACGGACTGCCCCGCAGTGTTGCCGCTCGCGCTCTGCACTTGGGGTTTTAGGCAGATACGGGTCGGGCACTCGAGTGCCTCGCTGTTATAAACGGCCTGCGCCGACCCAGCGTCGGCCAAGAGATCACAGCGGCGGCCGATCCCGTTGTCCTCGCAAGCCATGCTGCCAAAGGCGGCAAGGGCAAGAAGTGACGCACAAAGCAAAGAGGCGCGAACCAAGGCGGGCCGCAATTGGCGAGACGGGGCGCGGAGTTTCGGACTCATCGTAGGACTCCTCCTGTCCGGTTCGGCCGAAGCCGATGGCTAGCACGTTAGGATGCTAGTGGTAGATCATCTAAGCCTCGCAAGGTCGCCTGTCAACAGGGAATCGTAGCTCCGCAGAGCGACATTTTGTTCCGCAGATTCGCGTGGTTGACCGCAGTTTGGGGTGGGATGTTCCCCCTTGACACCTCAGATCCGCGTGCCTAGGATGGCCCGGTTTCGAGGCCCAACACCGACGGTAGGGTCATCGATACTATCGCTACGGTTCGCGAATTGAAGCCCTGCCAACACCCAAACACTAGCTTACGGTCGTGCGGCCGGGTAGGCGACACCAAATACTTGACCAGTCTCTTCCACCAATTGCCCGCCTCATTTGTATGAGGTGGGCGTCACCGATGCGAGGTCATCCATGAGCCGTGAAAAGGGTTGTGCATTGTTCCTGCTTTTCGCCCTCACCCTGGCGGTGACGTCCGATGCCTGGGCGCAAAGGCGGCGCAAGAGCAAGCCGGCCGGCGCTACGCCCGCGGGCGAGACTTCGTCGAAATCCAAATCAGCAGGTGAGGCTTCCTCTGAAGGCGGGGTCGGCTTTCCCGCGCTCGATCGAGCCGAGAAGTTCTACCAGCGTGGCGACTACTACATGGCCTCAATCGAGTTCAACAAGGCCATCGAGGGCGAGGCGGGCGGCGACCCTGGCGCGAAGATGCGGGCTGAGTTCATGATGGGCAAGACGCTGTTCAAGCTGAAGTTCTTTTCGGCGGCGTTGAGCTACTTCGATCGCATTGTGCAGAAGGGTCCCGCCCATCCCCATTACAACGAGACTCTGCAGTGGCTTGCCTCGCTCACGCATCAGCCGGTGGATGTCGCTCTCGTTCTGGAGAAGATCGGCAAGTACAACCGGCAGGAACTGGAAGCCCCGCAGCTTGAGGCGGTGCGCGACGAGCTGTACTTCCTGCTCGGCAAGTACCACTATAACAAGGGCAAGTTCCAGGAAGCCGTTTCGCTTTTCAACTTGGTTCCGCCCAAGAGCGCCTTCTACCCGCAAGCCAAGCTTTTCGAAGGTGCCACCTATGTACGCGAGTACTCCGCCAAGCCCGCGGTTGAGGCGTTCAAGGCGGTCTTGCTGGCGGCGGAGGAGAGTCAGGATCCGAAGGTCAAGCCGTTCCAGGATCTGGCCAATCTCTCGCTCGCTCGGGTTTTTTACTCAACCGGTCAGTTCAAAATGGCGACCAAGTACTTCGACCGGGTTTCACCCGAGGCGTATGACTGGCCGAACAGCCTGTTCGAGGCATCGTGGGCCAACTTCATGCTCAAGCAGGAGGGGTATTCGAAGGCCCTGGGCAACATCCACACCCTGCGTGCCCCGTTCTTCGAGTACTTCATCAAGCCCGAATCCGTGGCTGAGGCCCTGACGGTCAAGGCGACCNNCAGGAGTTCAACGACTGGGTTCCCCAGGTGGCGGAAGGCCTGACCAAGCTGCTAGCCAGCAACACCGCCAACGACCAATTCTACGAGATGGCAGTCAAGATCCGGACCGGCAAGTCAGGCCTGCCTCCCACGGTAGAACGGGCTGCGCGCGCGGTTCTCTCAGACCGCAGCTTGGTTCGCCGCTTCGACGCCGCACGTGAGCTAAGTCGCGAACTTACGCAACATGAGGAGGCTGATGCCGCGTGGAAGAGCACCGCGGTGGCCACAACCATCTATTCCGAAATCGGTGTGACCCGGGCTTTGGCGGTGAATGAAACCGGGGAAATTGCGCGCAAGCGTGTCGAGCGCCTAGTGAATGAGCTCCGCCAGCTCATTACCCGCGTCATCAAGATTGAGTACGAGATTCTGCAGGGTGAGAAAGGCGAGTTGGAAGAGGATGTCAAGGCCGAGGCGGAGACCCGCGGCGCGAGCCACGTGAAAGACATCAGCAACGTTCGCATCGACGACGAGCACGAGTTCTGGCCGTTCTTGGGGGAGTATTGGCGTGACGAACTCGGGTACTATCGCTACAAGCTCCTCAACAAGTGCGCACACGGAAGTGCGGGACCCGAAGGGGCGCCGGCCGGTGGAGGAGAACAAGCTCCAGTGCAAGAAGGTGACGAATCGTCGGGTGAATCCTCCGCCCCCGCCCCCGCCCCAGAATCGGCACCGGCACCGGCAGCCGAATAACCGTGACTGGCACCAGATCAGCCAAGCAAGGGAAATGAACATGACGGATCATCGAAGCTCCACACTCTGTGCCTCGCTCGGCATCGTCCTTGTCGGCGTGGTGGTTGGCTCAGGGACAACTTTCGCTGATGCAAGATTCAAGAAGAAGGAACTGGAAGTCCAGGGCACGGCCCAGACCGAGCTGACGAAACCAAAGGAGCCGCCCAAAGAGCAGAAACAGACCGGGCCGGTTCTGACGGTGGAGCAGTTCGTCGGTCAGCAGCAGGCGAAGATCCAGAAGATCACCAAGAAGCAGATTGAGCAGCTCAATCGGCTCATCAAGATCACGCCCAACGATGACCCGCAGAAGCCCGACTTCTACTTCCGTCTTGGCGAGCTCTACGCCGAAAACCAGCGTTCCGATAGCCTCACGGCGCGCAGCTTCGATGAGAAGATATTTCAAGCTGAGCAGAAGAAGAACACTTCCCTGGCCGCCAAGCTGAAGAAGGATCAGCAGGACGCCGAGAAGAGTTCTGAGAGGTGGGCCAACGAGGCGGTCAAGTACTACGTCGAGGCGTCCAAGCACGCGAAGTACGAGCGCATGGACGAGGTGTTGTTCCGCCTCGCCTATCTGCTGCAGATGATCAAGAAGGACGACAAGGCGCGGGAGTTCTTCCACCGTCTCATCAAGGACTTCCCGCAGTCGAAGTATGTCCCCAACGCCTACCTGTCCTTTGCCGAGTACTTCTTCGCCCGGGGCGAGATGGACAACGCGCTCAAGTTCTACGAGAAAGTGGAGCAGTTCCCCAAGTCGACAGTATACGGCTTCGCCGTGTACAAAAAGGGTTGGGCGCAGATCAACCTGGGCAACTTCAAGTCGGCGCTGGGGATCTTTGTCAACGTGATTGAGCTTTGCCAGGCGGGCAAGATCCCGAAGTTTCAGAGCGGCCCCCTGGAAAAGGAGGCCAAGAAGGACTTGGTAAAGGCCTACGCGCGCACCCCCGGCGCTTCCCCGGAAAAAGCGTGGGAGTTCTTCCAGCGCATGGGTGGCGACTACGCCCCCAAGATGATCGAGGCGCTGGCCGAATTGTACTGGGAACAAGGTATGTTTCCCGACTCGTCCAAGGTCTATCGCAAG
>PMJO01000245.1 GCA_003158455.1 Myxococcales bacterium | reverse complement strand
CGTCGTGATCTGCGGCGCGATCTCCGGATACAACGCTGACACGCCCATTGCCGGACCGAGGAACTACCTGCGCCTGCTGCTTCGGCGGGCGCGCATGGAGGGGTTCCTGTTTTTTGACTACCTCCCGCGCTTCGACGAGGCCTCGTCCGCGCTCGCGGCCTGGCTGCGCGCGGGCAAGATTCGAGACCGCGTGGACATCGTTGACGGATTCGAAAACGCGCCCGCAGCGCTGATTCGATTGTTCAACGGAGAAAATCGCGGCAAACAACTCGTGCGTGTCAGGTAGTCCACCAACTGCATGAATCTCGCACGAGGACGCGTGCGGGCAAAGTGACACCAACGGCAAGAGCAGCTAGGATGTCGTTTTCTGCGCGGAAGTTGCCGGCAAACTCGACATGACACAAGGATAGCCATCATGACGGAAAAATCGTCGCAACGCTTGCCTACGCTGTCTTCGGATCTACTTCTGCTACACGCTCCCGCGTTCTTCGATTTCCGCAATCGTCGCGACATCTATTTCCCGTATCTCGGCACATCTGGTGATGTCCCCATCACTCCACTTTATGAGTACTTCCCAGTTGGCTTCAAGACTCTGCAGCGATTCTTGTCGGAGCGGAATCACCAAGTCCGCATCCTGAATCTGAGCACGCTACTGCTCCGCCATCCTGACCTGTCCGCGGATGCCATCTTTTCCGCGATAGATGTGAAACTTCTGGGGATCGACTTGCACTGGATGGTTCACGTGCAGGGGGCGCTCGAAGTCGCACAACAGTTCAAACGCATCCATCCTGACGTAGNNTCGACATGGTCATGCGCGGCTACACCACACACGAGCCCATGCACTCCCTGCTAGGGCGGATAAAGCGTGGCGAAACGCCATCCGGAGTTTCCAATTTGCTCTGGAAGACTCCCTCTGGCGATGTGGTTGACAATGGGTTCGACCACCGTCCGCAGAACTACGGCTGTGGCATTGACTGGGCCACTATCCCATCGCCAAGCGAGACGGAGTCGCTCCCGATTCTGGAAATCCTCTCCACCCAGACCGCAGGCTGTGCGTTCCAATGTGGTTGGTGCGGAGGATCGCGTGCGGCGTTCAAGAGGGTTTTCGGCGGCGACGGGAGTTTGGTTTGCAAGTCCGAGGATGAACTGAGTTTCGAATTCGCATCCATGCGTCGCATCCCCAACCGGGGGCGTTTTCACTTCTACTCCATCGGCTCGTATAACGAGAATCCGCAGCGAATGGACTTCTTCCTCGACCAGGTCGCATCGGCCGGACTCAAGTCTGTTAGCTACGAACAGTATCACCTGCCCCCGGATGCGGTTCTCAAACGGATGGTCGCTGCCAATCCGCGCACCAGCATCACCCTGTCGCCCGACTCCAGCAACTTGCGCATTGGTCGGCTTGCTGGCCGTGGTGCCTACACCATGGCGGAGATGGAAGCATGGATCGAACGCGCTCTTTCGATAGGCATCCATCAAATCGACGTTTGGTTCTTCATTGGCATGCCCGAACAAGACGAGGACGCGGTCAAGGCCGATGTCGACTATTGTGCCCATCTTCTGGAAAAGTTCGCCGGCCGGCGGGTAACCCCGCTCCTATGTCCTATGATCCCATTCCTGGATCCCGCTTCCACCTTCTTTGAGGAGCCGGACCAACACGGGTACAGAGTCTTTTATCGGACGGTGGAAGAGCACCGTCGGGCTATGTTGCGCGCATCGATTATCAATCGGATCAACTACGAAACCCGGTGGCTCAAGCGAGCGGACCTGGTGCGAGTGGGATACCGGGCGGTCGGGGAATTGATGCGTCTGCGGGCGGAGAACCGACAGATGCCCATGAGCCTTGCCGCGAGTGTAGGTAGGTCGATCCAGGATGCCCTGGACTTCATCGATGTGGTTCACCGGGCCGATTGCCTGGCTGATGCCAGGGATCGCGCGCGTGCACTCGATGAGTTGGGCGATGCCATCGAAAGGCGCAACCAGGCCATCCTGTTCTCTGGGGTGGCAAACCAGGCCATGCCGGTCAATCGTCAAATCGGTGGCCGTTGGTTCGACGAAATGGGCTGGACAGCCGAACAACTCCACCGGGAGTGAAAGGGATAGGCTGGCAGGACGGGCGCGGCGCGGGTGAACTCCACCGTGCCAACCAGGTCGACGGGAACCCCGTTCGTCCACAGCTCGCCCAGGGTTTGGTAGAGTCGGCTGACGCTGTAGCCTTCGGCCGGTGGTTCGTCGCGGCCGAGCAAGGCCAGGGCGCGGTGGGATGGGCGGTTCTTGATCCGCCCAGCGACCAGACTGGTCAACGCCGAGCCCACGCCGACCTCGAGGATCACGGCGCAGGACTCAGCCAACAGGGTCTCAACCGCCGTGGCAAACTGCACGGTTGAACGCAATTGGTGCGCCCAGTACTTGGGATCGCGCGCCTGCTCTGCCGTCATCCAAACGCCCGTGACGGTGGAAAGTACGGGCGTCTGCGGCGCGCGAAACGTGATGGCCTGAAGCTCATGCAGGAAAGGTTCCACCACCGCGTCCATGGCCGGGGAATGAACCGCTACATAGATGGGGGCGACCCGGCAGAACACACGCTCGGCGGAAAGGCGCTCGGCAAAGCGGGTGATAGCGTCGGGCCGGCCACTCACCAGGCAGAGATCGCGGGCATTCACGCAGGCGAGTGTGACGTCCGGTGGAAGCCGGGCCGCTAGCGCCTCGGGGGTCTGCTTTACAATGAGAGCGGCGCCAGGTCCGGTCGACTGCATGAGACGACCGCGCTGGTGCACGGCCCGGATTGCGTCTTCATCGCTCAGCACACCAGCCAGCACGGCCGCCATCCATTCGCCGAGCGAATGCCCGACCAATCCGTCGGGGCGCACGCCCACGTCCATCAGCCAGCGCGCCAGCGCCGTGCCCACGCAGAACAGGGTCAGCTGGGTCTTGGAATTGTCCTTCAGCACAACGTCGGGGTCGGCATGCGGGTCGCCGAGCCACGCTACGCAATCGAAGCCCGACACGTCCTGGGCGAGTCGGGCAAGGCGGATGAGGTGACAAGCCCACTCGGGCGCTTGGGAAAGCAAGCGGGCCAGCGCGCCTGGCCTGACGGTGCCTTGGCCGGGCAGGGACATGAACAGCTTGGGACTCCCCTCGACCGCTACGCCGGTCGCAAACCGGTTCTTGTCGCCAAGCGCTGCTACAGCGTCCCGCCAGCTCTCCACGCGCACGGCGCGGCGATGGCCAAACAGCTGGCGTCGGTCGCGAAGGGCGGACGCGACTTCGGGCAGCGGCCACGCTGCATGACCTGTCTGGCAGGCATCGCTTGCCCACGCCGCAAGATTCTGAGTCGCCTGTTCCAATGCAGCCGGGGTCTTCGCGGAGGCCAGCAAGGTGGTTGGCTGGCGCGCATCCAATGGGACCGGCGGGCTCGCCGTCGGCGGTGCGCTTTCCAGTGAAAGGTGGTCAACCGCTTGACCTCGAATGACGGCCAGCACGGGATCGCGATCGCGAAGGGCGTCCGTGAGGCGTTTCAGGACCACCGCTCGTGCGCCGTCGCCGCCCGCCATTGCCACGTCTACGGTTTGGTTTGCCAGGCTTCGCATCGCCCCGCCCACGGCCTCGCGTGCGGCCGAGCCTGGGGTCTGACCGTTGATGACTGCTTCTTCCAGGCGCAACTGCTTCGCCGCCTGGACTAGCAGGGCAAGCAGAGCGCCGGATGACTGGTTCTCGTGCAGATAGGACGGCGGCTGGCTGCCGGTGAATACGCCGACCACCTGCGTGTGTCGCTCGTGCGCGTACCCAGCCGCTTCGAGCGCCTCCCAGGCGCGCACGAGCCATGCGCGCTGCCGCGGTGCGAGTTGGGTTACATCCTCCGGGCTGACACCGAAGAACGAAACATCGAATTCGCCGGTCTCGGCGTCCCGGTCGTGGTTCGTCGCGAGGCTGCCAGGGGTGCTCTGGCCATCGACGACGAGTCGCCAGAATTCGTCAATGGTGTTGACACCGGAGAATCGTCCCGCCAGTGCGACCAGCGCAACCGCCTCGGTGAGGCCCTCTTGGTCCTTGCTCATGCATCCTAGTAGGCCACTAGGCAGGGAGAAGGTCATTCATTTTCTTGTGACCGGATTGCCCCTCTCGCGTCGCACCGGCTGATCTCACCTACAGTGGCCGGAATGCACACTACTTTGGTGTCAGCTTCACTACCCTCTCGTAGGCGTCACCATTGTAGTTCGTCCAGTAGGCGCTCGTGGCGTCCACGGCGATGAAGGCAGGATTCGCCTGGCTTGAGGCGAGGGTAACGGACGTGCCACCGCCTTTGGCCACTGCCATCAGCGTGTTGCCGGTGTAATCGGCCCAGTACACGTTCGCGGCATCAACGGTCACTCCGTAGGGGCCGACCTGGCCTGAGGCGAGGGTAATGTAACTCCCACCACCCTTGGGAACACTCATCACCGTACCGTCGTTGTTGTTCGTCCAGTACACGTTCGCGTCGTCAACCGCGATACCCCAGGGGGCGCTCTGGCCTGAGGCGATAGTAAGAGGGCTGCCACCGCCTTTGGCCACCGTCACCACCGTGCCGTCGTTCCGAGCAGTCCAGTAGACGTTCGCGCTGTCAATGGCGAGTATCCATGGGACGCCCTGGCCTGAGGCGATGGTAAGAGCGCTGCCACCGCCGATGGGGATTTGCATCACCGTGCCATTCACGCTGTTCGTCCAGTAGACGTTCGCGGCGTCAACCGCAATGCCGAAGGGGTTGGCTTGGCCTGATGCGATAGGAGTGGGAGTATCGCTGCCGGTGCCGGTCTTGGGAAGCGCCAGCACCGTGCCGCCGTTGTAGTCCGTCCAATAGACGTTAGTGCTGTCAACCGCGATCAGCGCCGGGAAAACCTGGCCTGAGGCAAGGGTAGTACGAGCACCGCCAGCGGCCGACACTTTCACCACCGCGCCGTTGTTGCTGCCGTCGCCGGTATCCGTCCAGTAGACCATCCCCTCGTTGAGGGCGATACCTAAAGCGCCGAGCTGGTGGAAGGCGAGAACATCTTGGGTGGCAGTGCCACAAACTCCAACTTGCAGGCAGACATCGCCGGGAGAACAGTCATTCATGGCTTGTCCGGCAACATAACAGTCCGGATCCCATATCCCGCAATTGCAATCACAGCCGTTCCCGGTATTGTACGAACTCGGGTCGCAAGTCCATCCAGCAGGACCGTCTGGAGCGGCGTCGACTGGAGTCCCCGTAGCGCCACCCGTGCCCGATGCGCCGCCATCGCCGCTCGTGCCGCCCGTGCCCGATGCGCCGCCGTCGCCACTCGTGCCGCCGGAGCCCGATGCGCCGCCGTCGCCGCTCGTGCCGCCGGAGCCCGATGCGCCGCCTGTCCCTGAACCGCCACCCGCTCCACCCGTGGCCACATCCGGGGACGAATCCAGCGTGGCGGACTCATCCGGGCTGGCTGCGTCGAGAGAGCCGTCGACTGCAGCGTCAACACCACCGTCTCCGACAGGCACATCCGCCTGCCCGGCATCTAGTCCGGTGGCGATCCCAGTACCGGTACCCGTCCCAGAACCGGTACTCGTTCCAGTGCCAGTACCCGTTCCAGTACCAGCGCCCTGGCCTCCGGTTCCGTTCATGACACAGGTTCCATACCCGTCGTCATGGTAGCCTGTCACGCAGGTCCCGACCGCCACACAGCTTCCGTTCC
>PMJO01000032.1 GCA_003158455.1 Myxococcales bacterium | reverse complement strand
TGCCCGGCGCCGGTCTCGGTGGTCAGCCGCTTGATTCCGAACTGTTTATTATACCAAGCCTGGGGAACTGCGGTGTTGGGCTTGTGGCTGCCTGCCGGGCTGACGCTCTCATCCTTGTAGTAGATGCGCGCCGGTGTCTTCAGGTATCTTTCGAGATAGACCGCGCGCCGAAGCGGCGAGGGCCGCCAGCGGTACAGGATGTCGAGAATCTCTGACGGAATGTCGATCCAGCGCTTGCTGCTGACCTCTTGCTCGATGAGGTTCATCGGGAAGACCGGCGCCAGCATCTCCGGGCCGATGGGCTTCCCATCAGGTCCGAGAGGCGGCAACATCGGCGTGGGAAGATCGGCTGCCAGGTTGTACCACTGCCGCGGGATTTCGCTCTCGTCGAGAAGGATCTTTACGTTTTCCATTTTCTTCATCCTGTCAGAGTTGGGGCAAGACGCCGCTGGAAGGCCTAGGACCGCCGGACCAACGGACTCGTACTAGATACCATATCTCCCTGTCACGATGCGCCCACTCTGGTGGCTGGGGTTCTTGTGACGATTCGCGTTGCCGTTCCCATCGCAAATAGGAGGCTGAGCGTCTGGTTGACAGGCTTCGTCATCGGGAGGACGTGCGGCGAGGATCCCAGACCGAGGTGCGCTCTACTGTCTACCCGCGAGCCGCTCCCGCCATTTCATGACGCACTGGGTATTTCTCATTTTCCTGCGCAACGGGGTAATGGAATGTGCGGACGTAGGACTGTTATCTAGGGACACTATGGTTGGTGTCAGGCAATGCGCAGTTGGCCTTGGTGGCCAGGATGTTTCGTACAACAGAGTGAACGACGAGTTTGCTATACTGCCGCTCGGTCGGCGGGCCCAACGTATCCGCACTCCCCCAGATGAGGTGCGTCCAATGTCAACAAATGCGATTTCCATCCTTCTCAGTAACCGCATCCAGAAGAGCTGTGGCGCCCTGGTCGTGGCGGGCGTGTTTGTTCTACTGGCCGGAGTGAACTGCAGTGCCGCCAAGGTGGGAAACTCGGACACAGGCGGGAGCCAGTCTGGAGGTGGAGCAAGAGGCGGTGCCGGCGGGGGAGGTCCGCAAGGCACCGGCACCGGCGGCAGCACTTGTGGAGTCGCCGGTTGTGTCAAACCCACGGACGCAGGCCACACCCAGGGCAACCTCAAGAATTGCGGCAACGGCGTTGTGGATGACGGCGAGACCTGCGATGACGGAGTACCCCCTAAGCAGAAATTGGATTCCAACTGGAAAGATGATGGTTGCAGCGCCACCTGCCAGCAAGAAGCCGACTGGTTGTGTGAACCGAACAAGCCTTGCGTTGATCAGAGGGTATGTGGGAATGGAGTACTGACGGTTGACGAGACTTGCGACGACCACAACACCCAGAGCGGCGATGGTTGCTCGGGAGACTGCAAGACCATAGAACCCGGTTACGAGTGTCGCGTCCCGGGAAAGCCCTGCACCCCGATCTGTGGCGACAGCAAGATCACAGGTAGCGAGGCCTGTGACGACGGAAACACCACCGATGGCGACGGCTGCTCGAGCACCTGCCAAATCGAGCCCGGTTCCACCTGCCCCCCCACACCAGGGCAGGCTTGCACCAAGGCGAAGTGCGGAAACGGAGTGGCAGAGAAGAACGAACAGTGCGACTGCGGCACCGATCCGAACAATCCGCCCAAAGGTTGCAAGGGTCAGAATGGCCTCTTTTTCGGGGACGGAACCGGTTGCTCGAAGACCTGCACCAAGGAGCCGAGTTGTCATGACAGCTCTGGCAAGAACCGGGCATGCGACACGGCGTGCGGAGATGGAAACATCGATCCGGGCGAGGACTGCGATGATGGCAACCAGCGCGACGGTGACGGCTGCTCAAGCTCCTGCAAAGTGGAGGGCGGGTTCACCTGTGCTCCCAAGTCGAAACAGGACTACCAAGATTGCACCAAGACTGAGAACAGTGGCAAGCAGTGCCTTGAGATGCCCATCATCTATCGCGATTTCCAGCCCGAGAGTGTCTCCTCTGGTGGCCACCCCGACTTCTATTGGCTGGGCAACAAGTGGAACGGATCCAAATCGCCCACGACCATCTGTGTTCCCAACTCGGGCGGGCCGGCCAAGGGAAATGATTCGACTGCGCGCTGCTGGGATATTCCCGATGCGAATCTTTCGAATGGCAAGCCGGTCTTGAGCGCGAAGTACGTTGCCAACAACCAGTGCGCCTGTCAGATCAGCGATTGGAATATCGGCAATTCGGGCACCTACATTCCCAGTACCTATACCCAGGCTGGCAATGACAGCCCGCTTTCCAACGGGGCGGGCGGCTACCTTGGCGGCACCGCCGGCACCGCTGTCACCCTGACCAATGAATCTGGCAAAGTCTCTGGCACCCTGAAAGGCTACACTTCAAGCAGCCCAGGTGGTCCCATCTTCAATGGGATGGTCCCTATCGTGAAGGATGCGAGTAGCTTTAAACAGTGGTTCACGGATGATAGCAGCGTGAACAAGACCTTCATCTCGACTCTTGAGATGGTCGCCACTGGGAGCGGGAACCTCTACCAGTACGCCAGCAAGACGCATCTTGCAGGTGCTGACAACGGATTCTACCCCCTTGATACGCTAAATCCAAGCCAGGTCACGCTGTGTGACCTATGGCCCTACTGGAACCATGGCGATGGAACCCCCATCTGGCCCACCTGCCAGGGCGCCCAGTATTTCTTCCCGCCCCGAGTGACCGCGGCGGATTGTCCAACTGGGGCTACCTTGTCGAATGGCTGCTGGGTCTCGAACACTCCGGGCGTGAAGCATGACTCCTACTTCACCGATGAGTCGCGCTACTTCTTCGTGTATGATCAGACTACCCCCTTCACCCTGCAGTTCTTCGGCGACGACGATCTATACGTCTTCATCAACGGTATCCTGGTTATCGATCTCGGCGGCGTCCACCAACAGTTGCCGGGCAAGGTCGTTGTCTCGGGTGGCCCAGGTGCAAGTCAAGCGACCATCACCGAAGGCGGCTGTCTTGATGCAACTGGAAATATCACCACCACCGCGGCGGGCTACACGTCAGCAGGGTGCCTGCCCCAAAACGCGGGGGCCCTGGTTCCTGCCTCACCAGATGACTTCCGCACCCGAACCGTCAACCTGAACCTGGAAGACAAGAAGGTCTATGAGATAGCCATTTTCGGAGCCGATCGGCATCCGCCCGAGTCGAATTTCCAGCTTACTCTCAGCGGCTTCAGCACAACGCAGTCAGAATGCGGTCCCCGCTGTGGCGACGGGATCGTGTCCGCGGGCGAGGAATGCGACTGCGGCGATCCAAACGATCCCAATGTCCAAACCCCCGCAACCTGCCCGGGGAAGAACAACGACACCCTGTACGGCGGTTGTACTACAAAATGCAAATGGGGACCCTTCTGCGGGGATGGCACCACGCAAAGCGGACAAGATGGCCCAGAACAATGCGACCTCGGCAAGCAGAATGGTCACAACTTGGGGACCGGTGGATGCACGTTCGGATGCCTGACGCCTCACTACTGCGGCGATGGCAACATAGACCCGGGCGAGCAATGTGACAATGGGACGCTCAACGGCGTGAAGACGGACACCAAGCTCCAGCCATCGGACGCCCCCGATGCCATGGTCTATTGCGATACTAGTTGCGTGCTCAACATAAATGTCTTGTGACGAATCGACGGCACCTGCAAGGGCAGCGCGCGCGGAGTGGCGAGAGCCAAGGCAGAGGCTGCGGTTTTCGCTTTGAAACCAACTGGCTTAGCTCATAATAGAGTATAAGCTGGGGGCCAAGGGCGCGTTGTTCCTGAGTGGCTTCTGGAGGTGCGGGAGACATATAATGCTGCGAAGAGACACTGAGGCGAGACATCGCTTCAGTTATGGAATCCGGGTGCCGAGGATGTAGGTGATGACAAGGGTACTGTTGGTGGATGACCATGCGGTGGTTCGACGAGGAGTACGTGATATCCTCACCGAGGCCCTGGGGAAGGTGTCGTTCGGCGAAGCGGGCAAACCCAGCGAGGCGCTGGAGAAGCTGCAAAAAGAAGCCTGGGACGTGGTGGTGCTCGACATTTCGCTGCCCGGGCGCGGGGGCGTCGATGCACTCCGGGACATGAAACGGTTGCGTCCCAGGGTGCCGATCTTGGTGCTGAGCATGCACGCCGAGGAGCACTACGCCTTGCGTGCCTTGCGCGCGGGGGCGGCGGGCTACGTGAACAAGGAGGGTGCAGCCGAGGAGTTGGCAGGCGCGGTGCGCAAGGTGCTGACGGGTGGCACTCATGTCAGTGCGCGCCTGGCCGAAACGCTGGCCAAGGGCCTGCGCAACGACTCGTCACGGGCTCCTCATGAGTTGCTGTCTGACCGTGAACTTGAGGTCATGCGCGGCATTGCGGCGGGCAGGACCGTCAAGGAGATCAGCGCGCGGCTGGCCCTGAGTGAGAAAACGATCAGCACCTATCGCACACGCCTTCTGGAGAAGATGCAGATGCATTCCAACGCCGAGTTGATTCAGTACGCCCTGCGTGAAGGCTTGGCTGACTAGTATCAAGATATTTTCTTTCCTGCCGCGCTTGTAGGACACTGTCCGACAGCCGAATCGGACAGCCCCCCGGCAGACCCGACGCTGGCTACGTGAGAAACTCAAGGCATGCTAGCCAGCCCTAGACGGCCTACGCGAATACTGGTGGTGGATGATCACCCGGCCGTCAGTCAACGGATCGGCGAACTCCTCGCCGGCGCGTTGCCCGACGCAGAAGTGGTTTCGGCGGTGTCCGGCGAAGAGGGTCTTAGCTTGGCGTGGACCCAGCCGTTCGACTTGGTGCTGCTTGACCTGCGCCTTCCGGGCCGAAGCGGCATTGAGATTCTGAGAGAGCTGCGGGCCATCAAGCCACTTCTGCCCGTCATCATCGTCAGTTCGTTGCCTGAGTCTCCTTACGCAACGCTGGCGCGGCGGGCAGGGGCTATCGATTTCGTCACCAAGAGCGCGTTGGTCCAAGAACTGGGACGGGCGGTAAGATCGGCTCTCGGGGTCAGTGCGATGACCTAGCGGTGCCAGCCGCGAGTGCGAGCAGCAAGGAAACCGATGGTACGAGAAGCAAGACCAGAACAGTCCAGACCAGGATGCTCAGCCCCTCTGCGCGAAGGCGCGGATCACGGCTCGACCGACCTGCTGGTGGTGCTTGACGGCACCGGCAGTATCCGCGAGATCAGCCCGTCCGTCACCCGCCTTCTGGGCCATCGGCGCGGCCAGCTGCTGGGCACCAGTTTTCTGGAGATGCTTCACCCCGATGACGTGGCAGCCGTCATGGCCCCGCTGGGAACGGTGACGGAAGCGCCCCAGGAGCCAGCGCATCTCCAGCTGCGCGTGCGCCGAACCGACGGTGGCTGGCACAGTTTCGAAGCGTTGGCCCGCACCGTGTCGGGTCCCAACGACCAGCCCCTGCTCGTGGTTGACGCATTCGACGTGAGTGCAAGCCAGCTGATTCGGACGGGCGAGTTGCCAGCGATGCAGCTAGGTGGTCCACTTGCGCACGTCGCCGATCGAGTGAACCAAGGCGAGCACGATCCTTCCGATGAGATCCCGAGTCCGGAATTAATCGAACGAGCGGGCGCACGCGGCGAAACCGTTCTCGTGGCACTTGACGACCCTGCGGTGAGCAGCCTGGCGTGCAACATCATGCGCAATCTGGGGTACACCGTGCTTGAAGCGATGAGCCCGGCCGATGCGGAAGGTTTTGCGCGCATTCACAAGGGCACGATCCACCTGCTGGTCGCTGACCTGGCCACACCGCGCGTGCGCGGGCGCGAATTCGTGCGCTCGATGGAGAAGATCCTGCCTGGGTTGAGATCGCTGTTCGTCTCCTGCCAGCGCTACGGATCGCTGGCTGAGCGTAGGGTTTTTGAGAGCGGTGCCCGTCTCTTGCACGAACCCTTCACGCCCGAAGAGCTGGCCCACGCGGTTCGCCGGACGCTTGAGAGTGTCGACGAGAAATAGCTAGAGCTTGTTGGGAAAATGCGGGCCGCTGGCCAGGCTGTATGGCCGCTAGTTTCGCCGGTCAGAATTTCAGCCATCTGCTGTCGATGCATCCCGCCCGGCTTCGTTGCTCCTCGGTTACATACGTCCAGTATGCGCCCTCGTCGCGCCTCGCCGGCCGGGCGCCTCGGTGGCCGAAACATGGCCGCTCTTCTGACGGGCGGAACTAACGGCTCGCGAGGGCGTGGGCGTCAGCTGGTTCGTGGGGTTGCGCGGAACCACCCACCCCTCGCGCTTCGCACTAGCCGAAGTTGCGCAGTAGAG
>PMJO01000058.1 GCA_003158455.1 Myxococcales bacterium | reverse complement strand
TCAAGTGCAGTCCGTCCGTCTGGGCCCAAGTGTCGTAGGCAGCCTGCAGCTTGGGGGGATTTCCGTTGTCAGTGACCGCAGCATCAAAATCGAGATAGCCATCGAACTTGCCGCTCTTGATATAGGTGTTGACGCTCTGGCGGACGGTCTCGTGGGCAGCGGTGTAGTAGCCATTCGTGCCAGTGTTTCCGCCAAATGGAGTGATCGTCGCTCCGTAGATCAGGAGGTTCTGTGCGTGTGCCTGGCTGATCAACTTGTCGTAGGCCGCGGTTATGGTCGCGGCCGAGGTCCCGCTGCCAATGTCGTTCACACCATCAAAAACGATCACGTAGCGAACGCCGCTTTGCCCTAGCACATCCCGACTGAAGCGAGCCTCAGCCGCGGTGCCAGAGGTCCCAACCAGATTGGTTGCACCAATCCCCTGATTCATGATCGCCACATCCGAAGTCGCGGCATTCGCATGCAGGCGCGCGGCCAGATCGTCCGTCCAGCGATTGTTCTTGTTGGTATCGGTACCCCTGCCGTCGGTAATGGAATCGCCGATAGCGACGATAGCCTTGGCGGCAGCATCGGCCATCACGTCGATGCCTGAGATGTAGAACCAGTGGTCGGTCGTCTGCGCGGATGTCATGCTGGCCGCGCTGACGTTGGTGCTGTTGGTTTGTAAGTAGGACGTGGTCCTCGATCCCGAGTGTCCGCAGACGCTGCTGGGAACGCTCCCGAAGGCGGTGGTAATGGAAATGTTGCCGAGTGGAGCGACGGTGAAGTCGATCGGATCGGACCAGACCTCCTTGCCTTGTGCGATAGTTACGGATTCCGTTCCAGAGAAGGCAAGGGCCTTGTCGGTCGAGGTATCGATGGTGCTGTCCACGGCGGGAGAGGCTTTGCAGATCGCGATGTGAGCCGATGTGATGGTGACTGGTCCATTGCCGGAAAGATTGGAAAATTGCACACGAAGCTGGCTCCCGCCCAGGGAGACGTGCGCGACCTGACGAAGCACGCTGTTCGATAGCGACGCCGGAGGCGGGTTGGATGAATCGACATATGGCGACGCGGTCCAGGTGCCCACCCAGTGACTGGCCCCGCTGCCTCCCCCTGTCCCAGACGCACCACCGGAGCCTCCGCCTGCACCGGCGGAGCCACCAGCGCCTGTGGCTCCGCCACTGCCGCCGCTTCCCCCACTGCCCGGCTTGCTTCCTCCCGAACCTGATTGCCCGCCGCTAGCGCCTGTGGCTCCGCCGCTGCCGCTGCTCCCCCCGCTGCCCGGCTTGCTTCCTCCCGAACCCGATCGCCCGCCGTCAGCACCGCCGGTTCCTTGCGACAAACCGCCACTGCCTGTTCCTCCCAGGCCCGTCGTTCCGCCGGCGCCGATAGAACCGCCCAACATGGAACCTCCCAAGATGGATGATCCCCCGACTTGGCCGCCCACGCCGCTGCCACCCACGGCCGACACGCCGCCCGAAGAGGCGCCGCCTACTCCCGAGCTGCCACCAACCGACCGTCCACCGGTGGCGTCGCTGCTCGACGTCTGGCCGCCAGTGCCGTAGCTGCCGCCTGAGCTGCCGGCACGCCCAGACCCGCCAGAACCGCTGCTGCCGCCAGTCGACTGACCTCCCGTTCCTCCCGTGTCGGAGGGAACGCCGTGGTCGGAAGTCGTCGAACAAGCGGTCGACATCGCAAACACGGCGAATGCACAGATGAGATCGATTCTTTTCATTGCTACCCGTGACGAAGTGCACACGACTGCGATTTTCGGCTCAGAAAAAGACTCTCTACACCAAAACTGGTTCAACAGGCCGGAAGCGCTTTGCTTTTGGCTGCCGAGGGATCAATCGTGAGTGCCACGAGATGCTATCCTTAGACACCCGAGCTGCAGTCGCTGGGTCCGCCTTGGCGAGCCCCGTTGGGACGTGAGCCTGGGGCCATTCAAGACGGAGGTTTCCGCATGCGCAAGGTACGAGCACCGATCATAGGGCTCTGGATCGCTTTTCTCGCTGCCGGGTGCGGTTCCGAAAAGGCCACGACCTCGTCGCCGCACGGGGGATCCGGCAGCGGTGGCAGCGCGACGGCTGGTGGTGCTGGCGGTAGCGCGGCGGGTGGCGCTGCGGGCAACGNNCCGGCGGTTCGGCGGGCGACGCGACCGGCGGCTCGGCAGGCAGCGCGACCGGCGGCGCGGCGGGTAGCGCGACCGGAGGCTCGACGAGCAGCGCGACTGGAGGCTCGGCGGGCAGCACGACCGGCGGCGCGGCGGGTAGCGCGACCGGAGGCTCGGCGGGCAAGGCAACCGGCGGATCCGCCGGCAGTGGAGTCGGCGGCGGGGCTGGCGGTGCTGGTGGATCAGGTGGTGGAACCGGAGGTATTCAGGGGACCGGCGGAGCAGGCACAGGCGGCGAGACAGGCGGATACACGAAGCCGGCCCAACCCCCGGCCGACGAGGATGGCTCCCAGCTCTGGTTGCGCTACGTGAAGGTCTCGCTTCCCGACCGATTGGCAGAGTACCAGGCGGCGCTTGGCTACGTGGTCAAGGCGGGTAGCTCGTCCACCCTGCAGGCTGCGCAGAGCGAGCTGGTTAAGGGCCTCGGCGGTCTCTTGGGCCAGACCGTGTCAGTCAGCGATCAACCCAAGGCCGACGGAGCTGTGGTTCTCGGAACACCTGACTCCTCGACGATTGTGAAGTCGTTGTCGCTCGGAAATGCGCTCACCGCGGTTGGCAACGAGGGCTATGTCGTGCAAGCGACGACGACCGGGGGCTACCAGGCGATCGTGGTCGCAGCGAATACCGACGTGGGCGTACTCCGCGGTTGTTTCGCCCTACTTCGCCACTTGCAGTGCCATCGCACAGTCCAAAGTTTGTCGCTCAGCGAGGCGCCCAAGATCCAGCACCGCATTCTTGACCATTGGGACAACCTCGACGGCAGCATCGAGCGTGGATACGCCGGCAAGTCACTTTGGAATTGGAGCAGCCTGCCGGCAACCATTTCGCAGCGGTACACGGATTATGCAAGGGCGAACGCCTCCATCGGTATCAACGGGGTCGTGCTCAACAACGTCAACGCCGACTCCCAAATTCTGACCAGTAGCTATCTCGACAAAGTAGCGGCCTTGGCGACTGCTTTTCGCCCGTACGGGATCGCCGTTTATCTCTCCGCTCAATTCGGTGCGCCGAAACAGATCGGCGGACTTAGCACCGCGGACCCATTGGACAGCGCCGTCAAGCTGTGGTGGGCCACCGAGGCGAACACGATCTACCAAAAGATCCCAGATTTCGGGGGATTCCTGGTCAAGGCCGACTCCGAGGGACAACCAGGACCAGCCGACTATGGCCGCACGCATGCGGACGGTGCCAACATGCTGGTGAGCGCGCTCGCATCGCATGGCGGGATCGTGATGTGGCGCGCTTTCGTGTACAAAGATGACGGCACCGATCGCATCGGTCAGGCGTACAAAGAATTCAAGCCACTCGACGGAAAGTTCTCGAGTGGGGTTGTGGTTCAGGTGAAAAACGGGCCGCTCGATTTCCAGCCGCGCGAGCCCTTCAGCCCGTTGTTTGGCGCCATGCCGAGCACGCCCCTGGGCCTCGAGTTGCAGATCACCAAGGAGTACCTCGGCGAAGACACGCACTTGGTCTACCTGGGGCCACTTTACGAGGAGGTCCTGAAGTCCGACACCTACGCCAAGAGCCAAGGGTCGACGGTTGCACGGGTCATCGATGGAACCGTGCACGGCTACACCACAACCGCAATCGCCGGCGTGGCCAACGTCGGCAGTGACACGAACTGGACCGGTTCGCATTTCAACCAAGCCAATTGGTACGTATTCGGCCGCATGGCGTGGAATCCTGACATCTCGGCCCAGGACGTGGCCGACGAGTGGATTCGCCAGACATTCACCAATGATCCGGCCTTCGTCACGCCGGTTACGACTATGATGATGGGCTCCCGTCAGACGACGGTCAACTACATGACCCCCATCGGGTTGGCGCACATCATGGGCACTGACGACCACTACGGTCCCGCGCCATGGGTCAACAACCTTAGCCAGGCAGACTGGAACCCGGTCTACTTCCACAAGGCGGACGCCACAGGTATTGGCTTCGATCGTACCGCGACGGGCAGCAACTCTGTCTCGCAGTATGCCGCGACGGTCCGGGACAAGTTCGCGAGCCGTAGCACGATCCCCGACGATTTCCTACTGTTCTTCCAGCATGTGGGCTGGGACGACAAACTGAGCTCGTCGGGGCGTTCAATCTGGAACGAACTGGTCTATCGCTACAGCTACGGCGTCGATTCGGTGGGGACGATGCGCGATTCCTGGACTGGGGTGCAGGGATACATCGACGCCAAACGCTTCAAGGACGTCGGCGACTTCTTGCAAACCCAGCACTACGAAGCCCGTTGGTGGCGCGACGCCTGTCTGGTGTACTTTGCCGGCGTCTCCAAGCACACGATACCAAGCGGATACGCCACGCCCGCCCACGATCTGGCGTACTACCAAAACCTCATGGACAAGTGCCCGAGCGACGTGACCAAGCCTCGCTGCCCCGACGTCTACAGCGGCAATCCATCGCCGGCGATTCTTCAGTGATGGTGCCATCCGGTGGCGAATTGAGGTAAGGAATTCGCCTGGTCAAGCATCTATGATGTACATGGCCCCGGACAAGTGGCGTGATCTCCATCGTCGACATGAGGACTGTTGACAAGTCCCACCGCCCCGGCCACGATCGCCGTGTTGTAGGAGAGGCTCATGCCAGGATCTGAACTCCCTGACCGGGAGGCTGCAACAGTTGCGGGCACCGACCTGGCCGCGACGGTCTGGCGCTCGACGCCGGTACGCTATGGGACGGCCGCTCTCGCGATATTTGCGGTGGCGCTGATCCAGCGCTTCACCGTGCCCCAGCAGGATATTGCGCCGTTCGTTCTGTTCTTCGCCGGCATCGCGATCGCTTCCGTATACGGAGGTCGGGGGCCCGGCATGCTGGCAGCGCTGCTCACGGCCCTGACGGGCAACTATTTCTTCATCCGGCCCTTCGGCCAATTCACCCTGCATGGCGCGGCACTGATTGCCACCACTCTCTCGCTGGTCTCGGGCATAGTCGTGGCCATTTTCTGTGGCGCCTTGCGCAAGTCCCTGGATGAGGCGAACGCCAGGGCGGCAGCGCTGCGCCGGCAGGCCTGGATCACTCGCGGGCAGGCCGAGCTCGCCGGGGAGGTGCGCGGGGATCTGACCGAGGAAAAGACCGCTTCGCAAATCCTATCCTTCGTCGCCCACTATCTGGAGGCCAAGGTCGGCGTGCTCTACCTGATGACTGAATCGAGCACGGCAGAGCGTGCGGCAACCTTCGCCTGCGCCAGCAGCGGCCCGGGTGCACCGCCCGCGTCCATCCAGTCGGGCGAGGGCTGGGTGGGCCGGGTCGCGCTCGAGGGAAAGCTGGCCTCGCTCTCCAATCTGCCCGAAGATCACGTCCGCATCGTTACCGCTACCGGCGAGTCGCAGCCGCGTCACCTCGTGGTCGCGCCGCTTCTGGGTGAGGGCCGCACCATTGGGGTCATCGAGCTGGGCTTCCTTGCGAAGCCCAGCTCGGCTGCGCTGGAATGTCT
>PMJO01000269.1 GCA_003158455.1 Myxococcales bacterium | reverse complement strand
ACCTGCGGAAGGTTCTATACGAAGAACACCTATGGACGCATCCCTACCTTAAGCTCCGTAGCTCGCTATTTCACATAATAGCAACCGCCAATACGAGCGGATACGACGTGCACAGCCCCGAGTTCGGAAAGATGCTGGCGACGGTCCTGGCTGAGAAGATCTCGCTAACGGGCTTGCACGGCGAATGGGATCAGTATACCCATCTTGCAGAGTGGCTTGTCTACCTGGGAGCAATCATGGACATTCCAGGGATACCTCTGGAGGCCACCTTCCTCAATGCCGTGAATCACTCGATGACAACAATGTCAAAGACCTACACTCTCGGATGCTCGTGGGCTGCATTCAAGGTTTGGAGCGCAAAATGGGGGTCCCTCACCTTCAGGAACCGCCTCCTGATCAGAAAATTCGTGGAGGAGAGTATTCGAACGACGGATTCAATCGAAGTTGTCTCGCAGGATGGCGCCTAACATGCCGTTGCAGCTNNCTCGGCGGCGGGCTTGCAGCTTAACGGCAAGGCGTTCGACGGACGAATGAGAATGCGCAACCTGTTATCGATATGTGTACTTCTGCTCAACGGGTGCTGCTTCCTTCATCCCTGCTCCCACCGTGCCCTGGGTGGGTTCTTCCGCGCCAGTCACGGAGTCGGTCAGACTTGGGAGGGAGTCACACTCTCTGCATCAGCAGAGCTTGACAGGGAGCGCCTGAAGGTCTCGGTTGATATCGAGAATACGGCCGACACCGAACTTCTCATCCAGCCTGACCGGATCGCCCTTGGGAATCGGTTGAACCGTGAATCGCCCAGTCAACCGTTCCGCTGCCGAGGAAGAGAAGCCGAGGCTCATGTCCTGCTCGGCCTCCGCAGTCACTGTAGGATAGAAGGCAATTTCTCGGTTCCTCTCAGTTCAGACCTCCTCGGTCGAATCCGCGTTATGCTCACCGGCATCCGACGCGAAGGAAGGGGGCTGCCTATGGAGTTCAATCTTGATGAGGTTCGCCTGGACTAGATACTTTCGAGGTGCGACGCCGTCGAACAAGGCGTTGCAGCACTGACAATCCCGCCGCAGGGATTTCGCGTAGAATCGAGGCCCGGCTCGGCGGCGGGCTTGCAGCTGAACGGCAAATCGTTCGACGGACAGAATGGCGGTAGTGAGAAGATTGTCGGGTTGAGCATTTGCTAGCCTGTATCCGATGTCAGCTTCCCCAATGCGGCGCATTCATTAGAATGCAGATGCGGAAAACTGCGCATCCAGCTTGAACGGCGGACGGACGCCAGTACCTGCGTCGTCCATCATCGACGTGTATCCCGTGGGATTGCTCGACGCGATCTGCGACGCCCTTGCCTAGACGAATCCGTGTTATCCTATGGAAAAATGCGTGTCAATTGGCTCTCGACGCTAGCAATACTCGTGGGCTCGCTACTAGCCTCCGCCAGAACCGTCTACGCTGATATTCCCGATGCTGGCGCCCACTCGGAATCGCTCCTTCAGCAGGGGCGGGATCTCATGAGGCGCGGGGAATTGATGGCGGCCAAGGATCAATTCGAAGCAGTGTTTCTCTCAACTGGTGACGCTGAGGCGGTGTTCCTCGTGGCTGAATGCTGGGAGAAAGCTGCCAAGGATGGGGAAGCAAGAACTTACTATCGGAAGTACCTTCAACTGCCATTTGCCTTGAGAGCGGCGGAAGCCACCTCGCGCATTCAAGCCATCGAGAAGAGAAAGAGCAAGGCCCCCAACACCACCGAACCAGGAAAGTTTCCGAGGCACGTTCTCGTGCCGCTCGAAAAGGACCGCGGGGCGTGTGCAGAAAGATGTACGGCTGCCGACGCATGCCCCCGACCCGAACGGAAGCAGTCTCGTCGAATTGAGCTTGACGAGTGCCTCGCTAACCAGTTCTCGTGCCTAAGAACCTGCGATGGGGCCACGGTAGGTGCTGGTGCCTGCCCCGAACTCTCCCCGCAGCAGCACCTTCGATGCTTTCCAGACAAGCGCCCAACTGTGGGTGCTGGCTGGCTCACGCCCGGTCACTTTTGATCGCTGTCCTTCGAATTTCCGCACCGTCCGAACCGAGGCTCATGCGTCCTTTCAATGGCAGTAACTCGGCATGCCTCCGAGGCGCGAGCGTCGGAGTCCAGTGTGCGATTGCCACGAACCCCGCGGCCTGCCGTCGAACTCTATGCCGTTGCAGCTGACGGTCGGCTTCGTCGCCCGCCGCTTAACGGCAAGGAGTTAGCCGCACGAAAGATTCTGCAAGTTGGTTGACTCGCTATGGGGTATATCCCATACTGGTGCATGCGATGCCAACGGTTTTCGATGGCGACTTTGAATGGGACTCGGCCAAGGCTGCGTCGAATCTTGCGAAGCACGGCGTGTCGTTCCCCGAGGCCGCGACGGTTTTTGCCGATCCGTACGCGGTCTATCTTGATGACGGGTCAGGAATCGGCCGGCTGGTGGTCATCGGGACATCGCTACGCGAACGCTTGCTGTACGTCGTTCACGTCGAACGCGGTGCACGTGACCGGATCATCAGTGCTCGTCCGGCGACCGGAGGCGAACGAGAAGTTTATGAAACTGGAGGAGATACATGAGCCACGCAACCAAGCGGAAGATTGAGCTGGAAGAGGACCCTGTACGGGTTCTCGGTCGAGGCCTGCGCGCCCAACGCGGGGTTCATCTGACACTGCGAACTCTCCGCGAAGCAGCGGGAAAGACGCAGGTTGATGTCACCGACGTGGCTCAGATGGACCAGGCCGACGTCTCCCGGCTTGAGGGTCGCGAACGTTTCGACGATTGCCAGGTTTCCACTCTGCAGCGATATCTTTCTGCCATCGGAGGACGACTAGAAATTGTCGCGGCCTTCGGCGACAAGAAGATCGTTGTCACGGGCGTGCACCCGGGTCCCTCTGGTTTGTCGGCGGCTAACAAGCCGTTGAAGCGGACGGTCGGCCGCAGACGTCCGCCCGCAGCTTAACGGCAAGGCGTTGATATGNNTGATATGGAACGACCCCGCAACTGGAATTCTTAGCTCTCTGTCTTTTCCGTTTCTGCCTCCGGTTGGTTGGGATGAAGCGAAGAGTGAGCGGCCGAAAGCTAGCTTTGTCGACGGTGATCAAGCTGATATTCGAGGGTTTCGCCGGGGTGGCTTACCTCACAGTCTTTCATGCGTCGGGAGCTGCCTCGGACTCGGCACTGCGGGTCGAAACCGCATAACGGCGTAACGAGGATTCTCCTTTCCGTGCTGCCTCGGCCGTGCCGAGCTTGGTGAGCTGCCAGTACAGGGCATAGCCCGTCGGGCCGGCCTCGTAGCAGACCCTCAGATTCCTGCCGCCGCCCAGCTTCTCGATGAGCTTGCGCACGGCTTCGGGGCGGTTGGGGAACTTGCCGATGCTCCGAATGCGTCCCCGACCTTCGGCGATCGCCGCGGTGATGCTTTCAGCGTGAACATCCAGACCTAGATATCGAGTACAATTGCTCATGACCGTCCTCCGTTGTGGCTCTGCGTCTTGGTTCTTTCACCAGTCCCGAGCGTAACCCACGGTCCCGGTGTGAGTCGGTCGTTCCATTTTGACTGGGCGGACGGAATGGATCTGCGGCTGCGAAAATAGATTCCCGGAGCGGAGGTTGGATCGACTACTATGTAGTTTGCCGTCGGATGGCGGCTCACTGGAGGTTGATGTGCTTCGGTCCATTCTGCCGATCGTGCTCCTTGCTGCCTGCATCTCCATCGCTCCTGCGTGCACGGGTGGCTGCTGGCTCACGGCCGGCGTCGTGAGTGCGGAGCCGAAGACGGATTGCCTTACGCTGTACACAGGAAACAGTGCCACCGACCACACTGTGTGCGCTGTACCCGAACTTGGTGGCGTGAACAACTGCACCGACGCCCTCACGCTCCCCAAGCGTTCGGAGGGGGACAATGCCGTCGTTGTTGCCCCCGGACGAGCGATTTCTTGGTGGCCTCCGACGAAATCGGTCCCTCCAGCGGTCATGGTCAACCAGGCAGGATCCAGCACGACGGACTACGTGATCAGCGCAACACTCGGCGTTCAGAACATCACCATTACCATCCCTGTGCATGATTGACACGAGGAGCATCTCCAAGCAGCCGCCGTCCAACAAGCCGTTGAAGCGGATGGTCGGCCGCAGACGGCCGCCCACCGCTTAAAGGCAGGGAGTTATGCGGACTCATTAGCATCATGATCTTTCGACTAACCGAAAAGGTATCAAGCAAGTTGCGAATCCATCGCGAGGCGATCGGGCAGAGCCATGCTTCGATGCTGGAATGGTACTGCAATGTGGTCATCGTGCAGCGTCGTCAGTTCTTCCTGTTCACGCAAGCTACCACCCTGTTTTCATTTTGGACGCCGGCGGCTGGTTGGAGTCGGGCTGAGTTCAGCCCAAGATTTCGGCGTCATGCGACGGACACGTTGAGAGACTATGGGTTCGCTGACCGAGACATAGCCAGAACCATTGATGACGAGCCCGACAGGTTCTCGACGAGCGTCGACCGAGGCGTGACAGGGTCCATGGTCGACTACGCAAAGATGCTTCAATACTCCGTGGACTACGTGGGAGGGCTTGATCGCATAAGCACACGAGCGATGAACGATATCGCGAACGAGTGTCCAATGAGCAAGATTGGAATGGAGCACCCTGCGGACTACCTGCGACAAGTGCTCGAAGCGAAGGGCGCCGCATAACATGCCGTTGAAGCACTCGGTCGGATTGGCCGCCCGCCGCTTAACGGCAAGGAGTTGGACAGACGCCGTGAGGTTCGCCTTGAGGGCTTGACTGTTCCCCGTAATGGGGTACACTGCGTGTGTGCATGTCGATCTGTCCAGTACAGCCGAGAAGCAACTCGCGAAGATACCCGGACACATCGTCAGGAAGTTCGCGCTGTGGGTGGACCTTGTATCTGTGGAAGGCCTTGCGGCCGCGCGAGCAATTCCAGGATACCGAGATCATGTCTTGCAGGGAGAATGGAAAGGGTACCGAGCGATTCGCCTAAGCGCGGCCTACAGGGCCATCTATCAAGAACGCCAAGCAGGCACCGTTCAGCTGGTTTGCGTGGAGGAGGTCAACAAACATGATTACTAAAAAGGCGAAGGGGAAGGGACGCACAGGAGCGTCAAAGTTCCTCGAAACTCTTATGGGAGGTCCGCTCTCTTTGGGAGCAGCACTTTCGGGCCTGCGCGAGTCTGACCAGCGAAGCCTTGCCGAATTTGCAAAGGTTCTGGGTGTCTCGCGGTCGCACCTCTGTGATATCGAGCAGGGGCGGAGATCGGTTAGTCCTGAGAGGGCAGCTCGCTTTGCGCAGGCGCTCGACCAGAGCGAAGCTCAGTTTGTAAGGCTCGCGCTTCAGGACCAAATCCGAGGTGCCGGTCTCAAACTGACGGTTGAAGTGAAAGCCGCGTGAAGGCGCTGTCCATAATGCCGTTGCAGCGGACGGTCGGCTTCGCCGCCCACCGCTTAACGGCAAGGCAATTCGACGGACGCGTTTCGGTGAAGAAGACGCCATGAAGCATTCTATTGTTCGGGCTGACTGCTGCCGCAGTCACTACGTTTGCAGGCGAAATGAGAGAGAACTGCCGAAAGGGGTGAGCGCCATCTCCTAGTCCATGACGGCTGTGTCGCGGTTGCGTCTTTGACTGCTACGCAACCGTGTTTCTCATGGCGCTTGCCTTGCATAGGCGTTAGAGAACACGAGAGACCAGAGACACGTTGCGAAAGGTTTCAGCGATGAAGAAGACTGATTTACCGGGCCCCGATGCCAACGATGGAAGCATCGCCACGGGAAGATCGACTGGCTGTGGCCGTGGGATGCACGGTGGGTGTTCCAATGTCCCGCTTTGGGCAATCGGTTGCCTGTTGGTCGCAGGGTGGGCTTGCAGCAAGTCCGCAGGCTCGTCCCAAAGAGACGCGACGATCGATGCCGTGATCTCCTCGGGCGGAACAGCCGGTTCCACGATCCCGGGCGAGGTGGGAGGCACCACGCCTTCTGGAGGAGCCGCAGGCACCAGCATTGGAGGGAACTCCGACTCGGATGCACGTGCCGGTGGCTCAGGCGGCCTCGGTGGCCTACCTGGCAGCGGAGGCGTTCCAGGGACAGGTGGAGTCACCCCGGCGGGCGGTACAACGGCGACTGGGGGAATTCAGGCCACAGGAGGAATCACCGCAAGTGGTGGCACGTCGAGCACTGGCGGAACGCAGGCCACTGGTGGCATGAGCTCCACAGGCGGGATCCTGGGTACTGGAGGAGTCACTACTCACGATGCAGCTGCGGATGTCAGCCAACTGATCAACGAAGCTGGCGCTCCCATCTGCGGAGACACGCTCTGTGGAACCGCCCAGTACTGTTGCAATAGCCCCTGCCACCAATGCATGCCAAGCCCTGATACGTGCTCATCGCTGGTGTGTGGAACCGCAGACGGCGGTACCTTCAATTCCTACCCGTCCGACTGCACTGCCGGCTATTCCGGCGACTCCACTTTTTGCGGGACGTCCGTGACGACACCCCATTCCATCCACTTCTACCAGTGTTCGACCAGCGTGTTGGCCTTGCCCTGTCTCAAGATATCGGTCGGCGCAACTGGCGGAAGCTTCTGTTGTCCAGGAGCCACGTACTGAGGCACGGGGCAAGATCCGAATGAAATTGATCATTGGAAAGCCGGCGTCGTCACCATTCGTCTCGATTTGTCTTGGCTTCTCCGCCGCAAGAAAGTCGTTGTCGTCGATGACGCCGTCGAACAAGCCGTTGAAGCGTGTCCTTCCGGCCAGCGTG
>PMJO01000276.1 GCA_003158455.1 Myxococcales bacterium | reverse complement strand
GCAGCATAGTGACCTCGATCGCGTCCTCGGAGGGCAGCGGGGCGGCTCTTGCCACCGTTTCCGGGTTCTGTCGGGCTGTCTGGATCACGCAGGGCAGTCTACTCCATCCCGCCCTGGTGAACGTCCCGTCAGTTCAGCCAGTCCCCGCCGTCGCCACCAGATTTAGAGGGAGGAGGTCGTGCAGGATAGGGTTTGGGGGCCTCGGTGGGCAGTCCCATGCTGGCCAAGATCTTCTTGATGGTGTCCTCGGTCTTGATCAGAGCGATGAGGCGCAGCGGGCTCTGGCAACGAGAACAGGTGATGTCAATTTGGAANNNACCCCCGAGTATCTGACGACATGACGACGAGGAGGTGGGATGATCGCGGCTAACCTGGCAATGAGGGCCAGCGGCTGCAGATCGATCGACGTGGTTGCCCCTGCGGGGCCTAGGGCCTGCACGCCCTGCCCCTGCCCCACGCGGCTTCGCCGCGCCCGTCGCCATCGGACTAGGGCTTCTTAAACTCCAGCCGCACGGCTCCGTCGGGCAAGATGTGCAGCCGGTCGTTGGCCAGCGGCGGGCGCAAGATGTACTTGGCCAAAGTTTCTCGTCCCTTCTGGGCATGCCCGTTGCTGCTTCGCCCATCGGCCCTTCGCCCGCTATCCCTTGCGCTTGTGCAACGCTGCTTCGTCCTCGGCTTTCACCGCTTCCATGTTGGCGCGCAGGTTGCCGCCGGTGTCGTTGGCCCGCACGCCGGCCGGCCGCTCCCAGGGGATCTCGCGCAGCGGCTGGCCGGCGTTGGTCTCCGAGAGAAAACGCGCGGCCATCGGCACGGTGAGCATGAAGGCAGCGTCCTTGTAGCCAAGCGGTCGCTCGCGCCGGTCGTCGCCGATCCAGGTCGTGATCATCGAGCGCGAGGTGTAGCCGACAAACCAGGTATCCATGGTGGCACTCGAGGTACCAGTCTTGCCCGCCACCAGCAACCCCGCACTACGCAGCGAAGGGGCATGGCCCTTGGTCACCACCCGGCGCAGAAGCTGCGAGGTCAGCCAGGCCGCGCGCGGCGGGATCACGTTCTGCACCGACTGACCGGCCAGCGCCACCATGCGATCGAGGCGTGCATCCGGCGGCCCCATCGGGTCGGAGATGGCGGTGTTGTCTTCCACGATGTGGCCCGCGCGGTCACGCACTCGTCGCAGATACACCGGCTCTTTCAGCGAGCCATTACGGGCGAAGGCGGAAAAAGCGCGGGTCAGCTCGTCGATGCGCGTGCAGGAAGCGCCCAGGGCCAGCGCCTGGTCGGGAATAATCGGGGTGGTCATTCCCAGCCGACGCGCCCACGCTTCCACTTCTTTGCCGCCCACCAGTTTGAACAACTGCACCGAGGGCACGTTCTTCGACCACACCAGCGCGTATTCCAGATTCACCTGGTACTCGACTGTGTTGTTCAGGTTCTGCGGCACCCAGATTTCGCCGGTAATCGGATCGACCTCCGCGCGCGGGATGTCGTTGAGCAGCGATCCGTAGCCGTAGCCCTTGTCCAGCGCCAGCGAGTAATAGACCGGCTTGTAGGTGGAACCGGGCTGGCGGCAGGCCTGCACCGCGCGGTTGAACTCCGAGCGGTCGAATTCCAGGCCGCCCACCATGGCCGTCACGTAACCGTTCTGATGATCGTAGGAAAAGAGCACGCCCTGCACCCGCGGGGTCTGTTCCAGACGCAACTGCGGCGGGCCCGGCGGCGGCCTGCGGTTGTCATAGGCGGCCAGCCACTGCACTTCATTGGCGCCGTCGTAGGTCCAGTCGGCGTAGCGGCGCAGGCGCGAGCGATGCGCATTGGCCACCCAAATGACATCGCCGGGCTTGAGCAGGCCCGCAGTGCTGAGCATGGCGCGGCCATTGGTGGAATCGACCAGGCTGAAGGGCGAGGCCCATTGCATGCCCGCGGACGGCAGCAGATAGATTCTCTCACCCACGCGCACCTGCGCGCCTGAACCTGTCGCCAACTCGACCAGCCCCAGATACAGGCGGTCCTCTGCCGGCGGCTCTGCGCCGTAACGCTGGGCCGCCCGGCGGCGAAATTCTTCTGCGGCCGCGCCCGTAAGATGCGCCACTGGTCCGCGCCAGCCTTGCCGCTTGTCCAGCTTTCGCAAAGAGAAGTCCACGTTCTCTTGAGCCGCCTCGTCGGCCCACGGTACCAGCGTGGTGTCCACCTGCAGCCCGCCCTCCCACAGTGCTTTTTCCCCGTAGCGCTTACCGATATCGCGCCGGACATGCTCGGCAAAATAGGGCGAACGATCGCGAAAGAAGTCAGGTGGCGGCCGCACCGCCAGAGGCCGGGCGGACGCGGCCTGGGCATCGGCCTCACCGACAAAACCCGAGACCGCCATTGCGGACAAGACTTGATCGCGACGCGCGCGTGTCAACTCGGGCTCGTTGAGCGGTGAATAGCGACTGGGCGCTTGTGCGATGCCGGCCAGGGTGGCGGTCTCAGCCAAGTCCAAATCGCCCACCGCCTTGTCGAAATACCGACGGGCCGCCGCGGCCACGCCGTATGACTGATGGCCGAGGAAGATCTGATTGAGATAGAGCGTGAGAATCTGATCTTTGCGGTAGCGGGTCTCCAACCGGCGCGCCAGGATGGCTTCGCGGATCTTTCGCTGCAGGGTCTGCTGGGAGGTGCGCAAGAGGGCGCGCGCGACCTGCTGAGTGATGGTCGAGCCTCCTTGCACCACGCGACCGGCGCGCAAATTGGCCAGCGCCGCACGCAGCATGCCGCGATAGTCGACACCGCTGTGTTCGTAGAAGCGGCGATCCTCGATGGCCACGAAGGCTTGTATCAGTTGCTTGGGGAAAGCCTCGAAGGGAAGGATCTCGCGCCGCTCACTGGCGAATTCGGCCAACGGCGTGCCATCCCAAGCGCGCACCAGGGTGGATTCCGCCGAGTCTTGCCGAAAGCGGCTGAAGCTAGGCAGGCTGGGCAGGGTGGTGGCGAAGTAGACGTAGACGCCGATTCCGCCCAGAACCAGCAGGCCCGCCAGGCAGCAGGCGGCAAAGGCGTAGAACTTGAGCAGCCAGTGCCAAAAACCGCCGTCGCAAGGGTTGCTCACCTCGACGCGGTCATAGGAATCGCGTGAGGAGCCGGCGAGCTTTGCTCGCCGCGTACCCTCGCGGGAGGGTTTGGGAACCCTCCCAGGGTTCCCATCACGATTGTCTGGTGGCAGGAAACGAGGCACCCGCGGAATCTACGCGAACACCAGCAAATCGCCAGCCCGACCGTGATGCGGCCGGTGCGGGTCACACCGTATCTCTGGTCGAAGCCGCGCGCTGGTACAGCCCTGGCGTGACCCCCACAATCCGCTTGAAGTGCCGACACAAGTGACTCTGGTCCGCGAAGCCAACCTCCGCCGCGACCGCCGCCGGCGCAAGGCCCGCGCGCAACCACGACTGCGCCCGCCGCACGCGCTCTTGAATCAGCCACGCGTGCGGTGGCAAGCCGTAGGCGCGAGTGAAGCCACGCACAAGGTTGAACGGATCGAGCCCAACCATCGCCGCAAGCTGGCCGAGGCTCAGGTTCTCCGACGAGCAAGCTGCAAGGACGTCGTGCGCTCGCGCCAACGCAGAGGCGGACGCAGGCTTCCCGTGCACCACCACGGACGCCGTCGCGTGACGAACCAACACATGGGATAGCAGGGCGAGAAGACGAGTCTCACGCGCCATGCGCGGAGCCGTTGCCGCCTCGGCCTCGAAGACCGCACATAGCAAACCGGCTGCCTGTGCATCCTCGATGACCGGTGGCAGGACCAGCGTTCCAGACGGGCGTTTGCCGCCAACCGCTTCGGCCGTACCTGTCACGAGCTCGCGCGAAGGGTAGAGGCACCAATACGCAAAACCGTGAGCGCCCGCCGGCTCGACGGAGTGGGCCTCGTCCGGAGTCACGGTACACAGCGTACCAGCCGGGGCCGTGTGGAAGGCGCCGCGGTAGCGAAAACGATTCGCACCTGCCCGCACGACGCCGATGGCATAGGTGGGATGGGAATGGCGGGGAAAATTCGGGCGATGGTGGACCGCCTCGATGAGCTCGAGGCCGCCGAGATCGCGGGCGATGCGAACCCTAGCCGTACCGTCCATCGTAACCACTTTACCAGCCGCGGCCCGCGCGTCTTGGACGATCTTGCAGGGAAGCGCCCCGCGCAAAAATGTTCAAGACGGCCCGCATGGCGCGGGACAGATTGCGCGCATGCCTCACGACTACATTCATGGATACTCCGAGCGGGAACAGATCCGTCTCTTCGACCAGGCAAGCACGCTTACCGAGCTGCTCCATGGTGATACGCGCTACCCCGCCGGTAGCTTGGTACTCGAGGCCGGCTGTGGCGTCGGTGCGCAGACCGTAATTTTGGCGCGCAACAGCCCGCAGGCGAGGTTTTCCAGCGTCGACGTTTCGGCCGAATCGCTGGCGCACGCCGAGTCTCGTGTCCGTCGCGCTGGCATCGCAAATGTCGTATTTCACGAGGCGGACATCTTCGATCTACCGTTTCCATGCCAAAGCTTCGACCACGTTTTCGCCTGCTTCGTGCTCGAGCATCTCGCCGATCCAGGCCGCGCGCTTTCGCGCTTTCGTTCATGCCTCAAGCCTGGCGGTACCCTCACAGTAATCGAAGGCGATCACGGGTCCGCGTGTTTTCACCCAGATGGCAGGAACGCCCGGCGAGCCATCGCCTGCCTCGTCGAGCTGCAAGCACGGGCCGGTGGCGACGCGCTCATTGGACGTAGGCTCTACCCTCTTCTGTGCAAAGGTGGCTTTTCGAAAGTCCTCGTGTCGCCGCGAATGGTCTATGCCGATGCGAGTCGGCCGGAGCTCGTTCGCGGGTTCACGCGGGACACCTTCATCGCGATGGTCGAGGGCGTTCGCGCTCCCGCGCTCGCGCTTGGCCTGATGGAGACCAGCGATTGGGACAAGGGCATCGAGGAACTCCGGCGCACCGCCGCCGACGATGGCGTGTTCTGTTACACGTTCTTCAAAGCAGTGGGCACGCTCGCGTGACCGCCGGGCCGGGGGCAGCACGCGATTCTCCTTGCGCAGATAAATTACATCTGTTATCTAACGTCTGTTACCTCGTGAGCCCTCGCAAACTGACCCTGGACAAGGACCGCGTTCTCGCCGCCGGCTTGCAGTTCGTGCGCCGGGAAGGTCTGCCTGCCCTGTCGGCGCGCGCGCTCGCTGACGAACTGGGCGCCTCGGTGGCGCCCATCTACCGGGCCTACGCCTCGATGGAAGGGCTCACCGAGGCCGTGCTCAATGCAGCCATGGAGCAGCTCGACGAATACATCGCGCGTCCCTACACAGATTTTCCTTTCCGCAGCGCCGGGGTGGGGCTGGTCATGTTCGCGCGCGATGAACCGCGCCTGTTCCGCGCTCTGTTTGTCGATCAAGAACACGCGGGCGAGCTGGTAGCGCGCATGCGCGCCTGCCTGCGCCAAATCGTGGATCAGTCGCCCAAGCTTCGTCGTCTGAGCGCAGCCGTGCGCGATGAGCTGATCATGGACTTGTGGATCTACACCCATGGCCTAGCCAGCATGGTCATTGCCAACCTGCTGCCCCGACCCGAGCCCGATCTGGTGGACCGCAAGCTGGAACGAGTGGGCGCCATTGTGATTGGCGCGGCCATGGCTGCGACCCTGGATCTCGTCCCTATGTTGTCAGCCACCCCGAAACGGAAAGGACGGAAGAAGACATGAACGCTCTGCTTCTGAATGGGAATCCGAACCCACCTGACCCGCGCTTCGACGCCTATCTGCAAGACCTGTCCCGTGCGCTAACGGAGCAAGGGCACGGCGTGAACACGCTTGAGCTGCGCTCCATGGACCTGCGCCAGTGCAGCGGTTGCTTCGACTGCTGGTTGAAGACGCCGGGCGACTGCGCGACTCGGGACCAGCATGGCCAGCTCCTGCGCGCCTATTTGGCCGCAGACGTGGCGGTTCTCGCCTCGCCCCTGGTCTTGGGCTTCAGCTCGGGGCTGCTCAAGCGGTCGATCGAAAAGCTCTTGCCCATCCTCTTGCCCTACGTCGATGCCTCGTCGGGAGAGTGCCGCCACTTTCCTCGTTACTCCAAAGTTCCGCGACTGGCGGTGCTGTACCAAGAAGAGTCCGACACCGCCGACGAGGACCGGGCCGTGACCCGCGAGATCTGGAGCCGGATGGCCCGCAACGCCAACTCGTCCCTGATTGCCTGCCTGTCCACCGCTATGGCTACCAGGGAGGTCGCTCATGCGATTGCTCGCGCTTAACGGTTCGCCCCGCGGGCCCAAGTCCAACACCCGCTTCCTCACCGATGAATTTCTGCGCGGTTTCGCTGCCACGCCGACGAACCAGGCACAAACCCTTGACCTTGCACGCCCTAGCGATCGCGACCAGGCGCTCGCGGCCTTCTGGCACAGCGAAGCCGTGCTGCTCGGCTTTCCGCTCTACGCGGACTCCATGCCTGCAATGGTGAAGGAGTTTCTCGAGGAGCTGGCGACTCGCCCGCGGCCCGAACAGCGCCCCACGCTGCTTTTTCTCGTGCAATCCGGATTTCCCGAGGCTACCCACACCGCGCCCGTGGCGCGCTATCTGAAGCGGCTGGCGGGACGCCTGGGCTGTGTCTGCGCCGGAGTCTTGCGCCGGGGAGGCATCGAAGGCATCCGCTCGAAACCCGCGTGGATGGTCCGGGGCATCCTGCAACGCTTCCGCCAGATGGGCGAAACTTTCGGCTGCACCGGCCAGTTGGACCCGCAGACACTTCAGAAGCTGGCCGGACGGGAGCGTTACCTACGCTTTGCTCTTCGTCTGGTCTGCTGGTTCGACCGGGTGATGTTCTGGGATCGTGAGCTCAAAGCCAACCAGACATACGACAAACGGCTCGACGCTCCCTACGCCTGCCCGTGATGCAGGGGAGCCGACTCTATCCCGCCTTCGCATCGCGGCCAGCCTTGCGCCGAACCCGCGGACGCCGAAGCAGGCAGACAACGCCCGCGAGAGCGAAAAGCGAGATGCAGGCCCCCAGGGCGAGGAAGCGCGAGTGAAACGTGAGCAGCACTTGACTGTGGCCCGCGGGAACCGGTACCCCGCGCATCCAGGCGTTGACCGGCATGCAGGGTGCCTGCACGCCGTTCACCTGAGCGCGCCAGCCCGGGTACCACGCCTCCGCAATCACCAGCAGCGCCGGTCGCTCGCTTTCTGCCTCAATGGTGATACTCTCGGGCGCGAAATGCGCGATACGTGCAGTTCCCGGCCGGTCAGGCACGGGTGGCTCGCGCGGCAGCGCTAGCGCCCAGCCCGGTTCCACCAGCGGCACGCGGTGGAAGTCGTGACCGTTTGCCATCAACGCAATCGCCTGGGGGTAGTTGTCGACGGGCTTGGCGGCGCTGGCCAGGTAGACGCGAGGATCGGGATGGGGCCTCGCCACCGGGACGAACAACTTGGGGTCGAATCCCAGTCTTAGCGACATGGAATCATAGGGAAAAGGGCCCTGCTTGAAGATGGCCCGGTCGGGATAGACGTTCTGGGCAAGGGGTACGGGCAGATGCAGGACTGCATGCAGGTAGGTCCACACGCGCCCGAGTTGCAGCGACGCATAGCCGGTGAAGGAACTCCAACCGTAGAGCATGCCGGCGTTTTCGCGCACATAGGGCTTGGGCATGGAAACGCGAGGGGGCGCGCCACCAGCCTCGGGCGCTTGGCCTTGTAGCCAGCGCGCGACGACAGCCTCCGAACGCCACTCCGGATCCTCGCGATTCTGCTGTTTCAAACCCCAGATTGCGACGGCCAGATCCGCCGCGGTCAACCACACCAGCAAACCAGCGATTACGGGCAAGCGCAGGCCACCCGCGCCCCAGCGCAGCCAGGCGAGCAGCAGCAGGGCCGCCAGCGCGACCACCAGCACGCGCCCCCACACTGGCGATCCGACGAGGCCCGACTTCAAGAAGAACAGAACCACGGCTGCAAGTGAAAACGTGGCGAGAAGGGCAATGATACTGGCCGGACGCCACCCGCGCAGATGCGATGAGAAGAAGATCCCTGCGCCTACAACCGTGCCGAATGCGACCAGCACGCTCGCCCGTGCAGGGATGCGAAGCCAGGTCAAGCCCGGAAGCACATGGTACAGAATAGCGAAGGCGGGAGTGGCGGTACCCGCCGCGATCAGCGCGGCCAGAATCATCACGAGAACGAGAGCCCGTGTCTCACGCTGGCGAACCAGCAGCAGCCCAGCCAGGCCCGCCAACAGTGGCACTGTGCCCGCGTATAGCTGTGCGCAGGCCAGGAACGTGAACCTCGCATTGGTCGGCACCAGAAACGTCGCCCAGGCAAACCAGGGCATGGCGAACGAACTGGAGAATGCGATTGATGCCTCCTGCCGGTTGCTCTGCTGTGCCAGTTCGGCGAGGGGCAGAATCGACACTGCGGCCAACAGAAAGCCAGCCACCAGCGCGGCCGCTATGGTCCCCAGCTCCAGGGCCGCCGCTGCCAGCGAGGGCAGAAGTGGGCGCTCGAGGCGGCGCCCCAACAGAAACACGCTGGCACCGAGGATCACAAGCCAAGCTCCATGGGGATGGGCCAGAAGCTGCAGCCCGAAGGCCAGCCCCAGCCTGCCCACCGCTGCGCGCGATCGCTCGGCTGACAGCCGCAGCGCTAGATAGAAGGTGATTGGCAAATAGCAAAGCACCTCACCGTAGTGAATCACTCCACTGTGAAAGGATCCCACGATGGGCGCACTGCACACGAAAACCACGCCCATCGCCCACCCCACCGGCCGCTTGAGGGCAAGGGCACCTGCCAGCTTGAGCGAGCCGTAGATCGCGAGCGCCACATGCGCGACCACCAGCAGCACGCAGGCCACCGGCACGGGCAGGATCAGGTACAGCAAATGGGGTGGGTAGAAAAGGGCCGCATCATGATCGGCGAGAAATGGGCGGCCAAGTGCGATGTGTGGGTTCCACAAGGGAAGCCGGCCATGGTGCAGGGCCGTCGCCAGGTAGTCTTTGTAGAAGACATGGATGCGAACCCAGTCGATGGTTGCGAAAAGATCGGGTTGAGTGAGATAGCTGACAACTACCAGGGTGGCGGCGGTCAGGCACAGCCATAGCCACTCGCGCCGGCCAAGCCGCAGGTCCGGACCCTCCAGGGGTAGGGGAGAGGCGATGCGGCTCATCGCGGAAATGGTACCCGGGTCGCGGGTTTCTGCGCAGCTATTCTGTTTGTGCGGCTACTTTGCCGGTCCCTTCTTGCGCCGGTTTGCGAACGTCCGTATAGTAAGGGAATAGTCCAGCCTGCGCACCGTCGAGGTTGGGAGGACAAATGGGAATCGATCTTCGAGTCGAGAGCGAGTCCGGTGAGGTCCAGGACGAGATCCTGGATGACAACGATCTGACCGAAAAACTGTTGCCCGAGCATGACGATGCGGCGTCGCCCTGTCTGCGCTACGTCGACCGCGACGGCGACACGGTCTTCAACCAGCTCCAGCTTCCGGTCTTGATGCAAGAGTTGGAGAATCGGCTCCGTGCGGCCCGCAAGCCAGACCTCAAGAATCATGGCACCGCGCTCCTGAATCTGCTCAAGTCGGCGCAGGATCAGGATCACACCTACGTGCGTTTCTCGGGCGAGTAGCAACAGCGCCGCCCGCATGAGCGCCGGCACCGCAGAGTGGTCCTGGCCCGGCAGTCGCGTGCCGTCGTGGTTGGGAAGGGTACCGAAGTCCGGGCACGACGACTTGCTGCGGCGTCTGGCCGACCCGTCCTGCTTCCATTCTGGTGCTCGGGCAGCAATCTAATCGTAGACTGTTGTTTCATGGCTACGTGGCGTCCGACCTTGCTCCTGTTCTTGTTTCTGGCTAACGGCTGCTTTCAGCAAGACAAAGCCGGGACAAGCCAGATCCTGACGTCTGACCCTCAAACCAGTTACCTCCCGGTGCGAAGCTGCCGAATCAGCAACGGGCACGGCTCGAATTACATGGTTGTCCTGGCCAGTGCCCAAGCAGAATCAGAATATCTTTCGGGGAGTGGCCCGCTGCCAAAGGGTAGCGTGATCGTGGCAGTAGAATCCGACCAGGCGGACTGTTCCGACCTCACCGGCTACACCCTCATGTACAAAGAGGCGCCAGGCTACAACCCCACGGCGGGCGACTGGCACTGGCAGCGGTTGGATGACCAGCGCGATGTCTTGCAGGATGGGCGTGTGCAGGGGTGCATTAGTTGCCACACCCAGTGTAACCGGAACGATTTCACCTGCTCGCCGCCCTAATGGATCTGTTCGACCGATCGGCCGGCCAACCACCTGGCAACGCGCAGGAAGAGATCCTGGAAGGCACCATCGAGCGAATCGTGTTCTCGGGTGGTGGCGGTGAGTTCACTGTGGCACGCCTCGCGCGCGAGGGCGCGGCCGAACCCGTGACCGTGGTGGGCAGCCTGCTGGGCCTGCCCCAAGGCGCGCGCTTGCGCCTGCGCGGCAGCTACGAAAACAACCCCCGCTTTGGGCGCCAATTTCGGGTGCAAAGCTACACCGAGCTGTCGCCCGAGACCCTGGCCGGGATTCGCCGCTACTTGGGCGCGGGGCTGGTCAAAGGCATCGGGCCAGAATTCGCCGGCCGCATCGTCGAGCGTTTCGGCATCCGCACCCTGGAAATCCTGGATGCGCAGCCGGAGCGCATCCGCGAGGTGCCCGGCATCGGCCCGTCACGCGCAGAGGCGATTCGGAAGGCCTGGACTTCGCAGCGCAGCCTGCGCGAAGTCATGGTCTTTCTGCAGGGCTACGGGGTTTCGCCCGCCTTTGCCGCGCGCATTTACAAACGCTACGGCCCGGCCGCCATCGCGCGCGTGCGCGAGAACCCATTCCGTTTGGCCTTCGACGTGTGGGGCATCGGCTTTCTTTCTGCGGATCGTCTGGCCAGCGCGCTGGGCATCGTGCGCGATTCAGATGTGCGGGTCGAGGCCGGCGTGCGCCATGCGCTCGACCAAGCGGGCGGGCTGGGCCATGTCTTCCTGCCGCGTAGCCGTCTGGTGGAAGAGGCGGCCCAGCTGTTGGGAGTGGAAAGCACGCTGGTGGAAGCGGCGGTGGATCGCCTGGGCCGCGCCGGCGACGTGGCTATCGAAAACACGGCGGAGGGTGCGGCGGTGTTCGAAGTGGGGCTGTTTCGCGCCGAGGTGGCCGCAGCCGCGGGCCTTCTGCGCTTGCTGCGTTCTTCTGGCACCCCCCTGCGCGTCGACGCCGACCGTGCCATCGCCCGCTACCAAGCCGAAGCCCGCATCGCGCTCGCGCCCCAGCAGGTCTTGGCCGTACGTCGCGCATTTTGCGAGCCGCTGCTGGTGATCACCGGCGGGCCGGGCGTGGGCAAGACCACCATCGTGCGCGGAATCGTGAACACGCTGGTGCGCGAGGGACTGAGCGTGGCCCTGGCGGCGCCCACGGGCCGGGCGGCCAAGCGACTGCAGGAGGCGACCGGCCAGCCGGCGGCGACCCTGCACCGACTGCTGGAATGGCGTCCCGCCGACGGCGGGTTCGGCCGCAATTCGTCCCGGCCGTTGCAAGCGGATCTGTTGGTGGTCGACGAGGCCTCCATGATCGACGTTCGCCTGATGGCCGATCTGCTGGCTGCGTTGGCCGACGGCACGCGCCTGCTGCTGGTGGGCGATGTCGACCAATTGCCTTCGGTTGGGCCGGGCATGGTCCTGCGCGACGTAATCGCCTCAGAACGCGTGCCCACGGTGCGGCTGACGGAAATCTTTCGCCAGGCAGCGGCCAGCCTGATCGTGACCAACGCCCACCGCATCCACGACGGGGTGGAGCCCGAGCTGGGCGCGCCGCCCGCGCAAGGGCGAGGCGTTGACCAGCGCGATTTCTTCTTCATCGAGGACGAGGATGCGACCCACGCCGCCGAAACCATCCGCGATCTGGTAACCACCCGCCTGCCGCGCCGCTATGGCCTTTCCCCGCGCGACATCCAGGTGCTGACGCCCATGCACCGAGGCGAGCTGGGCGCCACGACCCTGAATCGTCTTCTGCAAGACGCAATCACGCCGGGCCGGCCCGAACTGCGCTGCGGCGGCCGCGTGTTCCGCGTCGGCGATCGGGTGATGCAGATTCGCAACAACTACGACCGCGATGTGTACAACGGCGACGTGGGAGAAGTGCTGCGCGTGGCGGGCGGGTCGGACGAGGCGGGTGAAAACCAGGCTGTGGTCCGTTTCGACGAGCGCGAGGTGCTCTACGCGGCCGATGATTTGGACGAGTTGACCCTGGCCTACGCAGCCACGGTACACAAGTCGCAGGGCTCGGAATATCCGGCGGTGATCGTGCCGGTGCACACCCAACACTACGTGATGCTCCAGCGCAGCCTGCTGTACACGGCCGTCACGCGCGGCAAGAAACTGGTGGTCCTGATTGGCTCGCGCAAGGCCTTGCGCATCGCCGTGGGCAACGCCGAAGTAGCCCTGCGCTTCTCGCGTTTGGCGGATCGCCTAACCAGCGTCGCATAGGCCGCAAGTCCGCTATGATGTGCCCTCTTCTGCTTGCGTCGCTTGTGCTCGCCGCCGCGCCCGTGCCCATGGCCAAGCCGGTGGCGCCGGAACGTTTGCACGTCCTGATGATCAACGGGGGAGGCGGTCGCGAGAACAACTTCGCTTCGCACCTTTCGCATCTGCGCCAGCTCGCCGACCTGCTCGAGCGCGCCCGGGTGCCGCGCGACCACGTCACCATCCTGGCCAGCGACGGCAGCGACCCGGCGCCCGATCTGGCGGTGCGCGCGCCCGAACCCGAGGGAAGCTGGCTGCTCGAAGGCACCACGGTGGGCGAACTTCTGCGCGATACCACCGGCTTTCAAAACTCCACCCTCCCCGGGTACAACTTGCGGCCCGCCACCCAGACCGAATTGCGCCGCAGCTTCGCAGAGCTGAAGAAGCGGCTACGTCCCGGCGACACCCTGCTCATCTTCGTCACCGACCACGGTACCTCCAATCCCCGCGACCCGCTCGACAACCGTATCTCGCTTTGGGGAGCGCACGAATCGCTCTCGGTGCGTGGCCTGCGCGGGATGCTCGCGGGCTTGCCCGCCCAGGTGCGCGTGGTGTCGCTCATGTCCCAGTGTTTTTCCGGCGGCTTTGCCTATCTGTACGATCTGCACGCGCACGCCCAGCTCCCGTCAGGGGCAGCCTGCGGCTACTTCTCGTCCACCGCCGACCGTCCCGCCTACGGCTGCTATCCCGAAGTACGCGGGGTCGAGGCGGTGGGGCATGCCTTCGAGTTCTTGCAGGCCCTTTCCCGCCTCGGCCGCTTTGCCGCCGCACATGACCGAGTCTTGCTTTCCGATCAGAGCCCGGACGTGCCGTTGCGCAGCTCGGAGGTGTTTCTTGACGAGATCTTGCTGCGCGCGGCGCGCGCACAGCGAGTGGACGAGAACAAGTTTGTCGATGAGGCTCTAGCCAAGGCTTGGGCGGGTCAAGGCTTTGCGGTCGAGCGCGATCGGACCGATCGCCTGGCGGCACAGTACGGCCTGGCCCGCCTGCGCGAGCACAACCTGGCCGAGATCAACCAGCGTGGTGACGAGTTGGCCGCATTTCTCGACGAGCTGGAGGCGCACGCCAAGACCTGGGGGAGCGCGCTGGGCGATCTCAATCAGGCGCGCCTGGATGCGTTCCTGGCGGCGCGGCCGGCCTTGGCTGGCCGTTTGGCCTTGCCCGCCTTGCGCAAGCTGGGACCGGAAGAACGGCGCGCCTTGGCGGTCGAACTCCTGCGCGAACTTCTGCCCGTGACTGAGGCCGACGCCAAGCAGTTCTCCCGCGTGCAGCGCCTCATCGACGCCACCGCCGGCCTCGACGAGATCGCCTACCGCGCTGAAGTGCGGCTGGCCGCTCTGCTGCGAATGCGCACGGTCTTGCTTGACGTCGCCGGCCGCCACTACCTGAAAACCCAGGCCTCTCGCGTGGGGAGCCCGCCGGCTCCCCCTGCGGGGGCTTCGGGACGCCCGCCCACCCTGCCCACCCCGCGCGCTTCGCGCGCGCCCTCGTCGCCGGCGGCGCACCATCGCGCGAGGCCGAGCGAAGTGAGCGGGGAGGAGGGGCAGGTGGGGGGCCGAAGGGCATGGGAACCCTCCCAGGGTTCCCATATCAGATCAGAAGTTGATGCCTTTGCCGCGCTGGAGGCTTGCGAGGATCTCGACTTCGCGCTGGCGCCCATTGCTGGCGATGCCGGCACCAAGGTCAAGCCGGCCTTGGTCGCGCTGGACACTGACCGGCAAGCGGCCGCCCGCGTGCAGCCGGCCTGGCTGGGTTTCGGGTTCGCGCCAGTTTCTTCGTCGCGCCGCCGTCGCCTAGGCCTTCCCGACGGGGCGGTGCGTGTGGTCTCGCTGGTCGCGGATTCGCCGGCAAGCCGCGCCGGGCTGCGGTCGGGCGACATCTTGCTCGGAGTCGGTGCAGAACTGTTCAGCAGGCAAAACCCAGTGCGGGCGGCCGTGGTGCTGGCGCCAATCGGCACGGAATGGCCACTCAACCTCCAGCGTGGATCGAAGAAGATGGTGCTGCGGGTGCGGCCGCAAGCTGCGCCCACGGGCCGCTAGTGCTAGTAGATGTATCCGGCCGCTCCGCCCAGGAAGAAGGCGTCGTAGAAGCCCAAGTCGATGCGGAACTCGAGGCCCTTAACTTGCGGGATGCGAAAGTCGAACCCGGCGATCAGGTTAATGATGGGAATCGCACCGGGTACCGAACCTTCCCGGAAGCGGTTCGGATTGCTAGGAGAGTCGGGCAGAGCCGGATTGGGAGGATTTTTCAACTCGGTCTCCGTGCAGCCCGAGCTCTGTGAGGTGCAAACTATCGGCCGGCACTTGCTGGGGTCGCCGACGTTGGCGTCTGTGCAGGCACTGGACGACGACGTGCGCAGGATGTCGCCCTGGATGATGGCCAGGCCCAGCCCGGCGCCATAGTGAATGCCGAAGACGTCGTTGAAGAACTGGCGTTGGATGAAAGTGAGATCGATGGTCCAGAAACCGAAGTTCTTGAACTGGACCCAATCCGTGTCGATGGCTGCGTTGTGGCCACTGCCCAGCCAGTTTCCGTCGGGTGCGCTCATGTTCTGGTAGCCCAGGCCGAACGAAATCTCCCAGAACCGGTTCGGGTTCTCCGAGTCGCGCTTGCGGCGGTAACCCTCAAGACCAATGCTGTAGGACGATACCGGCTGGCTGGCCTTGGTGAACATTCCGAAAAACCAATGGGGCAATGAAACCCAGCGCGCCCGGAAAGCCCCACCCCAGTGCGGTTGATTGACCGGCGTCATCATTGTTGCCGGCGCTTCTTCGGCAGCGGCTTCCGCTCCGGGCGCGACCTCGGCCTCGGCTGGTGCGCTCTCCGCCTCCGCTGGTGGGGCCGGGGACTCGACCGGTGGGGTCGTGGCCTCGGCTGGCGGGGCTTCCCTTGGCGTAGCAGCCGGCTTTTTCGCACTGGCCGCAGCACCGAAGCTGAGAATGAACAACGGGACCAAAGTTACGATCGTCAGGCGGCGAGGCATGACATCCTCCGGGGGCTGGGCGGTGGCTCAGGACCACCGTTGGACGCGACTATAACCTAAGCCGTGGTAGCGTTGGGTAATGCTCGCTTTTTGCCTGAGCGCAGCGATGAGCGTCACCCTGGTCACGCTGGCTGCTGGCACCGCCCCTGCAGCCCGGCCTGGGCGAGCTGCGGTCGAGGTGCGTCTACGGGCGAACACCCAGCCAACCTCGGCCGCTGACTGGCGGGCGTTCGGAACCGGGATCGACGAGGTTTTGGTCGCGATCGCAGGCGATCCCAAGGCTGACCTGCAGCTACGCGCGCATGCCGTCAGCGCCCTGGGGTATGTGTCCACGCGACCCGGCCGGGCTTTCCTGGAGGCTGTCGTGAAACAGAAGGCGTCGGCAGACGACGCGGACGACAAGCTTCTCTTGCGCAAGGCAGCGCTGGCACTTGGTTGGGCTGGGGGCGCCAGGGTGCCGGCCCAGCTCAGCCCTTTGCTGGAGCATCCCGACCCTGACGTGAGGATCGATGTGGTGATCGGCTTGGGGCTCACGCGATCCGAGGAAGCCGCCGACCTTCTGCGCAAGCGCTTCGACATCGAGTCCGTGCCCAAGGTTCGCAGCCAGATCGGCCGGCAGATCAGTTTGATCGAGGCTGCCGCAGCTGAGGCGAAACTCCCTGCGCCCGCAGGCCAGTAGCGCCATCGAGATATGCGCCCCCGCGTGTGGTGGTCAAGGCTGCGTGTGCAGCTCCGCGCTTGCGGCAGCCCCGCCCAAGTCCCATCCGCCGGCGATCAGCACCGTCCCGCTCGGCAACAACGTCGCCGTGTGCAACCACCTTGTCTCGGTCATGCTGCCGTCGGCGACGAATCTCCCGATTCCCGGGTCGTATGACTCTGCGCTCGCGAGAATCGCGCCGCTTGCGTATCCACCGGCGACGAGCATCATCCCGCTGGGCAACAACGTCGCCGTGTGCGACCGCCGGGCCGCAGTCAGGCTACCGGTTGCCGCGAACACCCCAGCATTGGGGTCGTATAGCTCCGCGTTCGCGATCGTCGTGTCGTCAGCGTATCCGCCGGCAACCAGCACCGTCCCATTGGGCAACAAGGTCGCCGTGTGGGCGCATCTACCGGTGTAGCTGCCCGGGTGCATACTGCCAGTTGGGGTGAATCCCCCGGTGCTCTGGTCGTACAGCTCCGCGCTGACGAGATAGCCGAAGCCAGTGAATCCGCCGGCGATGAGCACCAGCCCGCTCGGCAACAACGTCGCCGTGTGTCCGTCCCGGGCCGCGCCCATATTGCCGGTTGCCGTGAACTTCCCAGTCCCTGGGTCGTAGATCTCTGCGCTCACCAGAGAACCGCCGTCACCGAATCCGCCGGCGATGAGCACCGTCCCGCTCGGCAACAACGTCGCCGTGTGCCCGTATCTCGCCGTGACCATGCTGCCGGTTGCCGTGAATGTGCCGGCTCCCGGGTCATACAGCTCGGCACTCGCCAGAGCCGAGCTGCCACTCTCTCCGCCGGTGACGAGCACCATCCCATTGGGCAGCAATGTTGCCATGTGCCCTTCTCGGGCCGCGCCCAGGCTGCCTGTCGGCGCGAAGGCTGCGGCTCCGGGGTCGAATAGCTCCGCGCTCGCGAGGAGCGATCCGTTGTCGTATCCGCCGCTGATAAGTCCTAGCCCGTTCGGCAACAACGTCGCCGCGTGCCCTGCCCGGGCCACTCCCATGCTGCCGGTCGCGGTGAAGTGTCCTTCGGGATGCGTGCCATTACCACACGCCCCTGCCAGGGATACTACGAAGAATCCGACTATGGCGAGCAGTCTTTGCATCAGGAGATTCCTTGCGGCCAAGGCACATGGCGTGGCAGCACCTGACGGCAGCCGGATCGTGGCACCATTCGCGGCATTGTGCATCCTACTTCGGAGTCAGCTTCATCACCGTATTGCCGTTGGCATTCGTCCAGTAGACGCTGGTGGCGTCGACTGCGATGCTACTGGGATTGTTTTGGCCTGATGCGAGGGTGGTTGGGGTGGTGCCGCCGGTGATGGGCACCCTCATCACCGTGCTGGGGGTGCCGGTGTTCGTCCAGTAGACGCTGGTGGCGTCGACTGCGATGCCACTGGGATTGCTTTGGCCTGAGGCGAGGGTGGTTGGGGCGGTGCCGCCGCCGGTGGGCACCTTCATTACCGTGCCGCCGCCGTTGTTCGTCCAATAGACGCTCGTGGCGTCAACGGCGAGGTAGTAGGGGTAGCTTTGGCCTGAGGCGAGAGTGGTTGGAGCGATGCCGCCGCCGGTGGGCACCTTCATTACCGTACCGGCTCCCCAGTCCGTCCAGTAAACGCTCGTGGAGTCGACCACGAGGATCGCTGGGCTGTTTTGGCCTGAGGCGAGGGTAAATGGGGTGCCGCCGCCCTTGGATACCTTCACCACCGTCGGGTCGGAACTAGTCCAGTAGACGTAGTTGGCATCAATGGCGATGTCGAGGGGGTTGTTCAGGCCCGAGGCGACGGTAAATGGGGTGCCGCCACCGCCGAGGGGCGCCTTCACCGCCGATTCCCCGCTGGCTCCTTGATAGAGCCAGTAGATGTTCGTGGTGTCTACTGCCAACCTGATGGGCGCTGCGCCTAAGACCGGTGCGACGATAGTGGTGGGGCTGCCGCCGCCAGTGGGGACCTTCATCACCGTGCCCGAGAAGACGAAGTCAGTCCAGTAAACGCTGGTGGCGTCCAGTGCGATGCTGAAGGGGCCCACCTGATTTGCTGCGAGAGTGACAAGACAGCGACCCCCAATGCACGCGGTGACTTGGGACGGCGAGGTGGCCGAGCACTTGTTGCCGCAGGCACCACAGTTGTTCACATCGGTGTCGGAGCACACACCTACGCAAGTCACGCCAGAACAACTCCCGCCGGTGCCGCTGGTGCCCCCGGTTGCTCCACCCGTGCCTCCGGCGCCGGTCCCACCCGTCGCTGCGCCACCAGTTGCCGTGCCGCCCGCACTGGTCGTGCCGCCAGCGCTGGTCGTGCCACCCGCGCTGGTTGTGCCACCGGCGCCTGCTGTTCCGCCCGCGCTGGTCGTGCCGCCGGCGCCGCCGGCACCAGCGGCTCCACCTGCACCGGTGCCTCCGGCCCCGCCACCTCCGGTGCCTGCGCCACCAGTTGCCGTGCCGCCGGCGCTGGTCGTGCCGCCGGCACCCACGCCCGCGCTCCCGCCCGCGCCAGGATTGCCTCCTGCGCCCGGACCACCCGTTCCCCCGACGGGAACATCCGGCGTAGCGCCAGGAGCGTCGGGCGCGCCAGCGTCACGGGTGCCAGTAGCGCCCCCGCTGCCGCTTGTGCCTCCGGTGCCGATGGCCCCAGCGGTTCCACCTGCGCCCGTGCCTCCGCTGGCAACCGGCGCGTCGCTGGCATCCACCGTGGCTATGCTCCCGTCGGTCGTGGTCATCCCACCCAGTGCAGGCGGGCCGTCGCTGCCGGCAACACCGCCGGTGGCAACCGGGGCATCGTTCCTGCCCGCGTCGCCTGTCGCACCACCCGTACCGGTTGCATCGCCGGTGCTCCCGACTTCGGCCGCGCCCACTGCTTTGTCGGCCGGCCGCAAGTCGCCTGACGAGTCGCTGGAAACAGCAATTTCCGCGCCGGCCTCGCGGTTGAATGTGCCGCCGCTGTCAGCGGCGCTGGTGAGCCAGCAGTAGCCTGCCCCGCAACGGTAGCCGTCGGGACAGTGCGAAGTGCACGGCAGTTTGCCATTCTGGGGATGCGGGTCGTAGCCACAGGCCGCAGCCAGGGCAAGCACGATGATGCCGACGATAGCAACTGGGCTGCGCACTAGAATGTCCCTCGCGCCGAGATTCCCGCCAGGCCCGGTCCGAGCATAGGCGCGACCCCTGCCACCGCGTGGCCTGCCTCCGCCGACGGCCAACCCAGCCAATAGAGCAGCGCGCCAGTGGCGAGCACCCCGGCCCCAACGCTGTAGAACACCCACTGCATGCTCTGCGCATCCCTGCCCGCCTGATCGTCAGAGGCCTGGGGTGTCGGCGAATTGTTAACCTTGTCCGAAAACGACCTCGCTTGGGTATAGTAGTAGATTGCGATTCCGATAGAAGCCAGGCCGGCCGCGCCGCAGGCAATTCCCGCGATACGCAGGCCGCGGCCCGAGTTGCCCGACTGCGGGGCGGCGCTGACCTGGGCAACCGATTCGACCGAGGCTGCCGCGGCCGGAGCGCCTTCTGCGGCCGGCGGCGGCGACGGCGCGGGCGGCGGCGGATTGGGAATTGGGGCCGGGGGCGACGGCGCGGGAGCGGCCTGGGCCTCCTGCGCCTTGAGCTTGGACTCAGCCTCGATGTCGCGCATACGTGCCTCGACCTGGCGGCGGTTGGGATCTTCCGGCGGCGCCTTCTTCAAGTATTGCTGGAAGAAATTTAGTGCCTCGGCATTCTGGCCAAGTCTTCGATAGCACTGGCCGATGTTGAATAGGAACGCCGGATCAGGGTGGGCGAGGTAGGCGGACTTGTACTCGAGCAGGGCTTTGTCATATTCGCGAATATCGTAGAGGCGCGTGGCTGTCTCGTAGTGCGCCTTTGCAGTCGCCTTGTTGCTGTCGCCGGCCTGCGCCGACCGGCCAAGAACCCCAAGCGAGATGACAAGAACCGCGCCCGCAAGCGAGATTCGCCCTCGACGGCATCGAGCAAATCGCGACCTGAGCATGGGGTACATGATACTACAACCACGCCCGCGCCGGCGTCCGAAGCACCCTCTTTCATTGAGCGGCCGCAACGAACGACGAGGGAAGATCCTCGACGTGTCTGACCGAGGAGCGGAAGCCGCGGACGGGGCCCGCAGCTGTCGCGTGGGGACGGTCGGGCCTTGCTCGACCGTCCGCGCGCGGGAGGTGCGGAAACCTCCCAGGGTTCCGCCGACTGCAGACGGCAACGGGAGAATTTAGCACAGTAGTGCTGAATTCGCGCCCTTGCCCCCGGCGAGGAAGACGCGATCGGGGCGAACATGTCAGCCCTACTATGCTAGGTTCGCGCGCAGCAAGGAGTTGTTCAACGTGTCAAGAGAGAAGCTTGGACTCTTGGTGGGCGGCGGCCCCGCCCCCGGCATCAACAGCGTGATTAGCGCTGCCACGATCCGCGCTCTCTTGCAGGGCGTGGAGGTGCTGGGCATTCGCGACGGGTTCGACCGCCTGATGAAAGGCAAGCTGGAGGACATCAGGCCGCTCAAGCTTGGGGACGTCAGCCGCATCCACTTCACTGGCGGATCCATCCTGGGCACCTCGCGCGCGAATCCCACCAAGAAGGAGGAAGACATGGTGGCGGTGGTGGATTCCTTGCAGCGCCTGGGCGTGACCCAGCTCATCACCATCGGCGGTGATGACACATCATTCTCGGCGATGAAGGTCTCTGAGCGAGCCGCGGGCAAGATCCGCGTGGTTCACGTGCCCAAGACCATCGACAATGACCTTGACCTCGACCCTATGGTCGACACCTTCGGCTACCAGACCGCGCGCCACATCGGCGTGGAACTGGTCAAGAATCTTATGGCCGACGCCAAGACCACCTCGCGCTGGTACTTCGTGGTGGCCATGGGGCGCAAGGCCGGGCACCTGGCCCTGGGCATCGGCAAGGCAACCGGCGCCACCATGACCGTGATCCCCGAGGAGTTCCCGCGCTGCAAGACCAACCTCAAGACCTTGGTCGACATCCTGGCCGGCGCGGTCATCAAACGTCTAGCCGAGGGACGGCGCTATGGCGTGGCAGTGCTGGCCGAGGGCCTGGCCGAGAGCATTCCCGAGGATGATCTGAAGAAGCTCGGGCCCATCGAGCGCGACGATGCCGGCAACATACGCCTGTCCGAGTTGAACCTGGGCGACGGGCTGAAGAAGGCCACCAGCAAGCGGCTCAAGGATCTGGGCGTGAACAAACCCACCTTGGTGTCCAAGGACATCGGCTACGAATTGCGCTGCGCGGACCCTATTCCTTCCGACATGGAGTACACCCGCGATTTGGGCTACTGCGCGGCCAAGTTCCTTTTCTCGGGCGGCAACGCGGCCATGGTGTCCTTGCAGGCGGGCAACTTCGTGCCCATCCCGTTTGCCCAGATGCTGGATCCCGGCACCGGCCGCACCCGCCTGCGCATGGTGGACACGCGCTCCACCCGCTACGCCATCGCCCGGCGCTACATGATCCGGCTGCGGCGCGACGACTTCGATGACCCGGCGGGGTTGAGCAAGTTCGGCGGAGTGTGCAACCCCAAGCTTTCGGCCGAGGAGTTCAAGCGGCAGTTCGGCTACGTGGTCGAGGATGAGGCGCCACCGCTCGACCTTCTGCACGCGCGCGATCGCACGCCCACGGTACGGGGAGGGTAGCGGCAGTTGAGTCGGCAGGTTCCTCTCAACCTGCGCGACCTTGACCTGCCTGCCATGGCCGCGGCGCTCGGCGGCTATGGCGTCGACGCCGCCAAGGCCACTCGGGTTTTCGCGGCGGTGCATCGGGACGGGGTGGCCAGGGTCGACGGCCTGGACTGGCTTTCCGCCCCGATCCGCCGGGCTCTGGCCGCGGACGCGGTTTTCCCTGACCTGGAGATCGTGGAACGAAGGAGGGCAGCGGACGGATTCGTGAAGTACCTCTTGCATCTACCCGACGGTGGCCGGATCGAGGCGGTGCGTATCCCTTTGCCCGATCCGGACGATGCGCGGGATCTCAAGCGACGCCGCCAGCGGGGTGAGGCAGCCGGGTTGGTGGCGCTACCCACGGCGAAATACACATTGTGTATCAGCTCGCAGTTGGGCTGCGCCCTGGCGTGCGACTTCTGCGCCACCGGCCGGCTGCGGCCAGCCGGTGGCGTACGCAACCTGGCGGTGTGGGAGATGTTGGCCCAGGTGCGGGCCATGCGCGCCGAGGCCGATCACCCGGTATGCGGCGTGCTCTTCCTCGGCATGGGCGAGCCGTTGCTCAACTACGACAACGTGATCCGCACGGCGCAGATCTTGTCGCACCCTGCCGGCCCGGCCATCGCAGGCGAATCCATTTCCCTCTCAACCGTGGGTGTGGCGCCGGCCATCCGGCGTTTCGCGGCCGAGCGACATCGCTTCCGGCTGATCATTTCCTTGGCCGCGGCCACCGGCGAGGCGCGCCTGCCGCTCATGCCGGCGGAAGGACGCTGGCCGCTTGCCGAGATCATGGTAGCCGTGCGCGAATACGCCGCTGTCTGTCGCAGCCGAGTGACCTTCGCCTACGTCGGGATCTCCGGCGTGAACATGGGGCGCGAAGATGCGCGCAAGCTGGTTGAGTTGCTGGCCGGCCTGCGCGCCAAAGTCACGCTCATTGACGTCAATGACGATTCGGGCCGCTACCATCCACCGACCGACGACGAAGTCAGGGGCTTCCGTGACGAGCTTCTGGCCCATCACATCCCCGTGTCCCGCCGCTACGCCGGCGGCCGCGAAATCGGCGCCGCCTGCGGCACTTTGGCCGCGACCAGGGCCGGCGGTGCGGTCTTCTGAGAAGCCGCGGCGATTCCCAGCGCGTGAGATACTGCTGCCGTGCCTCTCTCGGATCGAACCCGCGCGCTCCTGCACCTCCTGCTCTGGTGCGGCGTCTTTCTGACGGTGGCCGGGCTGCTGCAGATCGTGCAGCCAGGTTGGTTCGACTCGGACACCAGCTACCACTTGGCGGTGGGGCGCCTGATCCGGCAGCACGGGATCCTGCATGGGTTTCCCTGGACTCCATTCAGCGTGATGGCGGATCGCTATGCCGACACCGAGCTGCTCTTGCACCTGACCCTGGCTGGCTTGGATATCGTGGTGCCCGCGCATGCGGTTGGCGTGGCGGGAACTGTGCTTGGTGCGCTCCTCCTGTTGACTATGATGCTGCTCGTCGGCTGCTTGGGCTACACGGTCCTGCTGAGTCAGCCACTACTGGCCCGGGTGCGGAGCCGGCCGCGTCTTTTTTCGGAGCAAGCGGTGGCCGCGCTCAACCAGGCCGTGCCGCGCGACGCGCAGGTTTTCACCTGTGACTGGCAGTTGACCGGCGACATGCTGCTCGCGCTGCCCGAGCGCCGGTTCATGGTCGCGCTCGATCCCATGCTGTTCTATCGCAAGGATCGTTCCCGCTTCGAATCGTGGCAACAGCTTGTCCGCCAGGGGCCCAAGCAGCCGGCGCGAATCATCCAGGATCGATTCGGCGCGCGCTTCGTGCTGTGCGAGGACAACCCGGCGTTCTTCGCCTTCATGCGCGCCTTGCGCGCGGATCCCATGGCCGTGCTGCGGCTGCGTGCTCCACCGCTGACCCTGTTCGAGATCGCGCCGCAGAAATCAGGCGCGGACGCGAATGAAAAGCCGACGGAGCGCCAGTGAAACCGCGTTGTACAATGGCAGTCGCGCAATCACCATGACAGAGGATTTGTCATCCGACCATGCCGACGAGGCTGCCGGTTCGACCAGGCGCGCCTTCCTGTGGGTCGCGTTCGCGCTGGCTGTGGTCTATTTGCCGATCTTCTTCGGGCGCATCGTCTTCTTTCGCGACATCGCGCACTGGAATTTCCCGGCCCGCATTTTGGTGCGCGATTCCCTTTTGCGTGGCGAACTGCCCGCCTGGAATCCCTATGAAGGGCTGGGGTTCTCCGTCCTGTCCAACCCGCTCTACGGCATCTTCTATCCGCCCAATTGGCTGTTTCTGTTGGTCGGCCGTGATTGGATCGGGGCAATGCTCACCTGGCAGGACTTCGCGCATCTCTTGTGGGGCAGCGCGGGTGTCTTCTGGTTGGCGCGGCGGTTTCGGGCGACGCCCACATCGGCGGGTCTCGCGGCCCTGGCCTGGGCCCTGTCAGGCTACCTGAGCTCGCAGTGGTCAGCGGGCCTGCGCCTGCACGCGGCTGCCTGGATTCCCTGGACCGCGGTGGGGCAACTGGCGCTGCTCGACGGTTTGCGCGCCGGGGCTGGTCGCTGGCGGCTGGGGGTGGTCAAGGCCGCCCTGCCCACGGCTTTCGCTCTTCTCATGGGCGAGCCTTTCTTGGCCATGATGGGGGTCGGTTTCGCCCTGGCGCTGCTGGCCACCGCGCAGGTGCTGGAAAGGCGC
>PMJO01000181.1:4731-5953 GCA_003158455.1 Myxococcales bacterium | reverse complement strand
ACCAGAGGCCTGCACCAACTGACGGGGTGGATTGGGGAACGGCTGCGCCTGCTTGAACGCCTCCATGGCGGTGTCGTCGAGAAAGTCCACCCCGCAGGTCTGGGCCAGCGAGACCTTGGACAGCGAGCCATCGGGCCGGAGCTGCACGTGGACCTGGGTGAGACGGTCCTGTGCACCGTAGATGGCGCCGGAGGGGTCGCGGCGCCGGTACTCCTCGACCGGCTTCCAGTGGTCGCGCACCTGCTCCTTGACCCGGTTGAAGAAGGTGGCGAACTTCCATTTCTTGGCATTGAGCGCCGTCTCCTCGCCTTCGTCGACGTCGCGCAGATAGTCCTGGGTTCCGCTGCCCACCGCGCGCGCGACCTCCTCCTGCGAGGGCACGAGCGAGGCCACGCCCGGGCTGGGCGAGAGCAGGGGCTCGCCTTCGCGTGCCCACGACTGGAGTCGGCGCGGCCCACCACCGCCGGACGGAGCGAACAGTCCTTCGGGATCCGAGGGTCCCGGAACCCGTTCACCCATCTCGCCAGGAACCTTGTCGGGATCACCCGGGGTTGCCAGTGCGCTCAGCCTCCTGTGCGGCGGTGTACGCATCGCCAAGGCGCCCGCCGATCCCGGCGGCTTGGGCGCGCTCACCTGCTCCGGCACCGCTGCCCGGTTGCGATCGCTCTCCCCGCGCGAGCGCTGCAGTTCGTTGGGATCGAATTTGCCGTACTTGCGGGTTTCGCGCTCGACTGCGGAATCGTACTCGGCGGCGAAGCGCGCGTTCTCGGGCCGCTTCTCTTCACGCGGCCGGGCCAGATCCACCACCTGTCCAGGTGCCTTGGCCGACTCTTCCTCCTTCTTCAACTGTTCCTGTTTCGCCTTTTCCTCCAGGCGCTCCATGTCGGCGATGAGCTTCCTCGCGGTATCGTCGTCGACCGTGCTNNGATGTCGGCATCGCGCGGAGCCCAGATGTGCAGCACCACCCCCGCGACCAGCAGGAGCTGCAGGTGGATGAGCACGGCCAACCCAGCCCATCGGCCGAGCGAGGAGCCCTTCCGTCGCTGGGGTGAATCGAAAATGGCCATGGCCCCTACACCCAATAGTGTAGCCACTTTTTCTCAAGGACCAACAATCGACGCGCCGCTGCGGACCACAGAATTCTCGAAAGGAAAACGCATGGACACCGATTGCGGCCGGCCAGTTGCGGGAAAAAGGTGCGGCCCGGGTGACCGCGGCCAGA
>PMJO01000181.1:0-4720 GCA_003158455.1 Myxococcales bacterium | reverse complement strand
TTCGACCTGATCTCAGAGGGCGACCGGATCTTGGTGGCGGTTTCTGGCGGAAAGGACAGCTATTCCCTGCTCACTCTCTTGCAGGCGCTGCGACAGCGGGCGCCGGTTAGCTTCGACCTTCTGGCTGTGCACCTCGACCAAGGCCAGCCCGGTCACGATCCCGCCCCGCTTGCTGACTGGCTGCGAACGCATGGGGTCGACTACCGCATCGTGCGCGAAGACACCTATTCGATCGTGGTCAACATGATACCCGCAGGCCGCACCTACTGCTCGATGTGCGCACGTCTGCGCCGCGGAATTCTCTACCGCTTGGCCCACCAGCTCCAGTGCACCAAGATCGCACTCGGTCATCACCGCGACGACGCGGTGGAGACTCTGCTGCTCAACCTCTTCTTCGCGGGCAAGCTGGCCGCTATCCCTGCGCGCTTGCTCAGCGACGATGGCGCGTCCACCGTGATTCGGCCGCTCATATACTGCGCCGAAGAGACCCTGACCCGCTTTGCCGAGAACCAGCGCTTTCCCATCCTGCCTTGCCACCTGTGCGGTTCGCAGCCTGAGGCCCAGCGAAAACAGATGAAGGCCCTGCTGTCCCGCCTGGAGGCCGAACACCCAAATCTGCGCCAGACCATGCTGGCAGCGCTGGGCAACGTGAATCTGTCGCATCTGTTGGATCGGCAGGCAAGCGCGGTCGTTCAGCGCGATGGTGGACCGCCCCTGAGGACACAGAGGTGAGAGGAGGGGACGCGGAGCTGGATGATTTAAGTTATACATTAAGTGTTGCATCTATCTATCTGTGATTATGGGATATTCTTCAAGCGTATGTGATCGATGGTCCGCCCAGGAAGAAAAAAAATGGACGCGCTGCCAGTGTTTTCCTCTCCAAAGTTGAGATCAGCTATGATCTTCCTGGCTGCGTTACGCGCGCATGCGAGGGCACGAAAATGAAAGCAAATCACTCGAAGCTTTGGCTGGCTCTCTCTCTCATGCTCGCGATGGGATGCGGGGCACGAACACCACTCGACGATTGGGAGACGGAGCAACCGGCTGGCCCGGCCGCCGGCGGAGCCACTTCCCAGAGCGGGGGTGCAACCGGGACATCCACGAGTGACGGGGGCAGTCTCGCAACTGGCGGCCAGGGCGACGGCGGCGCCCGCGGCGGGCAAGTCGCGACCGGCGGAACCGGCGGGCAAGTTGCCACCGGCGGAGCCGCCGGGCAAGTTGCCACCGGCGGTCGTGGCGGCTCCGGCGGGACCCCGCCATCGGGCGGCTCCGTGATCGGCGGGCGTGGCGGCTCCGGCGGCACCCCGCCATCGGGCGGCGCCGTGGTCGGCGGTCGCGGCGGCTCCGGCGGCACCCCGCCACCGGGCGGCGCCGTGGTCGGCGGTCGCGGTGGCCCGGGCGGCACCCCGCTACCGGGCGGCGCCGTGGTCGGTGGTCGCGGCGGCCCGGGCGGCACCCCGGCATCGGGCGGCAGCCTGGTCGCCGGACGCACCGGCGGGAGAATTCCATCCGGCGGCACCGTAGTTGGCGGACGCGGTGGTTCGGGCGGGACCCCGCCCTCGGGCGGCTCCGTGGTCGGCGGTCGCGGCGGTACGCCGGTCTCGGGTGGGACGAGCGCCACGGGTGGAGGCGGTGCTGCAGGCAGCGGCGGGACCACGTCTTGCCTGGGGTTGGCTCCCAATGAAGAACTGATCGACGACATGAATGATGGTGATCGCTTCATCCCGCAGGTCAACGGACGTGCCGGGGCCTGGGCCGACAGCGATGACGGCACCCCGGGCGCAACCATGTTCCCTGATCCAGCGGGACCATTCACCATGACGGACACGGGCGACGCCTGTCGCAAGTACGCCGCTTACGTGCATGGCGGACCTTTCGTAGATCAGGGTGCGTACTTCCGGTTCGGGCTGGGCAGCCCATACAATGCGTCCGCGTACACCGGCATCAGCTTCTGGGCCAAGATCGACAGCGGCACGTCGTCGGGTTTGCGGATCGCGTTCCCCGACAAAGACACGCAGCCTGATGGAGGGCTCTGCCAGGCAAACGTCACCAGCGGTCCCACGCAGTGCTACGACCACTACGGCAAACGCATTACCAACATCGCCACGGGTTGGGCAAAGTACTTCGTCGACTTCTCTTCCCTCAGTCAAGACGGATGGGGCCGACTAGGGGCCGGCTTCGACCCCGCGACCCTGTACGAGGTGCAGTTCCAGATTCCGGTCGACGCCAAGTTCGGGATCTGGATCGACGACGTCGCATTCACGTCGACTCCTATTCTGCCGCTGTAGCGGCGGGGAACCCGGCGACCGTCCGCCGATCGGTGTTTGGCGGGCGCGAGGTTGCCAGCTACGCCGCGCCACCGCGGTGGGGTGGCGTCACGACCTTTGCGGCAGTCGCGCGCGGGGACACCGCGGCGGACTTGGGATGGGGCACCGGCCTCGTCAATGCCACCACCAGCGCCTCGTCCACGGTATGCACCGGCTGGATCTTGATCCGCTGGCGCAGGTGACTGGGGATCTCGCTCAACTCCGCCATGTTGGTGGCAGGTACGATGGCCACGCGCATGCCAGCGCGCACCGCCGCCAGCAACTTCTCTTTCAGGCCACCGATGGGGAGTACCCGCCCGCGTAGAGTAATCTCACCGGTCATGGCCACATCCCGCCGCACCGGAATCCCGGACACCAGGGACACCAGCACGCAGGCCATAGTGATCCCGGCCGACGGGCCGTCCTTGGGCACGCCACCTGCGGGCACGTGAATATGAATTTCCCGATCGGAAAGGAAATCGCTGCGCAGTCCAAGCCGGGTGGCCTGCACCCGCGCGAATGACAACGCCGCCTGTGCCGATTCCTTCATCACGTCGCCGAGCTGGCCGGTCAAGATCAGGTTGCCCTTGCCCGGCATCATCTGCGCTTCGACATGGAGCACTTCGCCGCCGGCCTGGGTCCACGCCAGGCCGTTCGCGATTCCGACCTCGTCCACGCGCTGACGCTCGTCGGGGATGTACTTGGGTGGTCCCAGCAGCTTGGCCAGGTCTTCTGCGGTCACCGCCGTGCGGCCAGCCTTGCGTCCGCGTGCGGGCGCCTGGCCACTCTCCACCAGACGTCGCGCCATCTTGCGCGCCAGTTGCGCGATCTGACGTTCCAATTCGCGCAGGCCAGCCTCACGCGTGTATTCGGAAATGATCTTGNNATGGCCAGCTTCTCTTCCTCGCTGTAGCCGGACAGGCGCAGGGTCTCCATCCGGTCACGCAAGGGCGGCGGAATCGTATCCGCCAGATTGGCGGTGGCGATGAACATGACCTTGGACAGGTCGTAGGGCACGCCCAGGTAGTGATCGCGGAAGGCGTGATTTTGCTCGGGGTCGAGGACTTCGAGCAGGGCCGCCGAGGGATCGCCCCGGTAGTCCGAGCCAAGCTTGTCGACTTCGTCGAGCATGAACACCGGGTTCTTGCTGCCCGCCTGCTTCATCCCTTGCAGAATGCGTCCCGGCAGGGCCCCCACGTAGGTGCGGCGGTGGCCNNCGTCGCGCACGCCGCCCAGGGAGATGCGCACGAACTTGCGGCCCAGCGCCCGCGCGATGGAGCGCCCGAGCGAGGTTTTGCCCACCCCTGGCGGGCCGAGAAAGCAAAGCAGCGGCCCGTGTGCCCCGCGGCGCAGCTTGTGCACCGCCAGGTAGTCGAGGATGCGTTCTTTGACGTGCTCCAGGTTGTAGTGGTCCTGGTCGAGCACGGCGCGTGCGGCCCGCAGGTCCACCGGATCCTCGCCCGGCTCTTTCCACGGCAGTTCGACTATGACGTCCACGTAGCTTCGTACCACCGCTGCTTCGGCACTCTCCGGGCTCATCTGTTCCAGGCGGCGCAACTGCTTGTCCGCTTCCGCGCGGACCTCGGCCGGCAGTCCGCCCGCTTCGATCCTTTGGTGCAAATCCGCGATCTCGTCGCGAAAGGAATCCGCATCGCCCAGCTCGTGCCGGATCTGGCGCAACTGCTCGCGCAGATAATAGTCGCGCTGGGTCTTGGACATTTCCTCTTTGGCGCGGCTCTGGATTCGGTTCTGCACCTCCAGGATTCCTACTTCGTTCTCCAGCGCCTGATTCACCTTGGCCAGGCGCTGCACCGGATCATCCATTTCCAAGATGGCCTGCGCGTCGGCCAGCTTGAGCGTCAGATTCGACGCCACCAGATCCGCCATGCGGCCGGGCTCGTCCACGTTTTGCAAGACCAACGCCAGCTCCGGCTGCACGGTGCGGCCCAGCTCGGCCACCCGCTCCACGTTCTGCTTCACCGTGCGGGTCAGCGCCTCCAGCTCCACCGTGGAGGCCGGCGTCGGCTCCTCCATGATATCCAGGCGAACCCGATAGCTGGGATGCTCCGCGATAAAACGCTGGATGCGCGCGCGGCACAGGCCCTGGATGAGAATCTTGAGTCCCCCGTCGGAGAGCTTGCGCATGCGCATGATGATCCCGACCGTACCGGTGTGATAGAGCGAGTTGGGCTTGGGGTCCTCTTCGGCCGATTCGCGCTGGGCGACGATGAAACACAAACGCTGATCGTTCTGCAGCGCCACCTGCACCGCATCAAGCGAAATGGGCCGCGACACGCGGAGCGGGGCAATCATGTAGGGAAAGACCACCAGGTCCCGAACCGGCAGAAGCGGCAGGACATCTGGTATCTCGTGACCCAGGCCGGGCCTCTTTCCTTCGCCCTCGGCGCTCATGG
>PMJO01000053.1 GCA_003158455.1 Myxococcales bacterium | reverse complement strand
CCAGATGGCCCTGTGGGAGAACGCGACCAAGGGCAAGGACGCCACCACCGGCATGAGCTTCGCCAGCGGCCAGGTCTACGTCCTGCCCAAGAAGCTCGACGAGAAGGTCGCTAGGCTGCACCTCAAGAAAGTCGGCGTGAAGCTGACCAAGCTGAGCAAGGCGCAAGCGGATTACCTAGGTGTCGCCGTCGAAGGCCCGTACAAGCCGGACCACTACCGGTACTAGAAGCGTGGCGTGGGGAGCGGGCGCGGGTTTCTCGTCCGCTCCGGCGGCGGCCGAGTCAAGCTTTTGGAAAGTTCCGGTTAGCAGATGCATGGTGTCTGGAGCTGGATGACGTTGTTTCGAAGGAGCGTGACATGAAGCAACAGGTGGACATCCTTGGTACGTCGAATGACCTCTCAGCGCTCTGGACGGAGCTCGAGCAGTATGTGTCCGATGGGACGTGGTCACTCGTTCCCGAAAAGATGCGCGAATATGCCGAGCTTCGTCCGGGCGTCCCCGTGCTGTTCTTTGACTGTGCGACCCAGATTCCGCCGCACGCTCGCATGGTCCTATTCCGCGAGCGCGACCGTATCTCAATTACTAACATCTGGCCGCGCGAAATCAATGAACTCGACGACAGCCAATGCGAACGGATAGCTGCAGCCTTCCTAGCGCAGATAATCGCGCGAACCAGCGTCGGATCCAAGGTCACCGCCAGGCCGCCCGAATTCGGCGCTGCACTCGAAAGGCGCTGACCACCGCGCAACGAAGAGGCCGCCCCGCAAAACGATATCTTCGTGATCGCGACGGGCTGCCTGGACGTGATCCGCGGCGAGCACATGGCCGTGCTGAAGGACGAGGCAGGGGTTCGGACACTACAAGACTTCGATTCTCGCCACGTGCCCGGTCGTCTTCGCCAGCTTGGCGTCGAGTGTAAGGAGAGGCGCGCGCAGGCCCTCGGCCAGGGCGACATACATCGCGTCGTACGCAGAGAGATTGGCCCGCAAGGCCCACGCGCGGGGCAAAAGTGGGCCGTGCTCGTGCAAGGAGAGTCCGAGCGCCGAAAAATCTCGCAGCGCCTGCCGTCCGCGCAGATCCGTCATCTGCCGCGATAGATTCAACCGCCGGAGGACATGGCACAACTCCACCTCGATCAAGTGCGGCGCGTGCCAGGCCTGTCCTTCACTTGCCAGACGCGCGTGGATCTCGGCCGCTCTCCTGCCGCCGAGCAGGAGTTCCACCACGACCGAGGCGTCAAGGACGATCAGTGCCGATCCCTCTCTTGTCGCAACGTCGACACGATGGATGCACGTGCGGCAACCGGTCGCAATTTCGACAGCCGCGCCAGGATCTCCCTCGGGGCTGGCCGCAGACTCGTCCGTTCCAGTTCAGCCAGCAAATAGTCGGACAGTGACGTGCGCGACTGTCTGGCAAGGTCTGTCAGGCGCCGGTGCACGTCGTCGGGGACGTGTCTGACCTGAATCATCTTGGACATGACCTTAGGATACCTGCATGTGGTCAACATGCAATCAACCTCTGTACTCGAGGAGGGACGAAGAGGCCGGCAGTGTGCCCGATCCGTCCAAGACCAAGTCATTCCCGCCATCAACGTCAACGACTCGGTCACCAAGTCCAAGCTCTACTGTCGCGAATCATTGTTCGACGGCATCAAGCGCGCCACCGGACGTGACGGTGGCGGGCATCTCCGCAGCAACGAACGACATCCATTCAAAGGAGAGTTTCTACGTCCGGGCCTCGGCATGCAGGCTGATGCCCAGCGCGCTGATGACCTTGAGAATCGTGTCGGACACCGTCTTGGTGAGCGCGGTGTCAGCGTGGGAGATGACCGTCAAGATGTCCCTCGGCAAGTTGCGTTTTGACGGCGGCATTGCCGACGCGGTGGAAGCCTGTGGCTTCGAGCGCCTTGACATGCGGTTCGAACACGCCGAGGCCGTTCGCAGTTTGCCTTCTCACCACAGCGACCCTTTCGACCGGCTACTGATCGCACAAGCCATCGTCGAAGGCGCGACCTTCGTCACCCACGACCGCGCCATCGCGAACTACCTCATTCCCACTTTGTGGATCTAGTTGGCCCCAGGCGCGTGTTTTTGCGCCCCGGGCGGGCTACAATGTCCGCGATCATGGCCGAGGTCGACCCTTCCCTGTCCGACACGACGCCGCACACGCCGTCCGGGAGTGCGCCTGCGCCGGAGGCTGGGCGATTCGATCCGCTGGTCGGGACCGTACTGGCTGAACGCTACGCCATCATTCGCAAGATCGGCGAAGGTGGCATGGGGGCAGTGTACGAAGCCCGCCACGCCATCATCGGCAAGCGGGTCGCGGTAAAGGTCTTGCTGGAGAAGTTCCTCGAGAACCAGGAGCTGGTTGCCCGCTTGTTGCAGGAGGCGCGGCTGGCGAGCTCAATCGGGCACGAGAATATCGTGGACGTCACCGACTATGGCACCACTAGCGATGGCCGAGCCTTCGTGGTCATGGAATTTCTCGACGGCGAGGCCCTGGCCCAACTGGTGATGCGGGATGCGCCTTTGCCCGTGGAACGGAGCCTGGGCATCCTCCGTCAGGTTTGCAGCGCGCTGTCGGCTGCCCACGCCAAGGGCATCGTCCACCGTGACGTGAAGCCCGAGAACATCTACCTGGTGCGACGAGGCGAGGTCGACTTCGTCAAGGTGGTGGACTTCGGCGTGTCCAAAGCGGTCCACGCGCGCGAGGACGGGCCGGACTGGCAGCGGCTGACGCGAACGGGTACTGTGCTGGGCACGCCGCTCTACATGTCGCCCGAACAGGCTCGCGGTGGCGAGGATGTGGACCTCCGGGCCGACATCTGGAGCGCGGGGCTGATGTTGTATGAGTGCCTGACCGGCGAGGTTCCCTTTCGCGCCAACAACTATCTGGGCGTCATCTCGCAGGTGATCACGCAGGAAACCGTGCCGCCGTCGCAGCTTCGGCCCGAGTTGGGCATACCAGCCGCAGTGGACCGCGTGGTCATGCGCGCGCTTGAGAAGGACCGCGACCGGCGCTACCAGCAGATGGCCGAATTTGAGCACGACATAGAGCGACTCCTGGCCGGGGATTCCACGGTCGCATTGCGCGAGGTGGCGGAGCCCAGCGAGGCGCCGGCCGGGCATCGCCTGCGCTGGCCGCTGGCGGCACTTGGCGTGTTGGCCTTGGGTGTGGCGATCGCAATGGCGTTGGTGGGTGGCGATCGGCAAATACCGGCTTCTGTGCCGCCCACACCCGCGCTCGCCAAGCCGGCGATTCCTGTGGCGCCACCAGCGGCCGCGCCCGCGGTCGCCCCGGCGCTCGCCACGCCCGCGCCGCCACCCTCAATGTCTGAGCGCAGCCGGCGGGTGGGCAAGCCGCACGGTCCGCGCGCTTCCGCTGCCGCGGCCCCTGCCGGCCCGGTCGAGCGAGGCAAGAAGTCCAAGGCCGACGACACCGTCGCGCCCTCGCCCTACCAGAGTGACGATTGAAGCAGATCGTGTACGCCCGCGGCTGCATCTTCACGAGGACCATCACTTCTCGGTCGCTCGCGCTCTGGCTGATGGCGTTCTTGGTCGCGGGCGTGCCCGCGCAAGCGCAGGAGGCCGATCACGCCACGAAAGCCCGCGAGCACTACCAAGCGGGCGTCAGTCTCTTCGAGGCTGGCAACAAAGAGCAGGCCCTGGTCGAGTTCGAGATCGCGAACGACCTTCTGCCCAAGCAAGAGAACCTGTTCATGATCGCGCAGTGCCAGTACCACCTGGGCTTGCTCAAGGAGGCGCGGGCAAGCTACCAGGAGTTTCTGGCGCAGCCGTCAAGCGCGGACCTGGCCAATATTGCCCGTCTGCGCATCGAGGCCATCAACCGCAGGCCCGGGGTCATGGTCATCAACACCGTGCCTGATCAGGTGCAGGTTCGCATCGAGGGCGAAGGCCAACTCTTCACCGGCGATGCGCCCAACGAGTTTCGCGTGCCACGCGGGCGCTACCGGGTGACGGTAAGCAAACCCAACTTCGTCAGTCAGGAACGGGAGATCACCATCCATGTGGCGGAGAACAGGCCTCTGTTCTTCAAGTTGGACCCGATTCCGGCGCGCCTCGAGATCCGCACCTTGCCTGGCAACGCCACCCTCTATGTGCGCGGCAACCGCACGCAAAACCCCTACACGCAAAACGTAGAACCGGGGAACTACGAGATTTACGCCGAGGCCAGCGACCACCTTGCTCGCCGCGATGTGATCTCCCTGGCGCCGGGGCAACAGCTCAAGCTCGATTTCCCCCTGGCCTACGTGCAACGCTCGGGACGGCCCGAGCTGATTGGCTTCTGGATCGGGATCGGCGCGATAGGCGGAGGCATGATGGTGGCCACGCGGCTCGATCCAAAACAGCCTACCAATCTGTTTCTCATAGGCGCTGGCGCCCTTGCGGGTTGCATCGGCGCGGGTGTGATTTCGACGGCCCTGGTTCCGAGTTATATCAGGGACAACCTGGCCCTGTTCCGCATCGGCGCCGGCTGGATTGGCGATGTGGAAGGGCTGTCCTTGGGACTCGCGCTCACGCAAGGGAAGGCCGGCGCGTGGCTGGGAGGTGTGGTGGGCCTCGGCGCAGGTTCCTTGGCGGGATGGTGGCAGGAAGACCACGCGCCCAACTATGGTCGTGTGGCGGTCATCCAAAGTGGTGCGTTTCTGGGTGCGGCCGCCGGGCTGCTGGCGGTCCCGGCTCTGGGTTTTGGACTTGAACCCGGCTCTACGATACGCGCGGACCGCATCGGCTGGGGAATTCTGGCCGGCATCAACGCAGGGCTGGCGACCGGGTTGGCGCTTGCCTACTTGCCCGACCAGCGTGCTTACGGGCCGAGCTGGCAGCGGGTCATACTGATCGACCTGACTGCGGTGGCCGGCGGTTTCGCTGGCGCGCTGGTGCAAATGTGTGTCTCGGGTCAGACCAGCAATGGATTTTGCGGCAACGCTCAGATCGGGCCCAAAATGGCCCGCTACGCTCTTGCGGGAAGCGCGATTGGCCTGGCGGCCGGCTTCTTCCTGACCTGGAGGTACGATAAGCACAGCGACAATCCCCAGCAAGGAAAGCCCGCCACCGGCCTGCCCTTGCCAAGCGCGCTGCCGGTACAGACCACCGACGGCCGCTGGGCCCTGGTACCTGGCCTTATGTCGCAGGGCCAGTTCTAGTGCCATTGCCAGCCAAAGGCGAGTTTGTGGCGTTGCCACAGGGCACTTTGGCGGCCGCTTTGCGCGGGCATCTGCCCAGTCAGAGTTGGAACGAAGTGCGCGCTCTTTGCTCCTCTGGCAAGATCAGCGTGAATGGAGCGCGAGAGCTGGACCCAGCTCGACGATTGACCGGTGGCGAAGCCGTGGCGTGGAACCTTGCCGCGCCCGACCCACGCCGCAGCACACCCCGACCCGAATTCCAGATCGTGTACGAGGATGGCCATCTCATAGTCATCGAGAAACCGGAAGGAGTTTCCAGCGTGCCCTACGAGCGCAAAGAGAGAGGCACGGCACTGGACCTCATCCGTGAGGCATGGCGGCGGCAGGGTAGGCGCGCGGCTGCGACGCCGCTTTACACAGTCCACCGCATAGACAAGGACACTTCCGGGTTGCTGTGTTTTGCCAAGACCAAACTGGCTGAGCGCGGGCTTCATCAAGTGTTCAAGCATCACCGAGCGCAGCGAGAATACCTGGCGGTTGCCCATGGGCAGGTGCGGCCGTCTCGCATCGAATCGCGCCTGATCGCCGACCGCGGCGACGGACTGCGGGGCAGTACCCGACGGCCCAACCAGGGGCAGCACGCGGTCACTCACGTGGAGGTGATCGAGAGCCTGCCGGCAGCCACGGTGTGCCGGGTTCATCTCGAAACCGGGCGCACCCACCAGATCCGGATCCACCTGGCTGAACAGGGGCATCCCCTGGTGGGAGAAACCGTCTACCTGCGCGACCACACGCACGCTGGCCGCACCCTTCTGCCCTGCCAGCGCCTGTTGCTTCACGCCGCCACCCTGGGCTTCGATCACCCGGTTAGCGGCAAGCGCCTGGATTTCGCCAGTGATCTGCCGCCGTCGTTCCAGGCGGAGTTGCAGCGTCTACGTCGTCGCTAGCACAGGAGTCACGAAAGGGTTCCACCCGATGCACAGCAAAGAACCTGGGCTTTCGCGGCGGCGGCTCCTGGCCCGCATCGCGCCCTGGCTGGGAGTGCTTGTGCTGGTGGGCGCGACCGCGGCGATCGCGAGTGGTTGGAGGGCTTTCGGGAAGCGGCCCCAGGGTGCGCGCCGGGCCCGCATGGAACGGTCGCCGCAGTGGAAGGACGGTCGCTTTCGCAACCCAGAGCCGATGGAGAACGATTATCTGGGCGCGCTTTTGGGCATCTTCCATGCGAGCCCTTTCGCCTCACCCAAGCAGCCGGTGGCGACCGAGCCGGTCGACGCGAGAAGCTTCCAAATGCAGCCCGCGACCGGGTTGCGTGTCACCTGGTTCGGACACTCGACGTTCTTGCTCGAGATCGAGGGCCACATCGTTCTCATCGACCCGTTCTGGAGCCCACGCGTAAGCCCCATGAGTTGGAGCGGGCCCAAGCGCTGGTATGGGCCGCTCATTGCGCTTGCCGATCTGCCGCTGCCCGACGCAGTGGTCATTTCGCATGACCACTACGACCATCTGGACTACCCAACCATCCGCGCGATGAGAGACTGGAACACTACCTTCGTGGTCCCGCTCGGCGTGGGCTCGCACCTGGAGTACTGGGGCGTGCCGGCGGAACGCATCGTCGAACTCGACTGGTGGGAGCACACCAAAGTGCACGGCCTGGAAATCGTCGCCACCCCCGCGCGACACATCTCGGGACGGACCTTTGGCATAGGCGACGCAGGCACGCTGTGGAGTGGTTTCGCCTTCTTGGGAGAAAAACTCCGCGCGTACTGCTCGGGCGACACGGGGCTGTTTCCAGGCATCAAGGAGATCGGGGATAAACTCGGACCCTTCGACCTCACGCTGATCGAGGCGGGAGCGTATGGGCGTTGGTGGTCAGACTGGCACCTTGGCCCAGAGCAGGCGGTTCTGGCCCACCAACTCGTGCGTGGCAAGGTTCTCCTGCCTGCGCACTGGGGCCTGGTGACCCTCGCATACCACGCGTGGACCGAGCCCATCGACCGCGTGCTCGCGGCAGCCGCCAAGGCCAACGTGGTGGTAGCGGCGCCGAAGCCAGGTCAAAGCATCGAACCGCTGGCGCTGCCGCCGTTTGTGCGCTGGTGGCCGGATCTGCCAAGCCACACCGCCGAACAGGATCCCATCATCTCGAGTCACACAGAGTCGATCCGCGGCGGTAGGTGAAGAACGGGTGCCCCGGTGAAAAGCGGGCTAGTCGCCAAAGCTAGTGCCCACCGCGCGTGCCGCCGTCACCAGCGGATCGTCGATCGCCACCTTGCGCTGCTTGCCGGCCACTGACTCGATGGGAACCGCGCCCAACTTGCCCCCACTGAGCACGACGAGTTGCCCCTGGGCTCCGTGCATGAGCAGGTCGAGGGCGTGGTAGCCGAACATGGTGGCCAGCACGCGATCGCCAGGCGTGGGCGAGCCGCCGCGCTGGATGTGGCCCAGGATGGTGGCGCGTGCCTCCAGCTTAGTCGCGGCCTCTATATCGGCCACCAGCTTGTTGGCGATTCCCCCCAAGCGGATGGGGTCCGGACTGGTCTCCACCCGCCGCTGCACCACCACCTCGCCGCCCTTGGGCTTGCTGCCCTCGGATACACAAATGATGGAGAAGCGCTTGCCCGCCCGACTGCGCTTGCACAGGACTTCGCACACCTTGCCAAAGTCGTAGGGGATCTCGGGCATGAGGATGATGTCCGAGCCAGAAGCCACTCCGGTGTGCAAGGCCAGCCACCCGGCGTTGCGGCCCATGACCTCGACCACCATGACCCGGTGGTGGCTCATGGCCGTGGTGTGGATCTTGTCGAAGCACTCACACGCGGTGTCCACCGCGGTCTCGAAGCCGAAGGTGCGTTCACAGCCTTCGAGGTCGTTGTCGATGGTCTTGGGCACGCCGATGCAGTTGATGCCATGCTTGATCAAGTTGTCTGCGCCGGTCATGGTGCCGTCGCCCCCGATGCACACCACCGCGTCGATTTCGCTGGCGCGCAGGTGGTCGTACACCCGGTCGGTCACATCCGCCCATTCGGTTTTTCCGTTGCGCTCGATAGCGAAGCGCTGCGGATTGGCCTGGTTGCTGGTGCCCAAGATGGTGCCGCCCAAGGTGAGGATGTTGGAGACGTCGTTCCAGCCGAGAAGTCGCATGCGATTCTGAATCAGCCCTAGGAACCCGTCCTCGATGCCGAAGACTTCGAGGCCGTAGATATGTATGGCTGTCTTGGTTACGGCGCGGATGACGGCGTTGAGCCCCGGGCAGTCGCCGCCACCCGTGAGCACTCCGATGCGCTTGATGGTAGGCATGGGGAGCATTGTACGGCGTAACGCTCAGCCTCAAGAACAATTTCGGCATGCTCATTTCTGCTCGCGACCTGCACGGAGCCTTCTGGTCCGGCTCTGTCCAAGTACTCGGAGATGGTGGTCATCGGACGCTCCGCCTTCTTTACATTTGCGTAATAGCGGTCGCAAGCTCAAGGCGCGCCTTGCGCAGCCGTGAATACGCCGTGAATAGTGGAATGGAAAGCGTCGCGGCCACTTCCTGCATGGGCACCTGGTCGAGATCGTGCATGACCAGCACTGCCCGTCGAGGCAATGGAATCCGCTGCAGCGCCGCGAGGACGAGCGCCCTCGCCTGATTTGCCTCAAACTCGCGATCGGGGGATGGCCCGCGATCCTGCGTCTCGACAAAGGCGTACGGTACCTCTCGCCACCTCCGGCGTCGGTGCGATAAAGCAACCCGGAAGGCGATGCCGAAGAGATAGGGCTTCAGCGCGCGTTTGGGGTCGTAGTCGTACCAGGCACGCCGCAAAACCAGGAAAACGTCCTGGGCAAGATCCTCCATCTCGGACCGGTCTACGCCAAGACGATCGAACACCCGCAGCAAGTAGTCGAGCTCGCGCTGATAGGCAGCTAGACATGCATCATCAACCGCGAGCAGCGCGGCTCGCGAACACCGGGGCTTTGGGGCCAAGCTGGGCTGGTTCAAACTCTCTTCCCTCGCTACTGGACCCATGTGGGTAGCAAACGGCGGCATCTCATATCGTCTCAGGTGATAAAGGGGCGACCGCGAGCCGATCGGGTCTACCAAACGACATCGGTACGCGTTCGGGGGCATTGAAAGCACCCAAAGCGGCCCCACCTACTGGTCGTTCGCCAAGCGGCCATCCGCCTTCCCGACCGGCTGGCTGTCCGCATGGCTGGCGCGTTGACCGATCCGCTCCCTACCTGTAGACCAGCAAGCGACCAAGTTCGAAGCGGACATCGTGGCGGCACCGCGTCGATAGCGCCCCACCAGGGTTGATGTTGAGGGCTCCGTGCTGGTGGTTGGGATCAGCCTGGAGCCAGGGCGCTGATCGTGCGGGTGCGGGCCCTTTTTCGACGGACAATAGTCTACGGTCCCTTCTGACTTGGGGCATTGTCACGTGATGGCTGGGCACGCAGGGAGTTCTTGCGGCACACAAAGGGTGTCAGTCCGTCACCCTTTCCACGCGGTTCCGCTACCGAGAGGTGGCCAGCTCTATTCGGCGCAAGGGCACGTCCTCGCGGGCAAAGAGCCATTGCCCCGTGTCCACGCTGACGTTGCGGAAGAAGATGAAGACCCGGTGGTCGCGGTAGTGCGTGCGAAAGCTCGGATCGACCCACAACGCAGGCACGAACGGGGTCAATTGATCCGTCGCAGCCGCCTTCTGGTAGTCGGCGTCGGACCGATTCAAATCGTAGCGCCCCGAGGTGACTACCAGTTGCGGCTTCACCACGTCGAGCGAGTAGCGCAGGTTCCACTTGCGGTGGCCGGGCAATCCCGCGTGCGCCGTTCCCGAGGCGATGAGTCGGTCGCACTTGCCCAACATGTCGTGAAATCAGTAGCTGGGGGCGAAGTACGGCGTCATGCCAGCGGCCAGCACGGCAATGGTCTCTTGCTTGGGCAGCCCCGAATGTTCAATCGCCAGGCCGACCACCAAACTGCTCAAGTGCGACTCGATGGGTTCGCGATCTTCGAAGTGGAGTTTCCAACTAGCGCGTGCGCAGGGAACCATGAGCACAGTCAGAAATCCGATCACCAGCCCAGCCGAAGTGCGGGACGTCAGGCCGAAGATCGACAAGCCGGCTTGCCCCGCCCGCGCTCCGGCCAGCAAGTGACCCATCCCAGCCACGGTGACCAGGACCAACAAAGGAACGATGGGCACGTAGAAGCGGCTGCCGAAGAACGCGTCGCCCCCGATCCAGGTGACATAGGCAAACCACGCGAGCAGAACCAGGGCGAGTGGTCCCGCCTGCCTTTGCCTTCCCGCAATCGTGAGACCCAGCAGCGCACCCACCACAAGCGGCGCATTCCACAATCGGCCCACCATGAATTCTCGCAGGTAGGTCAGACCGGCCCACACATTTGTGGCGCCACCGGATACCTTCTGGCGATAGGTGTTGGGCAGCAGGTCACCGTAGTACGTTTTCTGGAAAAGCAGCACCCCAGCCACCAGAACCAGTCCCAGAACGCAGCCCGCCAGAATGCGGCGGCGTCCCTGCTCGCCCTTGCCCAGGTGCAAACGTTCGCGCCATGCCAGGGCGGTCGCGAGGCCGAGGAACAGAATGCCGTCTGAACGAACCACGAAAGCCAGCGCCGCGAGCCAAGGCGCATGCGCTACCGCTGTTCCCGGGCGCTTGCCAGGGATGGGCAGCCAGGGTGAGAACGCCGCCGTGACGAGCAATGCGACCAGCGTGGTTTCCATACCCATGGTTCCCCAGAACAACAACGCCGAATGGGTGGCGACAACCGCCGCCGCGATCAAGGCCAGCGCGACCCCCAGGGGCCGCGCCAGAGCAAACACCATCACTATCAGGGCCCCGTGCAGGACAAAATTGGCAAACAGAACGAACCAGGCCGCGGTTTCATGGGACCTGTCCACCAGGTGACCCACGGCCATGAGCAGAGTCCAGCCTAGGTTGGTGAAACCCTGCACGCGTTCCCCCGGATTCCACACCAGCCCATGCCCGTGCGCAAAGTGATAAGCGTAGCGCATGGACACCATGGCGTCCTCGAAGAGGAAGACATAGGGACGTCCCGCCAGCGACCAGGTACAACGATCCTGCAATTCGATCACGAAGACAACCTGGGCCGCCGCAAGCAGAGGCAGGAGCAAGAACCAGGCGGTGAAAGTGGAGCATTTCCTCACGGGATCTTCCCCGCCGCTCAACCGCTATCGCCCGGCGCCCACGATCACCTCAGTGGATTGGGCGCCGCCATTCACGCCGTCGGCTCCCATACGAATCCCAGTTCACTGCGGAACACACCGGGGATCCCGAGGGGCTAGCTGGGTCGCGAAGTCCTTGACCAGAAGCACGAACTGGACGCGGAAATCGCGCAGAGCACCGCCGTCCTGCATGTGCTGGCCACCCGAGGTATCCCACTTGAGCGCCGACACCACGGTCGAACCACAGGGATCGAGACGGCCGCGCTTGCGCTGGGACAGCCAGGCATCCTCCCAGTCCTTGGCGCTCGCGCGATCGCAGGGATGGTTGCTGGCGCCGCACCCGACAGTGAGCACGTCGTACCACCAGGGGCCCTTGGGACCATACTCGGCGATGCGCACGGAGGGCGCCACGCCCTCGCCCTTCTTGGTTTCTCGGCTTTCGATGAGGATCTCGTGTCTGCTGCCCGCGGGCAGGTCTAGGTAGAAGCATTCCTCTTCCTTTCCGCCGTGGCTCAGGCGCCCCAGCGTCGGGGAAGTGAGAAAAATCTCCCCCGCATCAACTGACATGCGGATCTCGAAACGCTTCTGGTTCGATGCCGGCGGCGCGGTCTCGGAATTGTCGCCCGGCCTGCGGCAGCGACACTGCCCCCCCTGGCAGCGCGCCCCGGCCAGCGTGGTGGCCTGGACCGGAGCCGCGAAATCAACATGCTGCGCTGTTTCGACATCGTTGTCCCCTGAACCGTGCGCGCACCCCACCCCGAACAGGGGAGCCATCGTGAGTACCCATGGACGCAAACGCATTGTGACCGTAGGATACTACGCCCGTGACTCGAATTGCCTGCAAGATCTTGTTGCTTTCCTGCCTGCTGCCCCTCGCTTGTGCAACCAGCGACGAGGGCAAGCCGATAAACTTTTCTCTCACCGCCAAGCAGAACTACGAGAAGGGCCTGGACGAGCTGAAGGCCGAAAACTACCAAGAGGCCTCGCGCTACTTCGCCTACGTCAAGCAGAAGTTCCCCTTCTCGAAATACGCAGCTCTGGCCGAGCTGGCGGCGGCCGACACTGAGTTTGCGCGCGGCAGCTACCAGGAAGCCATCGATGCCTACAAGAGCTTCTTGCGCTTGCACCCGAAGCACGAGAAGGTCGAAGAGGGCTACGTTTCGTTCCGCATCGTCGAGGCCCACGTGAAAGAGATGCCCGACGACTGGATTATCATGCCGCCCTCCTCCGAAAAGGACCAGTCGGCGGTACATGAAGCCTTGCGCGAAATCAACAATCTCATCGACCGCTTCCCCAACTCGAAGTACCTCAAGCCAGCGCGTGAGTATCGACGCGGAGTCATGGCCCGCCTCATCGACCATGAGGTCTTCGTGGCGCGCTTCTATCTTGACCGCGGCCATCCCAAGGGCGCCATTTTGCGCATCAAGGAGGCGTTGCGCCGCTACCCGGACTCGGGGCGCGATGCCGAGTTGCTGCTTACCCTGGGAGAGACGCAGCTCAAAATGGGGCAGCCAGCCACTGCCAAGCAGACTTTCCAGCGCATAACCCTGGACAACGCCTCGGTGGTCGAGGTCAAACGCGCCGAGTTGTTCCTCGATTTCATCAAGCGCCGTCACGGCGACGAGCCCAAGGACGGCTCGCCCCATGGATGATCGATGCTCACAAGCCTAACTTTCACTAGTGGCCCGTTTTACTCCCACGCCCGATAGCTTCCTGGTCGAGGAAATGCCCGCGTACCTGCCCGCGGGCGAAGGGCCACACACCTTCGTGTGGATCGAGAAGCGAGGCCTGACAACCCTAGAAGCGCTGGCTCGGCTGGCCCGCGCCTTGGGCGTGCAGGCCCGGGACGTGGGCTACGCGGGCATGAAAGATCGCAATGCGACGACCCGCCAGTGGCTGAGCCTGCCGGCGATCGAGCCGTCACTGGCCGCGGCCGTCGAGGTGGACGGTCTGCGCGTGCTGGAGGCGTGCCGTCACCGCAACAAGCTGCGGGTGGGCCATTTGCGCGGCAACCGCTTTGAAGTCGTGCTCAGCGAAATCGTCACGGGAGAAAGCGACAGCCTGCGCGCGCAGCTTCTCCACCTCGCGGGTCATGGTCTGCCCAACCGCTACGGCCGCCAACGCTTCGGCGGTGCGGGTGACAACGCGCAAGTCGGCATCGAGATCTTGCGCGGCAGCCGGCACGAGCGGGACGCCCGCCGGCGCAAGTTGTTGCTTTCGGCCGTACAGTCGGCGGTGTTCAACCGGACGCTCGACCTGCGTGTGGCCAGCGGCGGACTGACTCTGGTAAGGCTAGGGGACGTTCTGCAGAAGACCACCAGCGGGGGCTCGTTCGTGTGCGAAGAGCCGGAGCGCGACCAGGCGCGGGTGGACGCGGGCGAGCTGGTGCCCACCGCGCCCATGCCCGGCAGCCGCACCATGGAGCCGCCCGCAGGTACGCCCGCGCGCGCCCTGGAAGAGCAAGCGCTGGCCGAACTCGGGCTTGCTCCCGCCGAGTTTGCCCAAGCCGGCCGTGCTCTGCCCGGCGCCCGACGACCGGTGGTGACGCCAGTGACCCTAGGAGATCCACCGCTGCAAGAAGGCCGCGATGGTCCAGGCACGGTCCGCCTGTTCTTCTCCCTGCCCGCGGGAAGCTACGCCACGGTATTGCTTGAGGCATTGGGGGTTGTGCTGGGCTAACGGCCGTGCGGCACGGCCAGGCAGCGGACGCCGGCTGGCGGTGTGAATTCGACGGGCAGCCCGCGGCGTGCGTATAGGCGCGCGTCGTAGCCAGTGAAATACGAACCGAGTCGACACGCGCCCAGGGGACGGTAGTTCCGGCGCAGGGCGCTCTGCCACTCCGGCTGCTGGGGCAGATGCCAGCTTTCCACGACCAGGGTGTAGCGGGCCTGTTCGAGACGGGTGAGCACCTCGCGGGCCGCGGGCGTGTTGTGGTTCGCGAAATAGGCGAAGCTGTGTCCTTCGATTTCAGACTCTTGCCCGACGAGAAAGTAGACCAGCTCAGGCCTGCTCACCAAGAATGGACCGCCCATCCTGCGATGGAAGGTTTGCAGAAAGCCGTAGAAAGTCCGCGCCGCGGTTTCGTCAAAGCTCGTGGGCAGGGGAAATGTCTGCGTGCTCGCCAGCGCGAGCGCGAGCGCCGCAATCCCGGCTGGCACCACCCTGCCGGCTGCCAGGGTCTGCGCGGCCCAACCAGTGGCGGCCACCACCAGCGCGGCGTAGAGGGGCAGAAGGTAGTTCCAGCAGGCCCCAGCCTTGCTGGCCATGGGCAGAATGAGCAGCCCGCCGGCAAGCATGAGCCAGATCGGATCGCGAAGGGGTCGGGTCTTGGCGAGGCCAGCGGCGATCCCTGACACCAGCGCCAGCAACAGGACCGGCCAACTGCGCAGGGTGAAGTCGGTCAAAATCTTTGCCAGCAGGCCAGGTTCGCGGTCGTGGAGCGACCATAGCAACATGGCATCCACAAACCCGCCCCGTGTGACAGCCTGCAGAAGCGCCACGCTGGCCAAGCCGGAGACGGCGAGTGTCGCGATCAAACGCCAGGCACTGCGGCGATCCACCAAGAACCAGCCAAGCAGCAGCGGCAGTCCGTGTACCGCTGCGGTGGGTTTGACCAGGGTTGCCGCCAAGAGAAGTGCGGTGCCTCCAGCCATCCGACCGCGCGACAGTCGGTCGGCGCCGGCCCGCAGATCGCGAGGCAGCAGCACAACGGCGGACCACAGCCACAGCGCGACCAGAGGAGTGTCGACCCGCACCAGCATGAACCAGGACGTAATGTCGAAGATGGCGAGGTACAGAGCGGCTCCCGCGCTCGCCCACAGCATCCCTGCCCGACGGCGAATGAGCGCCCCGACGGCAAGAGCGCCAAGCAGCGTGAAAGCCAGAGTCAGAACCCGCGCGGCTGTGAGCGGATTGGCCAGCCGAACCATGGGCGCGAGCAGCACCGGGTAGAGAGGGCCATAGATAGCCTGGACCGGAACGCCGCGCTGGTTGTACAGACTGCCGGGCGCATCAAGCAGACGGCGGGCGAAGTCGAGATACAGGCCCTCGTCCGGAGCCCAGTCCCAAGGGTAGCTGACCAGCTCCCAGGCATGGGCGACATAGACCAAGACAACCAGAAGTGAAGCGCTCGCGGTGAAGACAGCCGCGGCCAGCCGGAGGTGGCTGCGGATTGAGCCGGTCTGGAGCGGAAAACTTTCGGCGCTTGCATTCATGCGCGAGAGCACCAAGCATCACCGGCCACGACACTCGTGGGCAAGAAGCTTGGCGTGCTTCTCACGTTGTCACAGACGGCGGTGCAAGTCACCGCCGACGTCCCTATTTTTGTCGTGCGCTGGCGGTCGTGCGCAGGCGAAGGGCGTTCAGGCGGATGAACCCGCCCGCGTCGCGCTGGTCGTAGGCGCCGCGATCGTCTTCAAAGGTGACGATGTCCGTGCGGTAGAGCGACCTGGGCGCCGTGCGACCGATAAGGGTAAGGCTGCCTTTGAAGAGGCGCAGCCGGGCCGTGCCGGTGACCGGCTGGTTGACGTCGTCGACTAGCTTCTGCACGGCCTCGCGCTCAGGCGAGAACCAGAAGCCACGGTAGACCAAGCCCGCGTACTCGACCGCCAGCGTGTCGCGCAGGCGCATGGCCTCGCGATCCATGGTCAACGAGGCGACCCCGCGGTGGGCCTTGTACAGCAGGGTTCCGCCCGGCGTCTCGTACACGCCACGGCTTTTCATTCCGACGAAACGATCTTCGACCACATCCGCGCGGCCGACGCCGTGCTCGCCCGCAATCTTGTTCAATTCGGCCAGCAGCGCTGCCGGCGCCAGCGGTTTGCCATCCACCGCCACCGGCGTCCCGTGTTCAAAGGCGATGGACACCTCGCGCGCCTGATCCGGGGCGCGCCGCGGATCCACGGTACGCTGGAACATCTCGGCCGGCGGCTCGGCGTCAGGATCTTCCAGAATGCCGCCCTCATAGCTGGTGTGCAGCAGGTTGCGGTCGATGGAATAAGGCTTGGCCGTGCTGGCCTCGACCGGGATCTTGTGCGACTGGGCGTACGCGATCAGCTCGGAGCGCGACTTGAAGTCCCACTCGCGCCAGGGTGCAATGATCTTCACCGACGGGTTGAACCAGTAGGCGCCCAACTCGAAGCGCACCTGATCGTTGCCCTTGCCGGTGGCCCCGTGGGCGATGGTGTTGGTCTTCTCCTTGGCTGCCACCTCCATCAGACCGCGGGTGATGCAGGGGCGGGCCAGCGCGGTGCCCAGGTAGTACTCACCCTGGTAAAGCGCGGCCGCGCGCACCGCGGGAAACACGAAATCACGCACGAACTCGTCGCGCTGGTCGAGGACATGGCAGGCCACCACGCCACAGCGCAGGGCCTTCTGCCGCGCGGCCTCCAGGTCCTCTTGCTGTCCGACGTCGGAGCAGAACGCAACGATTTCGGCCTGGTACTTCTCGCGCAGCCAGCCGATGGCCACAGAGGTGTCGAGTCCNNCCGTCGACCACGACTACGGCCACGGCCACGGCAATACCCCCAGACGACTGTCCCGTTTGGGTGCGCGGCCTGCTCGTCGCGGGATTGGGGAGGGTGCTGAGATTCGGAGTGGCGGGCGCGGTGGCGGGTGGCGGTGAGGGTGGCAGGGGCGGGGACGGTGACTGGGCCATACGTGCTAACCACGTCGTCCACCGACTTGGCGCCATGACGTGCTCCGCCCGCCGACGCTTGCGGAAAACGCCACCTAGGGCGAAGCTGCAGTCGAGTACAACCTCGACGACGCCATTCTGGTGGTCACGGCTTCACCCCCCAGAGAGGAAGTCGTTCCCGCATGTACTCGACCAGCCAAGCGTATTTTGCGGCAACATCGAAGTGCCCCGTCGATCGCACCCTCGCGTGAGCCTCGTTCACGTATTTCCAAGCCCGGCCGGCCATTCCGACGGCTTCTTTACTGGCGTAACGTCGCATCGTCTCCCCCATGAAGTCGAGGGTGATCGCGCCATCCCGGTCGACAAAGAAGTGCTCTGCGATTCGCGCAGCCAATCGCCGGTTGACCTCGGCCTCTGGTGTCGACTCCTGGGCATGCACATACATAGAGAGAAACTCTCCGAACCGCGGCCCCGCGACGGTTCTCGCATAGATGGCATGCTTGCTTTCAAGGTCATATGCACGTGTCAGCGCAGGCGAATAGAGGAAGTTCTCGGGCTGTATGAGCTCTCCGGGAGCTATGTCGATACCACCTCGGAGAGGCAATGTATCCTCGGGATCGTCTGCGCCGATGATCAACTGGACGAGCATCGCCGAGGCTGCGGTCGTGACCAGGTTAACGACAGCCCGCATCGGAAAGTGGTCTTCAGCCGGTGCGAGAGAGCAGCCTAGAATCAAATGGTCTGGCCCCGGCGCGCGCAGGAGATTGGCTCGGCGCCAACCGGTGATGCGGTCTTGGGCATCGGGCGGAAGGCCCGAAATATCTGGAGGGTGTACGTGCTCAGCCGCGGCCAAGAAATCTTCGACTCCTCGGGACAGTCGTCGTCTCAGTCTCACAGCACGTCCAAAGGCGGCGCTCAGCGAGGCGATCTCCGCTGGCTCCGTAGGAAGGGGAGAAACGTCCAGCTTCGAGAGAAGCGTGCGGTAGCCAAGGAGATCAAGGAAGGCAACGACCCAGAAAGAAAGGGCCATTCGCTTGTCCTCGGACTGGACCTCTTCGCCTTTGGTACGTTCAGTGTTCGTTTGTTCGGAGGACATGACCCTTTCCAGTTTGAACCCGGCGGCGCTCGTCGAGCGTCTTGGCGTTCACCTGCGGGCGGGCGCCGCAGGCGACCGCCCGTCAGGTGCAACGCCTTTATGCATCGTCGCCGAGCAATGCACGGAGCTTCGCGCCAAACCCTACGGAGACCTCACGGTTCACCTCTTCACCGAGCGCGAACTTCTCGGTGAATTTGTTCAGCCCATCGAATTGCATCTCCAGAAAATGACGGAAGAGGCGCTTCTCAGTCAGCTGGATAAATTCGCCGTCGATGCGTCTTGCGCGACCAAGGCAGCTCAAGATCGTGACGATTCCGTGAGCGTTGTCCCCAAGGTGGAGAAAGTACGGTAGGCAGGTCACCGTTTCAACGGCGGCTTCTATCCAACGCACGACCTCGGGTATTTCGAAAAGACTACGGGGATCGTCGTTGTAGCCGTCCACGAAGAAGTCCACCTTGTGACGGGCACTGAGCACAGTTTCGCGGGAACGCGAAAGTCGTTCAAATAGCTTGGCAAAGGGCCTAACGTTCAGCGATTCGATTTCGAACTTCGCGACCTGGATGCAGACGAGAGCTGCCTCCTTGACCCGCTCGCCGAGCATCCAGTGTTCCTGGAGATGCGGCAGATAGTCCGTCGCCGAGCCCGCAAGAGACTCGAGGCGGCCTTTCGCCTCAGCAGCAAAAAGATTGTCCTTCGGGAGGGGAATCGTCCAGCTCTCCTGTGAACCGTCAGCCTCGTAAGCCTCGAATTGTCGCCACCAGATCTGATGGGTGTCCGGGTCGACCAGGAGCAGAAGCACAGGCATCCGCAGGTTGAGGTAGTAGTTCACGTGCTTGATCTCGCCTCGATATAGCCATGCATCTGGGCCGCACTGGACGAAGTAGGACTTACCTGTCTTGATCTGCACCGCTAGCGCTTTTCCAGTGACATAGCCCTCGGGCGTGACCATGTCGATGTAGCCGTCAACCCCGAAATCAGATTCCTGCGGCGTTCTCCGAAAGCCCCAGCGAAACGTTTCCTGCACGGCCGAAGTAACGATAGCAACGCCGCGCTCGCCTATCGCCTGAGCATCGCTTCGTTTGGGAAAGGAGTCTGTCGTCATGACTTCAAGCCTCGTATGCCCAACTTTGTATTCGACTGCAACTTCGCCCTACGTGGCGTTTTTCGCAAGCGTCGGCGGGCGGGGCACATCATGGCGCCAAGTCGGTATCCCGTCCGTCACCCCAAGCAGTTTCATGGCGTTGTCGGTCGCAGACCGTTGCTTGCGCGAAATGCGCTGTCCCGGCTTGCTGTCTAATCCCCTAAAGGCAGGCCCACACAGGCGGCTGTCCGAAGGCCGCATCGGAGGTACACTTTGTCCATGGCATCGGTCCCCATCACTGCCCCTCCCGGATTCGACGAGCTTTCCGTCGAGGAAGCTCGACTACCTTGAGGCTCTTTGGGCTCGCGTCGTGTCGAAACCCGAGCAGATTCCGGTGCCGGACTGGCACCGAAAGATTCTGGCAGAACGCCTCGCAGCGTATCGTGCGGGCAAGGGTAGTTCTCGCCCGTGAAGCGAGTTTCGCGATGAGATGCAGTCGCTCCTGTACTTCGGTGAGGATGATCATTTCCCTGCCCGTTTTGAGCTCTTCGCCCGTGCGAGGTCGCGGGCCTATTTTGAGGCCATCAAGCCGGTTCTTGGCGTAGCGAGCATCGAGCAGTTCAAAAGCATCGTGGGCGAATTCACCGGCGGCAAGCGACAGGTTCCGCGGTGGCAATTCGAGAGCGTCGACGTCCCAAAGCTTTGTGGCCTGAACGAACTGGGGATGCGGGAGTGAGGCGGCCTGGCGTTCACCTGCGGGCCGTGGAGCGGCCCGTCAGGTGCAGCGCCGTGTTCGCCCGCTTCGGGGTCGAAGGCACGGACCAATGAGGACGTTTCCGGGTCTCCGCGCAGTCACGGAGGTACATGTTCATGAGCGTCTGGTAGGGCAGCGACATCTCACGCGACAGCCCTTGGAAGTAATCGATGGTCTCCTCGTCCAGGCGGATCGTGAGCTGGCGCTTGAGCCGCCTGGCGTACGGATTCCGGACCGCGGTCGAAAAGTCGTAGTTCTTCCTCATCTCATCCTCCGATTCTCGTACTGCCCGCGCTCGAAGGAATTCGCCTTGCGCGCGGAGATGATGCGGATGACCTCGTCACGCTGTCGATAGCAATGGCGGACGACAAGTGGCGGCCGCCTTGCGCTCGTCCCATGCGAATCGAAGTCGTTTCACGCATGCACAAGTGTACCTACCTTGTAGATACAAGGCAAGTCGGGCGAACTTTTGTCGAACTTCTTCGCAGGCCGCGAAGATTTTTTCGGAACGCCTGGCTATCGTGGCGTCTTCCCCGACTCTGTGACCTCCCTCTCACCTCTGCGTTCTCAGCGGCGGGTGGCTGACGAGACGAATCGCCTCACGCCCGTTTGGTTGCGGCCGTCAGGCTGCCCTGGCTAGCCAGGTGGAACCATGTCCACCGCCTGGGCCCGCCGCAGGGCCGCCATCAGGCGCAGGGCATCGAAACGCGGCATTCCCGCGATGTCGAGCAAGTCGCCCACTGTGACCATGCCATCCATGCGGGACATCAGGAAGGCCGCGCGATGATCGAAGCCATGCGCAGCCAACTGCTCCGAGGGGATGGCGCGGATGGGCGCACATTTCATGTCGCCAATGCAAGCGCGGAAGGCGCGTTCGAAGAGCCCGCGGGTGGAACCGACGATGCCGTCAACTCCCGGCGAGGCGCTCTGCTCGCCCAGCCGCAGGGCCATCTCGGCCGCCAGGGCGGCGCTGTCGGTCCGACCCTCCTTGAGGGCGGCTTGACACTCGTCCACCAAGCCACGCGCGCTGGCCCGCAGCCTGGTCGCCATATCATCGCTCTGAACCGGTAGTTCCTTCCACGTGTCGGCCGCATCCTGGCCCGCCTCAGGCGCCGCAGGTTCGCTCGTACCACCGAGCACGCGCCGGGTGTCGACCTTGGCCCAGTCCTCCCCGTCGGGGGTTGGAGTGGGGTCACCGCCACGGGCGTGCTCATCTGCCTCGACGACGGTCAAGCTGGCGAGAAACTGGGGAATAGGGGACTCCAGCGTGTCGCGCGCCGCATGCGGTTCCGGGCGGGTGTCGCGCTCTCTGATCCGCGCGCGCGCAAACGCGAGCAGGTTGCGCGCCCGCGGATCCCTGGGCGCGCTTGTCGTGGCGTCCTGCCAGGCCAACGCAGCCTCGCGCAATCGGCCACGCGCGTAGTGCTCCAGTCCTCGCTGGATCAATTCGCGAGCATCGCGCGAAACATCATTCGCCACGGGTGCCTCACGCGGGGCGAATGCGGGCGCTGTCCACGACGCCGCGGAACATGTTCAAGGTGCGGACCAGAGGCTCTGCCACCTGCTCCAGTGCGGCCGCATCGCGACGCTCGACCGCGGCGCGCGCATCGTCGAGAATGAGGCGCACATTGTCCAGGCTATCCTGTCCAAAGGGAGTCCCGGACAGCACCTCCTCCACCTTGGGCAGAAGCGCCTCGGCTTCGTGCACCAGCTTCTCGATACGCTGGCGCTCCTTTTCCACTTCCTCCTCGGCCCGACTGGACACCAGAAATTCCTGGTTCTCGTTGGCCATGCGCTCGATCTCGTCCTCGCTCAGCCCGCTGGTGGCGGTGACCGTGATGTGCTGCTCGGTGCCAGTTTCCAGGTCCTGCGCCGAGACACCCACGATACCGTCGGCGGAGATCTCGAAGGTGACATCCACCTCAACCTCGCCCTTGGGCGCCTTGCGCAGGCCGGACAGCACGAACTCGCCCAGCAACTCGTTCTCCTCGGCCCGATCGGATTCGCCCTGGAAGACCACGATCTTCACCGAGGTCTGCTCGTCGCGCACCGTGGTGAAGACGTGGCTCTTCGAGGTGGGCACCGTGGTGTTGCGGTCGATCAAGCGGTGGAAGTAGCCGCCTGCCACCATGATCCCCAACGAGTGCGGGGTCACGTCGAGCAGGAGCAGATCGGGCGCTGCCGCCGCGTCGATCAGCGCGGCGCCCTGGATGGCCGCGCCCATGGCCACCACCTCGTCGGGGTGCACGCCTTTGCACGGCTCGCGACCGAAAAACTCGGCCACCAGTTCCTGCACCTTCGGCATGCGGGTCATACCGCCCACCAGAACCACTTCGGCCAAGTCCTTGGGTCTGATGCCCGCGTCCTCCATGGTCAGCCGGCAGATTTGGATGGTCCGCTCGGTCAGATCCAGGGTCAGCTCTTCCAGCTTGCCGCGGGTGACCACCCGATGCAGGTGATAGGCCTGGTTCTTCCCGGTCGAGATGATGAAGGGCAAGTTGATTTCGGTCTCGCGCACCGACGAAAGATCGCACTTGGCCTTCTCGGCCGCGTCCTTGAGCCGCTGCAAAGCCATGGTGTCGCTGCGCAGGTCGACCCGGTGCTCTTTGGCAAAGCCCTGGACCAACCAGTCGACCAAGCGTTTGTCGTAGTCCTCTCCGCCCAGAAAAGTGTCACCTGCGGTGGCCACCACCTCGAACACGCCACTGTTGATCTCAAGCAACGAGACGTCAAAAGTGCCGCCACCGAGGTCGAAAACCGCGACCTTGCCCTCGACGTCCCGGCCAAAACCATAGGCCAGGGCCGCGGCGGTCGGCTCATTGATGATGCGGATGACGTCCAGACCGGCTATGCGCCCCGCGTCCTTGGTTGCCTGCCGCTGGCCATCGTTGAAATAGGCAGGGACCGTGACCACCGACTTGGTGATGGACTGGCCGAGAAACTCCTCGGCGATGGCGCGCATTTCCTGCAGGACGTAGGCCGAAACCTCGGGCGGCGAAAAAAGCTGGTCGCGCAGCTTGATGCGGACGTCCTGGTGCGGGCCCTCGACTAGCCCATAGGGCACGGCCGCTTTCACCGCCTGTACCGCGGGCGATGTCCACGGCCGTCCGATGAGTCGCTTGACCGCATAGGCCGTGTTCTCGGCGTTGGTGACCGCCTGGCGTTTCGCGATGTGGCCGACCAGACGCTTGCCGGTCTCGGACATCGCCACCACCGAAGGGGTAGTCTTGTAGCCGCCGCGATTGGCGATGACCGTGGCGCTGATCCCTTCAAGAACAGCGACGCACGAGTTGGTGGTTCCCAGGTCTATGCCGATAACCTTCTCTGCCATGGCTTCTACTAGAGGCGCGGATCCGCGCAGGAGACAACCGTATCATGGCTGCCCGGTCGCCGTCACTAGAGCACCGAACGGTTTCCCTAGCGCCCTGCGACGGAAACTCTACCAGCGGAAAACATGGTAACTTTGTCGAGCCTTTTTCTCACTATGACGAGAATAGACTTGGAGGATTGAGATGCCAGCAGCCTGGATACGTGTTCTTGGCCTGGTCGTCATCTCAGGTTGGCTTTTGGCCGGTTGCGGCAAGGGGATAGACATCCACGACTCCGGCGGTGCTGCGGGCGGCGGCACCGCCGGCTCGGTTGGCCCCAAACTAGATGCGGCCACCCCCCCCGACCTGCCCCCGCCGGAGCCGGTGACGGTCATTCCTGTTGTGCTTGACCTAGGCAGCGTCGAGCTTGGCCAGACCAGCGCGACGCCTTCCTCGGTAACGGTCACCAACCTGGGCCCGGCCACCTCGTTGGCTCCGCAAATCGTTCAACCGTCGCCGTTCTCGTTGGCCGTAAACACGTGTGACCCACTACCTGCGAATGGCACTTGCACGATAGCGGTGTCATTCACCCCGACCGTTGCAGGCCCGGCGGCGGGAACCCTGGTTGTCACGGGCGCGGTCAAGGTCAGCCTGACTGGCGTCGGAATTCCTCTGGCTGATTTCACTATGCCTGACAAGGTGGATTTGGGCACGGTGCTGGTCGGCGCGTCGGTCTCCGGGAAGGTCACCATCACCGCCGCGAGCCCGCTGAGTGACCTCCTCTGTTCGGTGCAATCCACCGGCAACGTCAAGGCGGACCCCAGCACCACCACCTGCCCGGCGACGGGAATACTCGCCCAGGGCGCGAGCTGTTTCTTCGGCTTCACCTTCAGTTCAGCCACCCCTGGCCTCACGTTGGGTGACGAGATCATCTGCGACGCGGGCAACGTCACCAGATTCACCCGCATCATCGCGACGGTGGCCAGGCCGGCCAAGCTGGTGATCACGCCCCCCAACGGGCAGATCGTCGCCAGTATCGGCACGTCGAACACCATCACTTTCACGGTTGCCAACGGCGGCGACGTGAAGACGGGCACCATCACGGCTGCCATCACCCCGTCCGATCCCGAGTTTGTGGTCAGCGGCTCGACCTGCACGACCGGGCTTTTTCCCGTTGGCACCTGCACCGTGACCGTCACCTTCACGCGGACCACCTACGGGACGAAAACCGCGGTCCTGGTGGTGACTGACTCCGACGCCCCGGCCGATTCGGTCACCGCGACCGTGACTGGCCCGGACGAGCTGACTAGCGTCCTGAACATCATCGGCGGCCCCGACTTGGGAACCGCGGCCCTGGGCGAGACCGGGACGCCGGTGACCTTCACCGTCAGAAACGGTGGTGGTACTGACGCCGTGGGGGTTGTCGTTTCGACCAACAACCCCGCGTTCGTGATTGGCCACGACACCTGTACCGGCCAGACCCTTGCGAAGACGACCGGGAGCTGCACCCTCACCGTGACCTTCGCACCGGCGGAAAACGGCATAACGGGAGTCTACGCGGGCCTGCTCACGGCATCCTTTACCGGCGGCAACCCGTTTAACCTGCCGATCATAGGCACGGCAGTCAAGCCCGCTACCGACGGTGGTGTTGGTGACTCCGGTGGCGCTGGGGACGGCCACCCAGGCGACGCAAGCGGACCCAAACCGGATGTGGCGATCCCCGATGGGCCCGCGTCGGTGCGGGTGGCGGTCAACCCGACCGTGCTCTACTTCGGCAGTGTCGATGTCGGCTCGACCAGCTCGGCGCCCTCCTCGGTGACAGTTACCAACCTGGGCCCGGCCACCTCGTTGACTCCGCAAATTGTCCCGGTGCCGTCCCCGTTCACGTTGGCCGGGAACACGTGCAACGTCTTGCCTGCGAACGGCACCTGCACCATATCAGTGTCGTTCACCCCGACCGTGCTGGGCCCGGCGGCAGGAACCCTGGCTGTTGCAGGCGCGGTCATGGTCAGCCTGAACGGCACCGGAACTCCTCCGGCCAATTTCACCATGACTGACAGGATCGATCTGGGCACGGTCCTGGTCGGCGCTTCGGTCCCCGGGCAGGTTACCGTCACCGCCACCAACCCACTGACTGACCTGCTCTGTTCGGTCCAGTCGGCTGGCAATATCAAGGCGGACCCGACCACCACCACCTGCACGGCGGCCCTTGCAAAGGGTGCAACCTGCTACGTCGGCTTCACTTTCAGCTCTGCCACCCCGGGCGCCAAGACGGGTGACGAGATCATCTGCAACGCGGGTAGCACGACCAAGTTCACCTCCATCACCGCGATTGTGGCCTCTCCAGCCAAGCTGCTCATCACGCCTGCTGCCGCCTCGACCGCCGCCACCACGGGCAAGAGCAGCACTATCAACTTCACGGTTGCCAACGGCGGTGACGTGAGGACAGGCGCGATCACGGCTGCCATCAGCCCGGCCAATCCCGAGTTTGTGGTCAGCGGCACGACCTGCGCAGTCGGGCTGCTTCCCCTTGGCATTTGCACGGTGACCGTCACCTTCCAGCCGACTGTTGACGGGACCAAGACCGCGACCCTGGTCGTGACCGACTCCGGCGCGCCGGCTGCTCCGGCTACTGCGACGCTGACCGGCGTGGCGACGCCAACCTAGGTCGGCCCAGACCTGGGCGCGGTGGCCTTTGGTGAGGCCGTAGGCTGGCGACCCCTTTCGGCGCGGCCCAAAGGTTGCCCATGCGCTTCGGCCTTGGCGACCGGCCGCGGCCGAGTACAATCGGCCCGTGCTGCAGAAAACCCCTTTCAAAGTTGGCCTGGTTCAGATGGCCATGTCGCTTGAGCCAGAGGCAAACCTCAACTCGGCCTGCGCAAAAATTCGCGATGCAGCCGCGCAGGGCGCCCAGGTGGTGTGCTTGCCCGAGCTTTTCCGTTCGCCCTATTTTTGCCAGACCGAGGACGCGGCAAACTTCGCTCTCGCCGAGACCATTCCCGGGCCCAGCACGGAAGCTCTCGGTGCGGTGGCTCGTCAGGCCGGCGTGATCGTCATCACCTCCCTGTTCGAGCGACGGGCCCCGGGCCTATACCACAATACCGCGGCGGTGATCGGTGCCAACGGAGAGGTAGTGGGCCTGTACCGCAAGATGCACATCCCCGACGATCCAGGCTACTACGAAAAATTCTACTTCACGCCCGGCGACCTCGGCTTCTGTGCATTCGACACGTTTCTCGGCCGGCTGGGCGTCCTCATCTGCTGGGACCAGTGGTACCCGGAAGCGGCACGCCTAATTGCCATGGCTGGCGCCGACATCATTTTCTATCCCACGGCAATAGGGTGGCACCCGCAGGAAAAGGCGCAGCACGGTGCGGCCCAGCGCGATGCCTGGCGTACGGTCCAGCGCGGGCATGCCATCGCCAACGGCCTCTATGTCGCCGCGGTCAACCGGGTGGGCAGCGAAACTCCGGCAGGCCCGCCTGGCCTGGAATTCTGGGGCGGGAGCTTTTTCGCGGACCCTTTCGGCGCGGTCGTGGCCGAGGCAGCCGTGGATCGCGAAGAGACTTTGATTGCCAGCGTCGACCCAGCCCGCATCGAGGAGGTGCGCCAGGGTTGGCCTTTTCTGCGCGACCGTCGCGTCGATGCCTACGCCGGCATCGAGCGGCGCTTTCTCGATCAAGCCGCAGGCCGACCACCCGGTCGATCGCACGACCGAAAGCGCTAACTATCGTCCAAGCGCGCGCCGCAGATTCACGCGCGAGATCGCCAACTCGTACTGGGCGCGCAGGTAGTTGAGCCGGGCCTGGGTCAGGGCCGACTGCGCTTCCAGCAGGTCGGTGGTCGTGGCGGTGCCCGCCTGCAGTTGCGCGTCGGTCACCCGATAGGCCTCCTGCGCGCTGGTGATGGCTTGCTCGGCGACGGAAATGGCGCTGGCCGCGGCGTCGAGTTGGGCCATGGTCGAGGTCACCTCGGCGCGAATCTGCTGCTTCTGGTTTTCCAGGTCGAACTCCGCTGCGCGCGCCTGCGCCTGGCTGGCGCGATAGGCGGCGTAGCTGGCGCCCCATTCCCAGATGGCCCACTTGGCATTGAGCCCGATGAAAGTCGAGTTGGTGGGCAGGATTATTTGACCGTAGGAGCGCAGGTAGGCGCCCTCCAGATCGATATCGGGCAAGAGCGCATACAGGCGCGCCCGTCGCTGGTGTTCGCCTGCCTCCAGGGTCAGCCGGGTTTGCAGGATCTCGGGCCGGCGGCTCAGCGCCTGGTCCTGAGCCGCGCCAGATGCGGGAGCCTGCTCAGGCGATGCAAGCAGCGAGCTTGGTTCCACGAAAATCACGCCGGTGTCATCGGCCGGCAAGCCCATGAGGGCGAGCAGGCTGGCGCGCGCCACCAGCCCCTGCGCGTGGGCCTGGATCGCTTGTTGGCGCGCGTTTGCCGCGGCCACCTGCACCCGCAGGACGTCCGCTTCGGTGAGGACGCCGCTGGCCAACTGTGCCCGTGCTACTTCCAGGCGGTCTTTGAGCTCGCGCTCGGAGGCGAGTGCCGTCTCTTCCAGCGCCTTGGCCTCGAACACCCGCAGGTACATGGTTTCGACCGCTTGGCGCAAAGACAGCTCCGCGCCTTGCACCTGGGCCGCGCCGGCTTCGGCGCTTTTCTCCTGTCCCGAGTAGTCCTGCGACAGCCGCAACAGTCCAAGCAGCGGCTGATCCGCCGCGACCGTGAACAGGTTGGTGTCCTGCTTGCGAACCGGGAACTCTTGTCCGCCTCCCATGGGGACGACAAAGGCCTTGTTGTAGTGCTGGAATTCGTCGCTCAGGTGAATCGCGGGCGCCAGGCGGCGCCCGGTGCTGCTTGCCGCGGCCTCGCCGCCCTGCAAACGGGCCCGCGCGGCCTGCAAGGCGGCGTTCTGTCCTAGGGCCAACGCCACTGCCTCGTCGACCGTGATCACGCGCGACTCGCCCGCCGCTGCGTTGGCGGAAAAGCGCAGCGCGAGCGCGCAACAACCTAGCAACAGCGCGGAAAACCTACGCATGGATCACCTGAGATGCACAGTCACGTCCACGGAATACCCGTCCCGCAGATCGATATCCTTCGGCGGATTGACCCAGGCGATGCGCACCGGAATCCGCTGCACCAGTTTCACGAAATTGCCCGTGGCATTGTCCGCGGGAATCAGGGAGAAGGTCGCGCCTGTGCCGCCGGAGAAACTTTCCACCCGGCCTTCCAGCTTGCGGTCGGGGTAGGCGTCAACCGTGATAACCGCGCGCTGGCCGGCTTTCATGTGGCCCACCTGCGTCTCCTTGAAATTGGCGACGACATAGGTCGCAATCGGAACGACGGAAACCACCGGCTGCCCGACCGAGATGAACTGCCCCGCATGCGCCACCAGCTTGGATGCCCAACCGTCGACCGGCGCCAAGATCTTGGTATACGAAAGCTGCAAACGTGCCAGGTCCAGCGTCGCCTGCGCGCTTTGCACGCGCGCATGGGCCAAACCCGCGTTGGCCTCGGCCGAGGCAATCTGTGGCTCCACCGGCGCGGTTTGGCTCAAATGTCCTTGCGCCTCCTTTACCCGGGTCTCGGCACTGCGCCGGGCATCCTCGGCAAAGGCCAGTTGCGCACGCGCCTGGGCCAACGCCGCCTGGCTGCCGTCGTAGGCGATCTGGGCCGCGTCCAGGCGATCTTGCGGGATGGCGTGCGCCGCGCGCAACTGTTTGGCGCGATCGAGATCGATCTGGGTCTTGTGAAAGTCGGCCTCGGCGCGCGCCACTGCGGCCCTGGCCGCCGCCACCTGGGCCGACGCGCTGCTGACCCCCACCGACGAACCGCTGACCGCGGCTTGCGCGCTGGCAAACCCGCCGCGCGAGGTGGCGCGCACGACCTGTACCTGGGCGTCGGCGGATTGGGCTTGCGCCTGGGCGCTGGCCAGCTCGGCCTCGGCCTGGCGCACGCGTGCCCCATAGTCAGCGTCGTCGATCTCGGCCAGCAAGTCGCCCTTCTTCACGATCTGGTTTTCCTCGATGCGAATCGCGACCACTTGGCCCGCCACGCGCGTAGCCACCGGAACCACGTCGGACGTGATCTGGGCGTCGTCGGTCTCTTCCTCGCCGGCGGTGGCGATGAGGTATGCGGCCACCCCGGTCAGGACGGCACCTACCACCACGGCCAGCACTACGAATGGTCGCCGCTTGTTGCGCGGCCTGGGCGTGGCATCGCCGGCGGGAAGGCCGTTCTTTGGATCTGCGCTCTGCGAGGATTCTTTCATGTCACATCTCCACCGGCACTTCGGGTCGGGCACCGGCGCCCGCCGCGGTATGAGCCGGGCGCTTGAGGAAGTACACCAGGGGCAACACGCATAGGAACGAGAGCCCGGTGAGCAAGAAGACCTGTTCGAAGGCAATCACGGCGGACTGTCGCGCTACCGCGCCTGCTATTACGCGCACGGCGCCGTCGTGGGCCGCGGCCGGGTTGGCGCCCATCTGTGCCAGCATCCGCTGCGCGCCGAAGAGGCGCGGCATGAGCGTGGGCGAGCCGTTGACCACATGGGTGCCGAGAACGGACTGGACCACAGTCATGTGGCGGGTGAGCAGGGTGGCAAAGATCGCCAGCCCGATCGAGCCGCCGATGAACCGCACCACCGAGTTCAGCCCGGCTGCATCGGCCAGCTTGTGGCGCGGAATCCGGCTGAGCGCCGTGGTGGTCAAGGGCACGAACAGACAACTGAAACCCACGCCCTGCACCAGCAAGGCGCTGATGATCCCGCTTTCGGACGTGGCCAGGGTGTAGTGGCTCATCAGCCAGGTGCTGACCGATACGCAAATAACGCCGAAGCTCACCACCAGTCGCGGCGAAAGGATGTTGTAGGTGCGGCCCACGATGGGCGTGACCACCATCATGATGAGCGCGCGAGGCATGAGCGCCAGCCCCGATTGCGTCGCGGTGTAGCCCAGCACCTCTTGCAGGAACACCGGCAACAGGAAGGTAACCGACATGAGCAAGGCGAACATCACCCCGCCCACCAGCGTGCCCGAGGTGAACACGCTGTCCTTGAACAGCGCGATGTCCACCGCAGGAGCCGCCGCGGTCAGCTCGCGAACCACAAAGCTGGCGAGCGTGATGAACGACACCAGGCTGAGACCGGAGATGACCTGAGAGTTGAACCAGTCGTCGCGATTCCCTTCTTCCAGCACGTATTGCAGAGCCGCCAAGCCGATGCTGAGCAGGGCGATGCCGATCCAATCCAGATTCGCCCGGCGCTTCGCCGCCATGGCCCGCTGGGCAGCGCGAATGTCCTCGGGCTCGCGCACGAAATTGGACACCATGATCAGCGCCAGAACGCCGACCGGCACGTTGATGAAGAAGATCCACGGCCAACTATAGTTGTCCACGATGTAGCCGCCCAGGGTCGGCCCCACCGCCGGCCCGATGATCACCGCCATGCCGAACACGGCCATGGCCATCCCTTGTTCCTTGGGCGGGAAGGTCTGGCGCAAGATGGCCTGTTCGGTGGGTTGCAAGGCCCCGGCCCCCAGCCCCTGCAGGAAACGAAATGCCACCAGAGTGGTCAGGCTACGGGCCAGGCCGCACAGGGCGGAAGACAGGATGAAAACTAGCAGCGCGGTCATGTAGACGCGCTTTTGGCCAAAAAGATGTCCCAGAAACGCGGTCAGCGGCATCACCACCACGTTGGCGATGACAAAGCCGGTGGTGACCCAAGTAATCTCCTCCACCGTGGCCCCCAGCGCTCCGCGCAAATGCGGCACCGCCACGTTCACGATCGACGCGTCGATGGTGCCCATCAGCGTGCCGAAGGTCACCGAGACGGTGACCAGCCACTTGTTTACCGGCGGCGGGGCGCCCGCAGTGGCGTTGGTGATCGGGTTCTGTGCGGGCAACAAGCAGAATTCCAGTCGTCACAGAGGGAAAGGGCAGCGCGCAAGATACCCGCGAAATCGGAACAGTCAATCGTAAGCCTGCCCATCTCCTCTGTTTCTGAGATGCCGCAAGTAGCTCGCGGGTTACACTTGGCGGCCGGCGGCCCCGTCGCCCACGGGCAAGCGGGCTTCAGTTGGCGAGCTGGCGGCCCGCCTTGTGCGGCGCAAAGGTGTCTTCCCAATTGCGCCGGTATTCGTCAGAGGCGACCTGCACGGGCCCGAGCGTGTCGCGCGTGGGCCGCTCGGCCGGATGAATCACCTCGACGTCGAACAGCACCGGCAATTCCGGCCGCCGCCGCATTCGCACCAACTCCTGACCGCACAGCGACTGCCCCTCGGCCAGTGGGCGCGCCTCGCCCAGTTGCAGCTCGCCCTTTCGCACCCGCATGAATCTGGCACCCTTCTCGTCGTCGGTAGGGGCATAGAGCAGGGCCACGTCTTGATCGGCCCGATTGGAGAGCTTCCTCACCCTTATATTGTTACCCGTCCGAGGCAGCGGCGCAAGAATGGGAATGGGTCCGCCCGTGACAAACGGCCCGGTGGCGCGGCTGCTCTCGCCACGCTATAGCAAGTCGCGTGAACCCCACTTCCCCCGACGCTGAGCCGGCCGTCTTGTGCCGCGGCTTGCGCAAGATCTACGAGGCGGGGCGTGGTTCAGGGCGAAAGCGCGCGGGGGAGGTGCTGGCGGTGGAGGGACTGGATCTCTCTATTCGCCGTGGTGAATGTTTCGGGCTGCTGGGACCCAACGGTTCGGGCAAGACCACCACCGTCGAGATGCTGGAGGGGTTGCTTCTACCTACCGGCGGCGAGGTGAGGTTGCTGGGCATGGATTGGGCGCACGACGAAAGTCGACTGCGCGAGCGAATGGGCGTGGCCCTGCAAGAGACGCGTCTGCCCGAGAAGCTGACGGTGGAAGAGGTACTGACCCTTTTCCGCAGCTTCTATCAACGACCGCGACCGCTGGAGGCGTTGCTGGCGGACGTGCAGCTTGAAGAGAAGCGGCGCGCTTGGGTGGTCAAGCTGTCGGGCGGTCAGAGGCAGCGGCTGGCCATTGCTTGTGCGCTGGTGGCGGAACCAGAGATCCTGTTTCTCGACGAGCCCACCACTGGTTTGGACCCGCAGTCGCGCCGGCAGATCTGGGGGCTGGTGGCCGCCTACCGCGCGCGGGGCGGCACTGTGCTGTTGACTACGCACTATATGGAAGAGGCTGAGCGCCTATGTGATCGGGTGGCCATTCTGGATCGGGGCCGACTTATCCGCCTGGGAACTCCGGCGGAGCTGATCGCCGGGCTGGGCGCCGAGCACGTGGTCGAGTTGGAGTTGGAAGCGGGGGCAGGGCAGGGCGCGCTCGACGAGGCGACCCTGCGCGGCCTGCCTACGGTGACCGAGGTGCACCTGTCGGGCGAGGGGGTGTGGGCCTTGGCCGCGGTCGAGCCCGAGCGCGCGGTGCCGGCCCTGCGTGCGCTGCTGCAAGAGCGCGGGCAGCGCCTGCTGCGCCTGGGAACCCGCAAGGCAACCTTGGAAGATGTGTTCGTGTCCTTGACGGGAAGGGCTTTGCGCGATGACTGAGTCGCGGCGTCCACGTCCGGTGGTGCAGTTGACCCTGATGCGTTTGCGCGAAATGATGCGCGAGCCGGGCGTGTTGTTCTGGACCTTTGGATTTCCGGTGCTCATCTCAGTGGCACTGGGGATTGCCTTTCGGGTAAAGGGCCCCGAACCCGTGGTGGTGGGTGCCTTGCCCGGGGTGACCGCGCAAGCGCGCGACGCACTCGCTTCTGATGGCGTACAGGTTCGGCCGCTCGACCAGGCGGCCGCCCAGGCCGCCCTGCGCTCGGGCCAGGTGGCAGTCGTGCTGGTGCCGCCGGCGCGGCCGGGCGAGCCCTTCACCTATCGTTTCGATCCCGCACGGCCCGAGGCCCGCCTGGCCCGCGCCACAGTGGACGCCATCTTGCAGAAGGCAGCGGGCCGGCAGGATCGGTTGGCGGTGCGCGATCAAGAAGTGAGCGAGCCCGGCTCGCGCTACATTGATTTTCTCATTCCCGGCCTGCTGGCCATGAATCTCATGTCGGGCTCCATGTGGGGCATCGGTTGGGTGATTGTGGAAATGCGCGTGCGCAAGCTGCTCAAGCGCTTGTTGGCCGCGCCCATGCGGCGGCGGCATTTGCTGTTTGCTTTCGGTCTGTCCCGCCTGATGGTGATCCCGTTCGAGATTGCCCTGATCCTGACCTTCGCGCGCCTGGTATTCGGCGTGCAGGTGGCTGGCTCGTACGCGGCGCTGGCCCTGGTCAGCCTGGCCGGCAGCGCCAGCTTCGCGGCCATTGCCATCTTGGTGGCAAGTCGCGCGCAGAACACGCAGACGGTGAGCGGCCTGATGAACCTGGTGATGCTGCCCATGTTCGTGCTCTCCGGCGTGTTCTTCTCGTCCAGCCACTTCCCGGAGGTCACGCGTCCCTTCATCAGCGCGCTGCCACTCACTGCCATGTGCGACGGCATGCGCGCGGTGACCATCGACGGCGTCGGCCTGCTGGGCACCTTGCCCTACCTGGCGGTGTTGGCCGCGTGGGGAGTGGTGTCGTTCGTGCTGGGCCTGCGTTGGTTCCGCTGGGGGTAGTTTTGAGTTGTCTTGGCGCTGAGTTGTCCTAACATCCTGGAGAAGGCATTTGTACATGCGACCATTTTCGACATTGCGGCTGTTCCTTGCGGCAGTCGGCGCTGTGACCCTTGCTGGTAGCGGCTGCGGTAGGTCCGATCTCACTGTCATTCACGATGGCGCGGCAGGGTCGGGCTTGCCAACCGCGGGGACGGTGGGCGAACTGGTACCGAGCATCGAAAATCTGTCGGTCAACGTGAACCGGAACGACGGCTTCGCCGGGTCGTACGTCAGCGACGTGTGGACGGTGGACGTCGTTGTCCATACTGTGACCTTGAACGCCGGGATGCGGGTCACCGCGACTGTGGCGCAGATCCAGAAGCTGGTTGGCGTGGTGGCGTCGAGCGCCTACCGGTACAACGGCTCGTGCGTGGCGTCGGGCATCGACGGAGCGCCCTGGCCGCCGCGGATCACGGCGAGCGGCAGCGGGGCGACGCACGAGTTCGGCGTGAGCGACGCGACTTGCGCCAAATCGGACCACAGCTACTCGGGCGACGTGTTGAGCTGCGCGAGTTTTGGCACCATCTACGGTCTGCTGGAGGCGATTGCGCCGACTGGACTCGCTTTCGAGTGCATGAGCTACTGGTAGGCGCAAGAGGCTCGGTCAGCCCAGAAACGCGTGTTCATGACAGACGCGCTGTTAGGGAAGCGAAGACATAGTCGGTACCGGCAATCAGGCGAAGAGGGAGGAAGACTTTCATGATGCGCGCGTTTATCGTACGACCGTTCGATACCAAGGATGTGTCGCCGACCAAGAAGGTGAATTTTGAGCGCATAGACAAGGAGCTGATTTCTCCGGCGCTCGCTCAACTGAAGATCCACGGTCGCACGACGTTGGACATCATGCGGCAAGGGGAGATTCAGGGCGACATGTTCCACCGCCTGGTGACCAGCCACTTGGTGATTGCGGACATCTCGATCGCGAATGCAAACGTCTTCTACGAGCTGGGCATTCGCCACGCCTTGCAGGACCGCCACACGGTCTTGATCAAGTTTCCCGTGGACGGGCAGAAGGCAGTCTTCGACATTGCGACCGACCGCTACTTGGTGTACGACGCCGACCGTCCGGCGGACTCGGTGGCGGCGCTGGTGAAGCGCATCCAGGCAACCATCGACGAGGGCCAGGCGGACAGTCCGGTGTTCCGTTTCCTACGCAATCTGAAACCCCAGGAGATCGACTCGTTCATAAGTATTCCGTTGGAGTTCGGGGAGGATGTGGACCTCGCGAAGGAAAAGCGTCACGACGGTGACCTGGATCTGTTTGCGACCGAGCTCTGTGGGCTGGATATTCCGTGGGCAAGCGCGGGCCTTCGCCGCGTCGCCGAGGCGCAATTCAAGCGCAAGGCGTGGGACGCGGCTCGGAGGACGTGGGAGACCATCCGGGAGACGAACCCACGCGAGCCGCTCGCGAACCGGAGACTCGCGACCATCTACCAGAAGCAGCCGACACCCGATTTGGATAGCTCGGACAAGGCCGTCGAGCGGGCGCTGGAGGGGGCGGATCCCGAGTTGGCCGCCGAATTGCGCGCGCTTCGTGGCAGCAACGCCAAGACACGCTGGCTTCTTGCTTGGCAGAACAAGCCGGACCTGGCGACTCGTAGACAGGCTGCTCTCAAGTCGCCCTTCCTGACCACCGCCTTTGAGGAGTATCGAGACGGCTTCTACGGGTATCTGAACCACTACTACTCGGGCATCAACGCACTTGCCTTGCTCAAGATTCGCATCGAGCTTGCCAAGGCGTTGCCCAAGGCGTGGAGTGCGCGGTTCAAGTCGGACAAGGCAGCGGCGGAAGGGCTCGGCGCGATCGAAAATGACTACGCTCGACTGAAGGCCGCGGTGGGCGTGTCGATAGATGCCGCCCTTGCAAGGAAAGATGAATGGGCTCAGATCACCCAAGCGGACTACGAGTGCCTGGACTCGGACCGGACGGACTACGTGCGGACGCTGTATCAGGACGCTCTGGGAAGCGCGGACGCTCAGTCCGCAGACTCTACCCGGCGGCAGCTCGAGATTCTGAAGAGCCTCGACGTCGCGAGCGAGAATGCCGCGGCCGCGCTCGACGTGATCGCGACATTGATTCCAGCGCCGGTTGTGGCGCCGCCGGCGATGGTGATTGTGTTCTCGGGTCACCGATTGGATGTTCCGGGCCGGCAGCCCGAGCGCTTTCCGGCGCGCTCCGAAGCCCTGGCACGCAAGATGATTTACGACAAGCTCGTAGCGCTCAAGCAGCAGACTTGCGGCCCGGTCATAGGCTACGCCGGCTGCGCCAGTGGCGGCGATATTCTGTTCCACGAGGTGTGCGATGAGCTGGCCATTCCGACGACGGTTCTGCTGGCGGGGCCCCGCGATCAGTACGCGCGGGAGTCGGTGGCAGACGGTGGCCCCGACTGGGTCCGACGCTTCCATGCAATGCTAAACAAGCGCGGGAACGAGGTTCGGCAGCTAACCCTCGACTTGACGCTGCCCCGGTGGCTCCGAAACGTGGAGAACTTCACCGTGTGGCAGCACAACAACCTCTGGATCCTTCACACGGCGCTGGCTCATGGCGCGGACAAGGTTGTGCTGGTCGCGCTGTGGAACGGGGAGCCCGGCACCGGTCCGGGCGGCACCGAACACATGGTTTCCGAGGTCAAGAAACGGGGCGGGCGAGCAGAGGTGCTGGACGCACGCCGACTTCTCACAGGCGCTTGAAAGGGCGCCGCAATCGACGGAAGCCGTGCGGTCCTGGAGGAATTGATACCCAGTGTGCTGGCGTGGCGGAAACGATTTCGGTGAACGAGCAGGAGGCTTTCGCCAGGCATCTCCTCAGTTGCAGATCAGCGTGGCCAGGCCTTCACGCGAACGTTGATGCCCGAGACCGCGATGGTGCTGATGCTCAGACGCCACCCCAGGACTTGGAGTCATTCTCACCTGTACTTCGCCCACATGTCGTCGACGAACGAATACTGGGGGAAGCCGTCCTGGAAATAGCCCTTGGTCTGGCGCTGGCGTTCCCAATCCGAGCTGTAGTCGAATCCGGACTGGGCCTTGATGTCCGCCACCGCTTGCGTGTCGTCTTCGGTCATCCAGCGATCTACGTAGTCGAAGAACGCCGGGTAGTTCCACACGTTCTCGGCCTTCAGAAGGTGGAAAACCAAGGCTTCGCCGACCCACACCAACGACGTGCAACAGCGACGATAGGCCTCCCCGAGTTGTTCATTGCCACTGAGCAAGGGCCATTGCGCTGGTGCTAATTGCTCGTAGGGTCCGTAGAGGGGATCCGTGCTGGTCGGAGTTCCGTCGGCATGAACACCGTAGTGACCGCCGTAGATCACGGTTGCGCCCTGCCACGCGCGCGTGTACCCACCGGGGATCCTGTTGACGTAGACGGTCTGCATGTCCTCGCCGAACTTGTCCGGATAGGCACTGGACACGTTCTTCATGCCGTCGTCACCAAGCAGTATGCCGGCAAGCAGTATTGGCAGCTTGCGCCCACTTCGGTGGCCGCCGAAGCCCGGCCAGCCGTAGCCCGCCTTCACGCAACCGAAAAGGTCTATGCCGTACTGGACAAGATAGTTGGTCAGATTGACCTTGTCCGCCGCAGGCTGGTCGAGCGTGAGCGTGAGCGCGGCGAAGCCGACCGCCGCGGCGACCTGCGCACCGTAGCTTGGCATGTACTCGGCCGGCGCATCGAAAAGAAACGCGTTGGTGTCGATCCATGGCCGCCGGAACCAGGTCTCGAACTGCGCCAGAGTGGGAGTACGCGATGGATTCGGTGGCGCCAACGACGGCAAGAACGAACGGCCGAGTGTGGAGGCGCGGTACAGGGTCTGTGCCCGATCGCAGTAGGAGGGTCGGAAGGCATCCGCAGCCGCGGGTGCGCCGAGCACGGTCAACACGGAATAGGACGCCACCGGACTGATGTTCATGTCCACCGAACGCATGACCTCCGGCACCGTGTGCGGGGTGGCCAGACTTCGCGCGGACACGAGAACGTCCCCGGCTTTCAGACGGACGGGCGGATAGGATCGGACCGAAGCATCGAACCACCAGGACTGGTCCGAGCCGTCGTTGAGTCGCGAATCGAAGCCGCTCTTGCCGTTTGACGTCGGCAGGTTGAGGACCGAGCCGTTGAGGTAGGGGGACGTGGTGGCGGGTGCCGGATCGATGGCGCTGACCGTGGCCGGGCCGACCACGTAGTAGTCCCCCGTGACGAACTGACCGACAGCCACCGGCTGGCTGAACGTCCAGGTGATGCCGTCTTTGCTGATCGATGTGACGGTCGCGGGTGCAGTGCCACCCGTGCCGCCAGCGCCCGCCTGTCCACCGCTTCCCGCTGGCCCGCCTCCGCTCCCTCCTGCCCAATCGACGGGGGTTTCAGCCACGTCGGACCCACCCGCTCCCGCGTCGGTGGCCCCGCCGGTTTTGCTCGTCGACGAACACGCCGCGATCAACACACAACCGAGCAACATCTTGGAAGAATCTCGGGTCATCGTGTTCCTTCTGGTCTGGCGTCCTGGCCCGGCCCGCACGCTGCGCCTGTCTGTTGCGTCGAAATCAACATTGGAGACGATCGGGTCGGAGCGCCGTGTTCCGATCGCGCCGAAAGCGATCGCCTAGTGTGGTCAAGGCAAATGAAATCGGTCAGGTAGGCGGAAACGGCACCGCGCTTGGAGAGATCGCCAGCCAGCGCTTTTCGAAGATGCGCTTCACTACGAGCAATCCCCGTTGCTCGACACCACACTTCCACAACCAAGCAATCCACACGAATCTGCGCATCCGGCCGAACACGGACGGCACCTTGAATCACCGGCCGGGCACGTCACATTCGCGCTACACGTTGAACAGACGCAGCTGCATGTGCAGGCTCCCGTATTTCCGCCGGAGCTGCCGCCACTGGATGTACTTCCGCCGGAGCTGCCACCGGAGCCGCCGGACCCACTGCCCGCGCCCCCGGATTGGCACTTGTTGGTACTGCAAATGACCGTCTGGCCGGCCGCGCAGAGAACGCAATTGCCGCCGCAGACTGTGGCGGTAGCGCAAGACGGAGTAGGGCCGGTGATAGGGCCATAGCACATAGCACCGCAGGCAGCCCCTGCTTGTTGGCTGTCACAGAAGACGGAATTGGCCGGGCAGCACACGATCGTGTCTTCGGCGGAGTCGCAGTGACCGGTTTCTCCCACACCGCAGCTCTGACACTGTCCGTGGCAAAGGGTCTCCCCGTTGTCCCCACAGCAGGGCCCGCAGGAGTCGTAGCCGCTGCCATCGGATCTGCAAGCTTGCCTGCCCGAGGTGCCATCAAGACAGAGGCAAGGATTCTGCTGCCCGGGCGTGCACGCCATTTGGTTGCTTCCGCAGGATGGAAGAACGGCAAGGCTTGAAAGGCTAGCCAAAGCCAGGAACAATATAGTGTCAGGACACTTCATCGAATTCGCCTCCACGGCGTTCAGGGATCAATTTGCCCCCCCCAGTCGGACGAATGACATTGCCCCGAAGCATCTTTCAAATACCCCATCTCGTCAACCGAAATCGCCATTTACCTACATACAACCAGGCTCTCTTGCTTGCCGTGTTCTCGCTCGATGCCCAGCTGCGCACCAGAACATTCTGGATTTTCGGCGGCGCAACTGCAACAACCGCGAAATTGCTTAAGGAATTGCCCCTCTGCTGACTTGCCCCAGGATCCAGGACCAATCAGCCTTGACGCATGCCAACCCCCGCCTGTCACCGTGCGTATGACCACCGACTTCGCGACCTCGTCTGCGAAGAACGTGACCCCATGCTGTTCCGTGACCTCGGTGTCCCGCGTTCCACCGCCGCAAGTTGGATCCGTCGCGGCCCCCGTCCCGTCGTCTCCGCCGAGGTCCTCGCCATGGACCAGCAGGAACTCCAAGCCGAG
>PMJO01000096.1:261-10175 GCA_003158455.1 Myxococcales bacterium | reverse complement strand
GGCGGTGCCGACGGGTACTTCTCGTTGGACTGGTGCGACCAGAAGCGATGGTGCGGATTGCGCAAGGGCCGGGCGCCGTAGCCGGTCACATAGCTCTGGTCCATGGGGTTGCGACCCAGAATGTAGTCCATGCCCGCGACCACGGCGTTCAGGTAGCGCGCACCGCCGTTGAGGTCATGCGCCAGCGCCAGAATCACGAGGTTGTTGAGCAGAAAAGAGTTCGAGCCCCAGGGTGCTTTGCTGGCCTTGCCGTAGTCGATAGGCACCCGGTAGGGTCGCTTCTGCAGGATCTGCACATAGGCGTCGGCCGCCTTGCTCAGGGCTTTTCGCGCTGTCGCAATCTCGTTGTTGCCCAACCCGTTGGGCACGACCGCCAGGGAGATGGTCCCCAGCGCCGCGGTCTCTTGCCAGGTCATGGGTGAGGCCACGTCACCGCCCTCTTTGGGCGAAGGCAGACGGGGCGCCAATTTGAGATAGTAGGGTGAGGAGGCGAGGAACTGCTTGTATTCGGGCTTCTTGGTCGTAATGAAGAGCTCGGCAGCCGCCCAATAGAATTCGTCGTCAACCTTGATGTCCTCGTAGGGCCCGCCTCCGACTCCGCCCGGCGGTGCGAAGACCGCGGGATGGCGTTGCGCCGCTTGCCAAGCCCGTTCCGCCGCCGCCAGGCAGCGCCCGGAGAACGCCGGATCGATACCCTGCCAAATGCGCGCCGCCTGGGCTGCAACCGCCGCGAGATTGAGCGTCGCCGCTGTGCTCGGCGCATAGAGGAAGCGCGGAATTTGGTCCTCATGGGGAGCGAGACCGAGCGCCGTCCATTCCCGGTCGTGAATCTTGTGATGAGCCATGCCCGCGCGGTCGCCGTCGGGAACCTGCATCTTGAGCAGAAACTCCATCTCCCAGCGAACCTCATCCAGAAGGTCGGAAACGCCGTTGCCCTGCTCGGGGATATTCAGGCGTCCGTCGCCGAAGTCAGCCAGGGATGAGCCGAGATACTTGGTTCGCTCATAGAGATTGAGCAAGGTCCACACTGAGATGCCGCCGTTGACCACGTACTTGCCGTGATCGCCGGCGTCGTACCACCCGCCAGATACGTCTAAGCGATAGGCGCAGCCCGAGCCGGCCGCGCAGGGCACGCTCTTGTCGGATAGGTGGCCGGCCGGACGCGTCCACTGCGGGCTTTGCGCATAGGGCATGACGATCTCGATGCCGCTACGGTTGTGATAGAAGAAGGTCAGCGCGTCGTACTTGAGCTTGTGATAGATGGTCGGGCTGATGTCAAAGGGGTGGCTGCGATCGGATCCGACGACCACGGCGAATCCGCGGCCTTCCCGCTCGAATGAGGTGAAGTCAGCTATCTGAACCGTGTCGCCGGCCAAGGCATCGGCACCTGCCACTTGCGTCTGACCCGACTTGACTTCCCGCCCGGTGCCATCGACCAGCCGCCACGGCTGGGGCGCGCCCGCGCCGGTGCGCACCGTCGCCAGCTTCACCAACCCCGGGAAGTAGCCCACCTGGTTCACCAGGACATTCGCAGGTGGCACGGCTTTGCTCTTGGCCGGACGCACGAAATCGGAATCCTCCAAGCGCACGTCGTCAATACACACGCTGAACGTCCCATGCGCGTCGCGCGCCAGAGAACCGCCCGCGTGGAAGGCGAACTCGGCTGTCGGATCGTCGGGACCGGATTTTCGGAAGTGGGCCTTGAACCTTCGCGGTGTCGTGTCGAGCTTGATCTCTTGAAACCAGTATTCTGCGTAGGGTGGGCCTTGCATGCCCACCTTGGGACGAATCGTTGTCGGCTGGGTCGCATAGGCCACGAAACTCAGGCTGTATTTGTGGCCCTTCTGGATGGTCATCTCGCGGTGGCGGAGTTGGGCATCCCAGTTGCCCCTGCCCCGGTTGGTGACTTCCAAGCAGAGCGCGCCATCAACCACCGAGGCCGAGCCCGACCCAGGCGCGGTGAATGACGACGTCCAAGGCAGGCTGGTCCCGTCGGCGAAAGTGGCGTTGGCAACGAGGTTATGGGGCGACAGGGCGAGATCTTCGCTCCCGGCAGCCCCGGATCCAGAGCCTACGGAATCATCGCTTTCCGACCCACGCCCCGGCGGTGCGGTCTTCGCACCGATGGGCACGCAACCCACCGCCAAGGGCAAAAGGAGCGCGGGAAGGACTGCCCGCATGCGGGCTACCACCACATACTGGCGGCGATCGTGACGGTGTGCTTGTCGGGCTGCGTGGGCACCCAGAGATTCCCTGCCTGACCGTAGGGGTAGGGGAGACCCGGCCACGGCATTCCTCCCGGCAGATTGGTGCTGGCCACCCCGTTGCCGGCCTTGTTGTACCAGTTCCCATAGTCATAGTACTGGTACTGGACGATGATCTGCTCGTGGGTGACAAACTCCGTGCGGAAAATCAGCCGGGGAGAGATCACCCAGAATGTGTGGTCGCTGTTGTCCATGTTGGGCTGGACCCAGTCAAGCCGCGCGCCAACCGACATGACGGGCAGCGGGGTGTAGAGCAACTGGGTTCCCATCTTCAGCTTCTTGGTGCCCAGCCCATCGGTTCCCGTAATGCCGGCGAAAAACGCGCCCGGAGCCGTATACTTCTCGTCCAACCCGGTGATCCAGGTGTAGATACCGAAGATCTGGGCAGTGAAGTCCGCGCCCTGGCCCCACCATGCCTGCGGCCGCATCAGGAGCGCAGCCAGGCTGAAGGTGTACTGGAGGGCAATTGTGTTGACCGTGCCGTCCCCCTTATCGCCGAGGTAGTTGTTGGTGAACTGCCAGCCGCCTTGGGAGTGGATGACTTCGATCGAGTCCTGCAAGACGCCGGCGTTCTGTGACTTAATCGAAGAGAAACCAAGATAGCCGATTCCCAGGTATCCACCGTCAAGCCTCAGGTCGGCACCAAGAATCCGCATGCTGCCATCCCTGGTTGCCGCCTTGGCGTCCGGCAGGCCCGATCCCGGGCTGGACAGGGTGGTGTCGTTGCCGGGATCGGCCTGGCTGCTGGGGAAGTCGGTTTTGTCATTTATGTTGGTCCGCATGGCGTCTTTGGTCCAGGTGTACATAAAGTGAAGCGTGAGAGTGAGCATGTTGGCGTAGACCGCGCCGACGTGGGCATGGGCCAACAAGGTGGTTCCCTGCTGCTCATACCCGGGGAAGGGCTGCCACGAGGTGTAGGGGTATTTTTCCCAGCGTGGGACATCCATCTTGGCGCCGCCACCTAGCTCTGCAACCAGCCTGAAGTCGTCGGCGATGTCGAAATCGAATGTGCCAGTGGCGCCCGCGATGCGGGTACGGCCGATTATGTAGGTGTCATAGGCACCACCATCGTACTTGCCCATGGCTCCGTAGCGGTCTCCGAACACGCCCACGTTCCACGTCATCTTGCCCACGTCACCAAAGGCGTCCGGGAAATTGAGCGTGAGAAAGGCGCGGTCGATGCCGAGTTGGTCCTGCAGTTCGCGCCATCCACCCGAGCTAATGTTGTAGCTGGCGATGGCCATGGTCATGATGGCGCGGTTGTTCCCGTACTGGAAAATCATTTCGCCCCAGGGGCCGGGGTTGTTGTTGGTGTAGCTCCAGGTGGTGTAGTTCAAATCGGGCGTCACGGGTGGGGCGTGGAACTGGATGCCGCGGCCGGTCTCGCTACTCATGCTCAGGCGCATGGGTCCGCGGAAAAAGCCGTGAAACTTGAAGCCCCAATCCTCGGCGGGTGCCTCGTTCGCCACAGGCGGGCCCATATTGTCAGCGGCGTAGCTGGTAGTTTGGGGAGACAGGCCGAGTTCAACCGCCTTTCCCGCGCGCTTGCGCTGGGGGCTGGCGGCGCCGGCTTCGGGCTTGCCGGCGGTTGGCGCAGAAGCCGCTGCCGGTTTTGCAGTCGGCGCGGGGGCAGGAGCCATCGGCTCTTCGGCTGGGGCGGGTGCAGCCGCTGGCGCGGGAGCCGCTGCCGGCGCGGGAGCGGGCTCCTCCGCGGGCGGGGCCGGAGTTTCCTCGGCCGGGGCTGCCGCAGCCGGCGGCGGTGTCTCTTCTTGACTATCTGCCGGGGCTTTGGACTTCTTCTTGGCTGCTGACGCGGTCCCGCCCGATACAATCAGGGCCGTGACCAGAAAGGCCGCCGAGAGCAGGCGCAGGGCGATTCGAGTTCTTGGAAAGGTGGTCGTTGTCATGGGGGGAGCCTCGTTGGTTGTCCGCGCTTCCCAACCATCAAGTATGGACAAATGGGAAGTAGCGAAGGAGGAGGTGGTTGTACACCAACTTGCCTCGCGCCAGCAAGGCGCCTGCACATCCCGTCGGCCGCGGCCAAAGATCTTGCGAAGCACCATTGTGCACATCCTTTCTGGTGTTGGGGGCGATGGGTGGCAACATAGCCACCAAAGAGCGAGAGTCTCCATCCCGCTTTTGCGGTCCAGTCTGCGGCGCTAGCTAGAGCCTTTCGGGAGATTTCTGGCCGCCCGAAGGGCCGGCCCGCGGAACGCTTTCCCCATCCGCACCCACGAACTCACGCCCACGCCCTGGGTGGAAAGTGGCTCTCTCTCCTCGCGCATCATGGCGCCATTGTGAACATGATCTAGTGGTCAGGCCGCGGGGTCGACCGCGCCTGGACAAGAGCCGTTCCCACCCGGCCGAGTTCGCGTGTTCAAGCGGCGAGGGAGGATGACTTGCCTCGCGGAATTCGCGGGGCTCTCGTTGAGATTCGATGCTCGGCACGCGGTCCAATACGTTCAGGGACACTGTTTCCGTGGAAGCCAGATTGGCCTGCGGATCTGGAGTATTCGACAACCTAGAACTCGTGACTTTGAGCGTCGAGAACGTTGCGCTAGCGTCGGCGAGCGCCGGTGGATACGCAGGACCACTTTTTTCCAGCAGCCCGCCCGACTATGCTTTGATGAAGCTGGGCCGAGAGGCGAGCCCACGAGCCGTGGAAAGAATAAGCGAGACTGCGCTTGCTGCGTTGTACCAAAAGTACGCGCCGGCAATCTACGCTCACTGTCGGCGGATGTTGCAGTCGCAGGCAGCGGCTCGGGACGCGACCCAGGAGGCGTTTGTTCGCGTGCTCACGCGTGGGCCTCGGTTTCCCAATGACGAGGATGCCCTTCGCTATCTGTACCGCGTGTCCACCAACGTTTGCTTGAATCAGATTCGCGAAGTCAAGGTTCACACCCGCGCTGCCGCGTCCCTGCGGCTGCGGCCTTCGTCGTCGGGATCGATGGAGGGGCGGCACGTGGATCGCGAATTCGTGGCTGCGGTTCTGGACCGCTGTGGTGAGGCTGGCGCGAGTGTTGCGGTCATGCGCTACGTGGATGGCATGTCGCAGGTCGAGATCGCCGAAACCCTGGGGATCACAAGGCGAACAGTGTTCAATCGATTGCGCAAAATTGCGAGAATCGCTCGGGACTTGCTTGGAGTCGCGGAGCCTGAAGCGGGAGAAAAGAGGAGGGAGGGGAATTCATGACTGATTGCGTGATGCGCTTGGAGCTGGCGCGATGGGAGGCTTTGCCGGAGGCAGAGCGATCCCCGGAGGCCGGCGCCCATGTGCGCGGGTGCGATCGGTGTGCGGCTGCATTGGCGGAGTTGGTCTCGGCCCGGCAAGAATTGCTCGGAACCGATCCTGATGGCCAAAGCCTAGTAGCAGCTCGCGCGATCCTGGCGAGGGTGGCCGAACGGCGGCGCAAAGCGTGGTGGCGCTTGCCACTGACGCTTGCCCCAGTTGCGGCCGCGGCAGTGGTCCTCCTCGTGGTGACACGCGGTGGTTTTTCTCCGGCACCTCCGGCTTCGGACAAGATCTCTGGCGCTACCAGGCACGTCGCGGGTGCCGTGCGTAGCAAGGGTGGCCTGTTGGTCGAGGCGTTTTGCAAACGCGGTGACAGCGTGTTTCCAGTCAAGGATGCCGACGATTTCGTGGTGGGCGACCGCTTGCGCTTCGCCTACTCCAAGGACCAACCCGGCGTGTTGCTGGTGTTCGGCGTCGACGACACCGGTCGGGTGTTCCCCTACTATCGCGATGACGCATTGGCCGGGGTGAGGGCTCCGGCCGGGGCGGAGGTCATGCTGCCCGACTCCGTGGAACTTGATGACCACCACGGTTGGGAGAGGGTTTTTGCCCTTTGGACGCCGGCCGTTGTTGGCGAGGACGCGGTTCGCACGGCGGTGGCCGAGGCGCTGGCCGCAGTCCAGGGTGATATTCGGCAAGCGGCGCATTTGCCAATAGAGGCTGAGCAAGTATCCTTCTTGCTCAGGCGGCCGTGACCATGGTCACCAATGGCACATGGGCTTGTCACAATCGGTGTAACGGCCGTGAAAGAATGGGGTACGCTACAGTCATGGCCCTTCGCTTCTTAGGCGCTTGCCTGATTTTGGCGTTGGGGCAGGGAGCTGCCCACGCGCAGTCCCAGCAGGCCCGTGTCGCAGTCGTGGTCGGCAACAATCTGGGGCACGACCCGGCCCGGACCCTGCACTTTGCCGAGGCAGAAGCTGGCAAACTGGCTGCTTTGCTTCGCGACGCGGGTGAATTTGACAGCGTCATCACCGTCCAGGGGGCGCGACGCCAGGCGGTCGAAGAAGCGTTGGCCGCTGCGCGAGCCCAACTCGATCGTGCACACGCCGAGGGCAAGCGAACCCTGTTCCTTTTCTACTACTCGGGCCACGGTGACCAGGAGGCATTGGAGCTGGGCTCGTCGCGCTTGCCCCTGCGCGATCTGCGTTCGTATCTTGAGCAGCTCTCCGGGGCGGATGTGCGGGTGGCGTTTGTCGACGCCTGCCAGTCGGGCGCGCTCACCGGGGTGAAGGGCGGCCGACGCGCACCCGGCTACGAGATCCATCTGGCCGATCCCGGTAGCGTCAAGGGCATGGCGATCGTGACCTCCTCCACGGCCAACGAGCTGTCGCAAGAATCCGATGACCTCGGAGGCTCGTTTTTCACCCACAACATCATGGCTGGCCTGCGTGGCGCTGCCGACTCGTCCCATGATGGGCAGGTGACCTTGGGCGAGGTCTATCAATTTGCGTTCAGGCGCACCCTGGCCAGCACGGCAGCCAGCCTGGTCGGCGGCCAGCATCCGACCTACGACTATCGGATGTCCGGTGCCGGCGACGTGATCCTGGCCCGCACGCGGCCCAACGACGCTCGTCTGGTTTTCCCGCGCGAAACCGGCGTCACCTATACGGTGCTAAACAAGGGGCGCGGCGAGGTGATCGCGGAATTGGGCTCGACCTCTGGCGAGGACGTGTACCTGGCCCTGCCTGCCGGCGAGTATCGGGTCGTGCGGCGGGTCCTGGCCAGCGTCAGCGAGACAACTTTCTCGCTTGCAGCGGGTAGTTCGACGGTGATCGAGACAGCGTCGATGGCCCCAATCCTGGCAGATGCTGACAATCACCGCGAAAAAGGCGGCCCGTGGCAGCCGAATTCTTTGGGCGTCAACGTCGGCCTGCAGAGCAGTCCAGTGCCTGGAACTGGATCCGTGGTTGGGACGGCTGCGCTTTCCTACATGCGCAAGGTAGGCAGACTCGCGCTACGCGCACGGGCTGAGTTCTCGTCCTTCGACGCCAACAACCAGAACAATCAGTCGTCGTTCTTGCGATTCGGGCTCTCGCTCGACGCCCTCTGGCCGCTCCTTTGGACAGACAGGTTCGCGTTGCTGCTTGGACCTACGGTCGGCATGCCCATCGTGCGCCAACACGATAGTCGGTACGACGGCACATATTCATTCGGATTGAGCTACGGCGGCGCGGCGTCTGCTATGTTGCGTTCCTATCGCAGCACATGGCTCGTTCTTTCGGCGGAGGCAGGCGGAGAGGCCTTCCGCTTGGACGGCCAGCTGGTGCAACGGGCGAGCGCGGGAATATCTCTGGGCGGACTGATCGCGTTCTAGCGATTCTGTTTGCGCGACGAGCGAGTGGGACAATGTGGTCAGACGCACACCGATCTGACGTCTAGTGCTCTTCGCATTTCCAGTTTGAGGCGTTCTGAGGGTACTCTTATATGTGATGATCGAAAATAGACATAGCCTGAGACGATGTCTTCCTCGAATGGTTGCGACTGGTCGGATGGCTGTATGGCGATGGGCGGCCGCAAGAGCAGACGGACTTGGCGAAGTGTATTTCGGCTTGCTCCTCTCGGCAGTAGTTGCCGGCCTGATGTTTGGCGCCTGCGGCGCGCCTGATGAGGTGTTGAGGCACGCAAGCCCGGCCCAGACTGGTGGAAGCGCAGGTGGCGGCTCATCCAGTTCGAGCGTTGCTGGAACCGGAGGCACTGCGGGCTCCACTGCTCAACCGAGCGGGGGCGATTCTGGCGGCACAGTAGGCACCGGCGGCAAGTCCAGCACGGGTGGCACCGTTGGGTCAGGCGGCACGAGCACAACAGGAGGCAAGACCGGAACCGGCGGGACCACTGCCACGGGCGGCAAGACCGGAACCGGCGGCGCTACGGGTGGCAGGGGTGGAGTTGGCGCCACCGGCGGAACAGGCGCCACGGGTGGCAGGGGCGGCGCGAGCGGGGACGGGGGCATCAATCCTTTCCCGACTGGCGGGAGCAGCAAGGGCGGGGCTGGAGGCACCACCGTNNGTGTCATCGGGCGGGGTCGGCGTTGACGGCGGAGGGGGCGGTACCACTTCGACGTCAACCGTGCCAACCAGCGGCTTGCAGGTGTACGTGACGGACCCTATCACTGGTGCCACAGGGTCGATCAGCTTGAGGCTTCGAATTGACAACAAGACATCCTCGAGCGTTGACATGTCGACCGTCACGCTTCGCTATTGGTACAAGGACGAAGGGCTAGGCACCACTTTGCAGTTTGCAGGTGACTATGTGAGCATTGGCTACTCGAACCAGGGCACGATGACTGGCAAGGCTGTCGCCGCCTCGCCGGCTGCCACAGGCGCCGACCACTATTTGGAGCTTACATTCACCGGAACCCTTGCGGCACAAGGTGACAAGCTCACCAACGACCAGTTCTTTGTGCGAGTCACCGCGCACACGGCAAATTATCAGGGCGCAGTCGACGTGACCAACGACTACAGCTACAACGCCGGAGCAACGGGGTACAACAACAAGATCACCCTTTACGGGTCCGGCAAGCTCATCTCGGGCGTGGAGCCTTCCTGAGGGACAGATTCCGGCGTCAGCTGGCTTCAGAGGGCAGAGCGCCGAATCTTGCGGCGAACTGGCAGGTAGCTGACGGATCGCGGCATGTTCTTCGTTAGAATCGTGTCATTTGTTCGCAAGATGTGTCATTCTTCCGTGACACCATGCGAACAATCAAGCGTTACTCCAACCGAAAACTCTACGACACCTTTGACAAGCACTACGTGACGCTGGCTGATGTGGCCGGGTTCGTGCGCGGCGGCGACGAGGTGAAGGTCACCGATCACGTCAGCGGGGCAGACCTGACGTCAGCGACCCTGGCGCAGATCATCTTCGAGGAAGAGAAGCGCAACTCGCGCCTCGGTCCCGAGGGCCTTCGCCGCATCATCCAGCACGGCTTGAAGGCCGAGTAGGCCGCTCCTCGTCGGGAAGGCAGGAGCGCCCTCGCGCCAGACCGCGAGGGGAACCGGCCAGCCATGCTCGCCGCGAATCATCACAATTCAGTGACGATGAATCAGAGCTTCAACTGGGCACAGATCGCGATGTCCCTTAGCAGCCGGCCGACAAGCCGGGCTGCTGGCAAGGAGGGCCGACTCGCGACGGACCACCCCGCCACCCACCCGCGGCTGCGCCGCGCTGGCGCGTGGGCGCAGGCGAGCTTTGCTCGCCGAAGCCCGTCGCGGGAGGTGNNCGTCGGCCGTTGTCACCTCGGCGGGTTGAGGGAACCTCGCTGGGGCTACTCGCTAAGTCTATGGATCCCGTCCACCACGTGCCAGGTAGCGACGATGGTCAGGTCGACCAGCGTTTCGTTGCGCCGGTTCTCCGGCACG
>PMJO01000096.1:0-136 GCA_003158455.1 Myxococcales bacterium | reverse complement strand
GAAGTACTCGGCGACGGTTTCCCGTATTTCCAGATAGGGCGCCTGCGAGCCAGGTCGCTGGTTTTCCGGGGTGCCCCGGCATGCTCCTTCCAGGTCGATAATGCGGTCGACGTACTCCAGTTTGGTCAGCGCGACC
>PMJO01000168.1 GCA_003158455.1 Myxococcales bacterium | reverse complement strand
CCTACTGCGCAACTTCGGCTAGCCGCAGTGGTGCAACCGCAGATAGCCCGACCGGCCAAAGCCCACCACAAACGCCTGCCTGCTGCCCGGATCCCGGCAATGATGGAGGATGGTGTCACGGCGACGCTGGACTTCGAACGCCATCAGGGCGCGGAGGCGCAAGGGGCTGCCCCATTTGAAGCATTTTGCCCAAATGGGCGTTGATGGATTGTATGAGATCCGGGTTGTTCTGCTCTATTGCAATCGCAAGTGCCTGGCGTTCGGCCCGAACCGATTCGGGAAATCTGCCCAAGTCGGCGTAGACCAGGCCAAGAAGATGCAGCGTCAGAGAATCCTTCCCACCTGACAGTTGGTCCGCCTTCTCCAATTGAACGCTCGCTTCCAGGGAATCTCCCTCCTCAGCTAGCGCGTGACCGAGATTCCTGCGGGCCTCGGCCGCGTCAGGCTTGCCCTCCACGACCTTCTTCAAATGGAAGACCGCCTTGTCCGTCTGCCCAATGCGGGCGAACATCATGCCGAGATTCGCGCGGGCAGTGGCATAGCCGGGAGCCAGTAGAACGGCCCTTTCGAATTGTGCGATTGCCTCCTTGACGGCACCTTTGCCGGCCAATGCCTCGCCGAGATTGTTGCAGGCCTCCGGATACCCCGGATTCAACGCCAACGCCTCACGATAGTGCGCAATCGCNNGCCTTGTTCCATTCCAGCGCGGCAGTCTCATATTGGCGGCCATTCATCGACTCGACCGCAAGATCCATGTGGCGGGCATACTCATCCGCCGGCGTGTCGATCTTCACCATTCCGTCCGGAGAGATATTCACGAATTCAGGGATGTTGACCGCTCGATTGGCCGCCGTGGCATTTTCGATCAGGATGGCCGGGCTGTCATTGCCCGACTCGTCTAGGTGGGTCAGGAACATTTGTGTGTAGGGCGACTGGCTCTTCGACGAGAAGACCAGCCAACGACCGTTCGGCGAGAAACTGTGCCAGGAATTCATGAGCGGTGTATTGCATCTCATGCGGCGGGCAGTGCCACCGTTTGCAGGTACGATGAAGAGTTGGCCATCAGGACGCATCAATAGCCCATTGAGGGATTGCACAAATACGATCCAACGTCCGTCAGGGGAGATCTTCGGGAAAGAATTGCTCAGTCCGTTTCGTGAGGCGCCCAGGATCGGTTCGGGTTTCCCACCTTTTCCTTCATTGAATGGGATACGATACAGGTCGAAGTGAATCTGGGTCTCTTTCGGGTCGTTGGAATATTGTGCGAGCTGGACGCCGGCAGGATACGCATCCTGCGCCTGCGCTCGCGCAAATACTAGGTACTTGCCATCGGGGCTCCATACCGCATTGGTGTGCACGTAGTGCGTATCATCGGCGCCGGGTAGATATTGCAGGTGCGCCGACCCACGCCTGTACCAGGCCAGCACGCCGCGGGTGGGGTAAAAGACCTGCAGGAAGCGATAGTCTTTGAAATTTGCGACGTAGAGACTATGCACCGGTTCTGTCGGATTGTTGTGGCGCTGATGATCGGTCTGGTCAATGCCAGGGTCGTTGAGGGTGGTGATCACGTACCGGGCATCGGGCGAGATTTGTGACATGAACCCCACCCGCAGCGTGCTTGTCAACTTTCCCCGAGAGGTGCTCCATGCGACCAGGTCCTCATTGCGAATCGTCATCTGCGGTTGGACTTTGACGATGGCATAGAGCCCTTTGTCGTTCTGGGGTCCATCCATATCCAATCCGAGCGTCTTGCCGTCGGCGGAAAAGGAATGGCAGTTCGCACACGTGTGCAGGCCCTGCATCAGGACTCGGCTTTCCTTGTCGCCAACACTGCGCAGCCTCCAGGTAATGAGTGGAACCGCTGTCAGGGCCAGAGGCTTGATCACGCCTTTCTCGTTCTCCGACGGCATGAGCGGTACGTCGCGGTAGAAAATGGGTGCGCCAACCGGGTCACTCGACGTTTGGAGCGAAACCTGACCGCGCGAAATGATCGTCTGCAAATCGCCTTTGCGATGTCCGGTGATGACAAGGGTCGCCGGGCGGCCCACGGAGTGCTCTTTGATTGCGGCCCAAGTGGCGGCGTCCGGCGTCCAGGTATGAGCCGCTGCCTGCTTCGGCGTCAGTGCCGGGGGCTCATTGGTCGGAGCAACGCCGCGAGGATCGCTCTCTCCGATGCGCATCCCCTCGCCGGCGGACAGAGCCCGGATCGCGGGAGTACCATCGGAAAAGGCAATGTTGATCTCCCAGGAGGTAGCCTTGTTCTCAGCGTCTCTCCACAGCCAGGTAGGGGCAGGAAGCTCGGGGGGAAAGACTGATCCTTCGGCCGGGTAGTCTATCGTGATCGAGCCTGGCTGAACGGAAGACACCTGTCTTGGGGAATGCCGGATTTGCCATGCGACCAGCGCCGCTACCATCACCAGTCCGGCCGCAGTGATGCTTCGCGTGTTTGATCGCTTCATGCAAGACCTATGATCCCGCGATTTCAGACACGCAGCAAGGCGCTGATGGGGATTGTTCGGACGACTCTATGAGTCCAAAGCATGCCGTCAACCGGCCTCGCGGACGGCACAACCGGCACGACCGAGCGACGCTTTTGACCGGCACCGTCGCGCTGGTGCGCGCGCGCCAGGCCGCTCGTCACCGCGGCCTTCTGCCCGGACACTCCTGCGCGACCCCCGGGTGGAATTCCGCGGTGGAAGACCAAGCCGCTGACCGCGCCACCGCATCGGCCAGGACCGCCCGGTGACCATTTGGTCTCGAGTCCCGGGCCTTCTGTTGTGTCTGGCGGCGCCCACCGGCGAGCGGCGCCCCTCTTCACTGCTCGGTGAACACGTACTCGTGCTGGGCGTCGCGCACGATGAGCGTGCGTTTGGCCTCTGCTCCGACGACGAACTCGAAGCCGGAGATACCCGGTACCGTGGTGATGAAGGAGATGGTGCCGTCCGGGTTCTTGCGCGTGGCCATCTCGCTCTTCCACTCGCCGAAGTCGAAGATGGTGGCGCCGTGGGTCTGGCTGACCGAGATCTCCCCGAGCGCGTCGTTGGCGTAGCGCCTCGCCAGCTTGGCGGCCTCGGCCGCGTCGGCCGGTGCGGTGAGCAACTTCCGTTCAGCGGCGAGGTGCTGGAAGAAGGTCTTCCCTCGGGCGGCAAGGTCGTCGTCGGCCTCGGGCCTGCCGTCGAAGAGCAGCTCCAGCAGCTTGCGCTGGAAGACGTCACGCAGGATCCAGCCGGGATTGGAGTTGGTCAGCACCACCGCCCCGACACCGTGCTCCGGGAGCCACAGCATGTCGCTGTGAAAACCTGTCAGGCCGCCACCGTGGTGTACCACGGGCGTGCCATACTTCGTGTCCACCGCGAGGCCCATCCCGTAGCTGACGTCCTTGCCGATCGTCACCTGCGGCGCTCGGCGCTCAAGCAGTGGCGTCTTGGCGATGTAGCGACTGCCGTCCGGCAGGACGCCCTCGGCGAGCTCGGCGGATACGTACCTCAGCAGGTCACGCACGTTGCTCCAACCCGCGCCCGCTGGCCGGAGGGGGATGACGTTGTAGTTTATCTCCATGACCCCCTTTGCGGGTTTGCCGTCGATGTCCGGCGCGTGCGGGAAGGCGTGGTTGCCCTTGAGCGCCTTGGCGTAGTCGAAGGTGGTGGCCTTCATGCCCAGGGGTTCGAAGACCCGGGTCCGCATCGCCTGGTCGTATGCCGCACCCAGCTCAAGGTTCGGGTAGAGCACATGCCCGCCCACGAAGCCACCCGCGCCGGCCAGCAAGTTCGAGTACTGGAACATCTCGCCGAACTTGCTGGTGGGCTGAATGGTGGCCAGGATCGCCATGGCGTCGTTGGGGGTCTTGCCTCCAAACTGGAAGACCCACTCGAAATCCTGCCGTGGCAGGCCGGTGCAGGCGCAGACTAGATGCTTCACCAGGATCTGCCTGGTGGTCTCGGCGTCGCCTAGCTTGAAGGTCGGCAGCAGGCTGGTCACGGGCGTGTCCCAGGTGATCCGGTTCTCGTCGACGAGCTTGGCCAGCATCAGGGTGGTGAGCGCCTTGGTGTTGGATGCGATCATGAACCGCGTGTCGGCGTCGGGCTTCTGCTTCTTGCCCAGCTCGCGCAGGCCGAAGCCGCCGGCGAACACCACCTTGCCGTCCTGGACCAGACCGATCGCCGCGCCCGGCACTCCGAGCTGCTGCATGGCCTTCTCGACCCACTCACCGAGCCGCGCCACGCGCGCCTGGTCGAGCCGGTGTGCCTTCCGGCCAGCGAAGGACTCGCGCGCGTAACCCTTGGGCAAGAGGCGGTCGAAGATTAGCGACACGGCGGCGCTGCGCTTCTCACCCACGGCCCAGGTCATGTCGTACACGGCAACGGTCCAGACCCCGCCCGCGCGCCGCACCCCAACCCCGACGCCACGTTTCTCATTGGGCGAGGTTTGGTAGGAGTACCAGTGCATGTCGGTCCAGCCGTCCTTGTCCGGGGCGTCGGTGACGACCTTGAGCGGCCAGGTCGCCTCGGGCCGATAGGCGGCCCAGGCGGCGGCCACGGCCGCAGCGGCGTCAGGCGCCCGCACGTCGACGAGTGCGATGTGCGAGTCCCCCTCCGGCGGCGTGAGAATGGTGGCGGCACCGCGGACCGAAATGCTCCAGCCGGCCGGCGCGATGAAGGTTGCACCCTCTACCGTGCTCTTCGGCGTGTCGACTACGAGCGGCTCCGGCGGAGGCGGAGGCGCCGGCACGACCGCTGGCTGCACGACGGCCGGGGCAACGGTCGCGGGCGCCTCGGCGCGGTGGGGAGGCGCCGTCGAGGCACAGGCGCAGATGGCAGCGACACAGCCGGCGAGAATGGAGCGCATGGCCCCGACGATAGCGGTCTGGGCGGTTTGCGGGAAGGGGAAATCCCAGCGGGCTACAGCTTTGCGCCGCTCAAGCTTTCGCGTTGCCCTCCCCAGGTGGCGCGGGCACCACGCTTCCAGCACTTCGTGTAGATTTCCCGCAGCATGACTTCGTCGAACCCACTTTCCAGTCCGTTTCCCTGGAATCTCGTCGCATCCGACTACGCTGCCGAGGTCGCTCCCGTGTTTGCCTGGTTTGCCCAGCAGGCGATTGATCTCGCGCTGCTTTCGCCTGGTGCGCGTGTGCTCGATGTAGCTGCCGGGCCTGGGACGCTGTCATTCTTGGCGGCGCGAACCGGCGCGCAGGTGACGGCGATCGATTTCTCGCCCACGATGATCGGCAAACTGCGGGAACGCGCGGCCGCCGAGTCGGTCACAGTCGAATCGCACGTGGGAGATGGGCAGGCGTTGCCCTTCGCGAATGCATCGTTCGATGGGGCGTTCTCGATGTTCGGCTTGATGTTTTTCCCGGATCGACTCCTCGGCTTTCGTGAGCTTTTGCGCGTGCTGGTACCGGACGGTGTAGCGGTCGTGGCGAGTTGGGCGTCCGAGGATGGCGACACCTGGCGCAATCTGATCTGGAACGCGGTTCGCGAGCACCTGCCGAGCTTGCCGCTCGGCGGTTCCGCGCCGCCGTTGGGCAACCTCGACGATTGCCGGCGCGAGATGACAGCTGCGGGATTCGAGCGCGTCGAGGTACATGAGCTCGCCCACACCCTACCGACGATGACGACCCGGCAAGGGTGGGCGTGGATGGTGCGCGCGACTGCCCCGATTGCTTTGCTACGCCAGAACCTGGAACCGACGAAATGGGCCGCGTTCGACGCGTGCGTCCTGGCCAAACTGATCGAGGCGTTTGGCGAAGGGGCCCAAAGTATGCGGCGCAAGGCGAACCTGTCGGTCGGACGCAAGCGAATGTAGCGTCAGGGTTGCTTGCGGGGGTGAAGGGCGCGACAATCCTTGCCATGCCGGACGAGAACCCGTTCATCCTGCCGCCTTTTGCGCCACGCAATCGCTTGCAAACCCCGCTCACGGTCGTCGCCGTGTTGCTCGGGATGGCCCTGACCGGCGGATTCTGGATGTTCTTGGCGCGCGGGAAAGCCAACTCCGCGGCCCGGATCGCCGCCCAGGATCTCAAGGCCAGCCAGGCCAGGACTGCAGCGTTGCAGGGCGAGAAAGAGCAGCTCGAGACCGACAAGGCACAACTGGAAGCGGAAAAGGCACAGCTTGAAACCGTGAAGAGCGAGCTGGAATCGGTGAAGCGCGAGCTGGCGAAGAGCGCCCAGGCGAAAGAGGAAGAGATCGCCGAGCTCAAGGGAATCTCCGACAAGATTCAGGACAAGATGAAGGATGAGATCGCCCACGGGGACATCCATCTCGAGCAAGCCGGCAGCCGGCTGCGCGTGGTCTTCGCGGACAAGGCGCTGTTCGATCCGGGCGAAGTGCAGGTTTGCAAGCGCGGCGAAGGCGTGCTCACGCGCGTGGCCGAGGTTCTTGCCGGCACCCCTGACCAACAGATTCAGGTTGCGGGCCACACTGACCGGGCGCCCATCAATGGCAAGCTGGCGGCCCAATACCCGACCAACTGGGAGCTGTCCGTCGCGCGGGCGACCAACGTGGTCCGCTACCTGGCAGAGAAGGCCAAGCTTCCCGCGCAACAACTGATTGCCAGTGGGCAGGGCGAGTACCAGCCCATAGCGAGCAACAAGTCCGCGGCCGGCCGCGCGCGCAACCGCCGCATCGAAATCCTCCTGACGCCAGCGCCGCCAACCACGAAATCCAAGCTCAAGCCGGCCGTCGCAGGCAAGACCGCCAGGAAGGGGACAGCGAAGAAGGCTGACAAGAAGACCGACCGGGCCAAGAAGTCAGGCACGAAGCCCCAAGCCAAGAAGCACGCGCCCGACAAGGGCGGCAAGCCAGCGGCAAAATAGCCAGCCGCCGCTCGGATGGGCGGCAAGCCCACCTGAATAAGTTGCTTCGCTCAGGCGAGTAGGCGATCATATTGACCAAAGGGCTGGATCTCGCGTGCAAACCAAGTCCATCTGTTCCGCGCGAAACCGGCTGCTTGCGACAACGCGTTCACGTAGCGAGGATCCATGACAACCAAACGGATAATGGCCATTGTGGGTTGCACCTTTTTCAGTTGGCTCGGCGCAAGTCCGGCATCTGCCCAGACCGCCGCGCCGTATCCGACCCAAACCGTGCAGCCCGTGCAGCCTGCGCAGCCCGAACCGCCCGTGCCGCCTGCGCAGCCCGTGCCGCTGGTGCAGCCTGCGCAGCCCGTGCAGTACGTGGGATTGACGCCCGAGCAGCTTCAGGCCTTTTCCGATCTTACGGGCGATACACCGGGACAGGTTTCCCTGCGGCTGACCATGGATCCCAGGCTCAAGCCCATTGCCGCCTCCGCGGCCGACGCGCGCATGAGCCGCAGGGGCGCGGGCAAGGTAATGGCCATTGTCGGGTTCACCATCCTCGGGGTCGGTGACATCGTGGGGTCGATTATCATGGTCACCACCCCCGGCTATCCGAATATCGAATCGGGTCATGAAGGTCGATTTTTCGTCGGAGTTGCCGTCGCTGTTGTGTCCCTCGGTGTGGGGCTAGGGCTGGCAATTCCGGGACTGGTGAAGATGGCCAGGCCGGGCGATGAGGAGAATCGCGCTCTTGATTCCTATACTTCAGGCCCACGACAGGCTCCTGCTCCAGCCGCGCCACCCCAGGTACTGGGCAAGACAATTACCGCACCGGTCTTTTCGTTGGCCTTCTAGAACCCGCACAATGATGGCCAACCCAGACCGGCCGGTGGCCTTGTAAGAACTCGGGCCGCGTGCGAGAGTCAAACGCTGAGCCCGGGATGCAACTTTCCATCGTCATACCCTGCTACAACGAAGCCGACACCATCGATCGGCTGGTCAGCGTGTTGGACAAGACCGTGGCCGACTTGGCGACGCGCGGACACGCCACCGAGATCATCGTGGTCGACGACGGTTCCGGCGACACCAGCTTCGCCAAGCTCGAACTGGCGGCGCGAGAGCGCGCCTGGCTTCGCATCATCCGGTTTCGGCGCAACTACGGCCAGACTGCGGCGCTGGCCGCCGGGTTTCGGGCCGCGACCGGTCAGGTGTTGATTCCCATGGACGCCGATCTGCAGAACGATCCTTCCGATATCCCGCTGCTCTTGGCCAAGCTCGACGACGGCTATGACGTCGTGTCGGGATGGCGGCGCAATCGCAAGGACAAGATGATCACACGCAAGATCCCTTCGTGGATCGCGAACTGGATCATCGGACGTTTCTTGGGCTTGCCCCTGCACGACTACGGTTGCACGCTCAAAGCCTACCGGCGCGAGTTCTTGGAGTCGGTGAGTCTGTACGGCGAGATGCACCGATTCATCCCGGTATATGCGAAGTGGGCCGGCGCGCGCGTGACCGAGCTGGTGGTTACCCACCACCCCCGCCGCGAAGGCCGATCCAAGTACGGCATCCTGCGGACGTTCAAGGTTCTGCTCGACTTGGTGACCATGAAGTTTCTGGGCGACTACTCCACCAAGCCGCTCTATCTCTTCGGCGGCCTAGGTTTCGCGCTGTGCAGCTCGGGCGTGGTCGTCGCGGCGTATACGCTGTTCCAGAAGTACTTCGAACATATCTGGGTGCACCGCAATCCGCTACTGGTCATCGCGGTCTTCCTCTTCATGCTCGGCGTGCAACTCGTGATGCTGGGGCTGCTGGCCGAGATCCAGATCCGCACCTACCACGAAGCGTCGGCCAAACCGACCTACCTGGTAAGGCAAACCGTGAACCTGCAAGCCACCGCCCTGGCCGCGGGCCAGGCGCGGGGCCAATCGCGAGCCGACTGATGTGCGGAATCGCGGGATTGCTGGATCCCTCGGGGGCTCCGGTCGACAGAGATCTCTTGCTCAAGATGGTGGCGACGCTCGCCCCGCGCGGCCCCGACGGGGAAGGCATGTGGTTGGCGCCGGGTGTGGGTTTGGGCCACCGCCGGCTGTCGGTGATCGATCTCAGCGAGGCTGCGGCGCAGCCCATGGGCAGCGAAGACGGGTTGGTGCAGGTGGTGTTCAACGGCGAGATCTACAACTTTCAGGAGCTACGCGACCAGCTCAGTGCGGCCGGACATCTCTTTCGCTCGCGTTCAGACACCGAAGTGCTGGTGCACGGCTACCGTCATTGGGGGCAAAGCCTGCTCGACCACATCGACGGCATGTTCGCTTTCGCCATTTGGGACGTGCGGCAGCGGCGGTTGCTCGCCGCGCGCGATCGCATGGGAAAGAAGCCCTTCTACTACGCCTTGATCCCCCGTGCTGGCGGTCAGCCCAACCTGCTGGCTTTCGCCTCCGAGCTCAAGGCGCTGCTGGCCATCCCTGCCGTGGATCGCACAGTGGATCCGGTGGCGCTCGGCCGCTACCTGACCTTTGAATATGTGCCGGCGCCCCACACCATCATTCGCGGCGCGCGCAAGCTCGACGCCGCGGAGTCGCTCGAATTCGATGCCAGCGCGGCCCATCCGTCTCCGCGTGTCGCCCGGTATTGGACTTTGCCCTTCCCTGCCGAGCACCAACCACGGCGCGAAGAAGACGCGGCCGACGAGCTGCGCGGCCTGCTCGCCCGGGCGGTGCGGCGGCGACTCATCTCCGACGTGCCCCTCGGCGTCTTCCTTTCTGGTGGCATCGATTCCTCGACCATCGCGGCGTGCATGGTCGCAGAGGGCGGGCAGGGACGAATCAAGAGCTTCTCCATCGCTTTTGCAGATCCGAGTTTCGACGAATCCGCGCATGCAGCCCGGGTCGCCACCTATCTTGGGACTGACCACCGCGAAGAGCGTCTGGAGCCGCGCACGCTCATCGACGTTCTGCCTGAGGTGATGGCGTTTCTCGACGAGCCGCTCGGGGACGCGTCGATCATCCCGACCTATTTGCTCGCGCGCTTTACCCGCCGACACGTCACGGTCGCCCTGGGCGGGGATGGCGGAGATGAGCTGTTTGCCGGATATCCCACCTTCAAGGCCGAGGTAATGGCGCGACAGACGGTAGACCGCCTGCCCCGCAGGGCTGCGGCGCTGCTTTCCGCCATCGGCCGGCGGGCGGCCGCGGCACTGCCCGCGGGCGGCGGGTATTTCAGCCACGGGTTCAAGCTGAATCAGACGATGCGTGGTTTGGATGAGCGCGGGCCCCGGCGCCATCAGCGGTGGATGGCGAGCTTTCTGCCCGAGGAACTCCGCTGGCTGTTCACGCCTGCAATGCGCGAACATGCGGAGCCGGACACACTCGCAGTCCTCGAAGGCGCGATGGCCGAGAGTCGAGCGCGCGACCCCGACGACGTGCTCATGGCGTTCTACTGTCGGTTCTATCTGGCCGGCGACATCAACGTGAAAGTGGATCGCGCGGCCGGCGCAGTGGGCTTGGAGGCGCGGGCGCCATTTCTCGACACCGAAGTGGTGAAGTTTGCCTGCGGTTTGCCGCCGGGGTTGCGCATCAAGCGCCTAGTGACCAAGCACATTCTCAAGCGGGCGATGCGTGGCCGTCTGCCCGACGAAATTATCGATCGCCCGAAGCACGGCTTCGCCATCCCAGTTGCGCATTGGTTGCGAGCCGAACTCAATCCGATGCTGCGCGATGAATTGCACCCCGAGCGCCTGCGCCGCGAAGGCTTTTTCGACCCGGGCTATGTGCAGAGGATCATCGACGAGCACCAAACCGGCCGGCGCGACCACCGCAAACAGCTTTGGACGCTGCTAGTATTTCAGCGCTGGCTCGATCAATACCGGGCGACGAGTTAGGGCTTCCAGAGGCAAGATCGCCCGCAATCTAGAAGTATCAAGGGAAGGAGTGATTCTCAACATGCTCAACCCGCGTACGTCACTGATTCTTGCGGCAGGCGTGTCGGCATTGGCTGTTGCCTCAAGCTGCGGAAGCGCGAAGAACGACGCCGTTGGCGACAGTGCCGCTGACGTGAGGGTGATCGACAGCCCGGTTGACGTGAAAGTGAGCGACAGTGCGGATGAGATGAGGGTGACTGACAGCGCGGATGAAGTGACGGTCACGTTCGACTTGACGGATATCGATCCGGCCTACGTCGGCAAGTTCATCTATCTCGGGCTGCTGGCTGGGACGGCAAGCTGCACGTCCGATATGGGTGCGGATGCCCACGTGGCCGGAGCCATTGTGACCACGGAAACATGCGAGATCTCGCTACCTGCGGTGGCCAAGGGCACCTACACTGCCTGCGCGTTTCTCGACGTTGATGGCAGCGGCCAACCGAGCACCGGTGATCTGGCGGGTCAGCTGTCCCTGGTTCTGACCGCCGACGACAGCCGGACCTGGAGTGTCCGCGACTGGATGACCATCTCGTCAGCACCGCCCCCGACGATACCCGACAACGTTGGCTACCAGGAGCTTACTTTCACGGACACCAGCAGGGGCAGAACGCTTAGGACTGCGTTCTGGTATCCTGCCGCAGCCGGAGCCCCCGATGCTTCGGGCGGGCCCTATCCCTTGATACTGTTCTCGCACGGAGACCATGGCAGCTCCACCAACGGCCAGTACGATTTCTTGAAGAACGCATGGGCCAGCAAGGGATTTGTGGTTGTGGGCCCCGATCACCAGAAAAACACCTGGTACGACGCGGACGACAGTGATGCCAACCGGGCCGCGATTCAATTCGACCGGCCCCTGGATATTCGGTTTGTCACGGATCAGGTACTGCTCCTGAACCAAGACGCCACAAGCTTTCTTCACGGCATGATCAATCCTGACGCGATTGGGATGTCGGGTGTGTCTTTCGGAGGGCATACAACCCTCATGGTCGCGGGAGCGACGCCAAATCTCGACCATCTCGCCGAGTACTGTCAAAGCAATCCCGGCTGCGATTGGGATGTTTGCTGCCTGCAAGACGAGATCCAGCAGCTGTATCCTGGCCAACGCATCATCGATCTATCCGATCCAAGGATGAAGGCCGCGCTCTCCCTGGCCGGTGATGGGTACGGTTGGTTTCTCCAGGATGGGATGGCGAAGATCAAGATGCCCATCATGTTCATGGTAGGTCGGCTCGACACCCTGTGCCCGTTGGATACGCAGGCAATGCCCGAATACGAAGGTGTTGTGTCGACCAAGTATCTGTTCATCCAGGACAAGGCCGATCACTCCGTGTTCGGCAATGGGTGCTCGCAACAGACCTATGGCGACTGCGATACTCTCCACGAGCAGATCGAATTCGTCAGCACCGCCTTCTGGATGCTGCATCTGAAGAATGACGCCTCGTACGCCGAAAAGCTGCGCAGCTACGCGCAACCGGGCACCACGCTGCTCAGCGAAGCCCCCAGGTAGGCGTACACTTTGCCTCGGGGAAATCCCAGGCCCGCCTGCCCCCGCCGCTCCATCGCAAACGGACCGTGAGATCGGACCTGCCGCAGCCGCTACCGGCAAGGGCGAGAGCGCCGGCTATCACAAGTTGAAGCGTCCAGAACGATGACAATCAAACAGCTACTTTTTCTCACTTGCCTCTCGGCTTGTTGAAGAAAGCCTTGCGCAGGTCATCGGTTTCCTTCGGGTCGACGTAGCGGAAGCCCGCCGGTATCTTGAAACGCTGCCCATCGTCGAAGTCCAGGATTACGTCCACCGGTCCCTTGTCCCCGCTCGGGGTGACAAGGTTGATCTTATCTTTGGACGAAATGACGACCTGCTCGGAAACGTGCGTGCCGAAAGCCACCCGGACCCCTGTCTTGCCTGGCTGCAGCCCGACCCCGAGGATGTTCACCGAATCACCGCCCGACGTGATGCCTTCGGCGGGCTCCACCCGGTCAATGCGGAGCCGGGTCTCCTCGCAGGCGGCCAGGAATGTCAGTACCATAACAGCCAACGACAGCCGTAGTACGCGTTTCATGTGCGCTCCTTCCTAGTTGGATGGCAGCCTAGCCCGCTCGAATCTGCGCACGCTGCTCAGAACATATCAGCGTGACACCAACAGCATGCATATGCCCAAAACCAAGAAGGGGCAAGCGGCTTTTTCTTGCAAGCGTCGCGGAGACTTTCAGCACGGGAAGCGGCGGGAGTGGTGACTACCAGGAATTGTATCCGTTCAGCTTTACGTGCCGCTTCAACTTGCTTCTTTTGACGCACATGTCAATGAAGACGAACCGCGGTAGCAGACTGCTGACGTGGTCCTTGTGGACGTAGTAGCGGTTCAGGCCGTCATGCATCGCGAACACATAGTTGTTTTCCAAGAGAAGGCTCTCCCACGCCTGATACGAAGGAGTCTCCGTGGTCGGTTCAGTGGCCTCGATGCAGAAGACCGCCGGGTGGAACTCCTTGAAATCGATGCTTCGCAGCACGTGCGCTTCAAATCCCTCGACGTCGATCGAGACAAAGGAGATTTCAGGCAAAGCTGCCTGTCGAAGGATCTTGTTGAGGGTCGTGACCGGAATGGGGATCTCCGTGAAGGTCGTTCCGCGTTTCTTGCTGAGTGTATCCGCATTCGCCTTGTCGAACGTGGATAGGGCGTCCTCGCCACCCGGGGCTAGGTAGAACGGCAACGTCCCCTCGGTATCGGAGATGCCGACGTTGTAGTTGATGTCCCGCGGACGGGCACGGACTATCTTCTTGAACTCGTCGGTGTTGGGTTCGATGTTGACGCCCCGCCAGCCGCGTTCATAGAAGATTTTCGTCACGCTGTCATGATTCGGATCGTTCGCGCCGACATCGACATAGTAGCCCATCTTCTGGTTCTGGAAGACATAGTCCAGCACGTAGTCTTCGTAAATCTGGCTGAAATACGCGCCGGATTCGAACCTCGACGCTGGGCAATCGCACCCCGGATTGCCGTGGCGGCAACTTGCCAGCATCAGCAATCCGGTAAGGATTGGCAGGACGAACAGTGGTGACACTCTTGCTGGCTTCATCGCGAACAGCTCTAGCAGCAACTCGCGAAGAACACGAGCGCGAAGATGTCCAGACCGCGGGTAGCGAAGACCTGGGGGTGGCAGGGCGGCGGCACCTGCTGGCTTCATTTCGTGAACTGTGGGCTCGCCAGCTCCTCCATCCGTTGCGCCAGCTCCACATCAAGCGTCGTCACCCCGCCGGCGTCGTGAGTCCAGAGGTCGACACGGACCGCATTCCAGACATTGAACCATTCGGGGTGATGCTGCATACCCTCAGCAACCAGCGCTGCGCTTGTCATGAAAGCAAAGGCGGAAACGAAGTCGGTGAACTTGTACCCGCGATGCAGCTTGCCATTCTCGAATCTCCAACCGGGCAGGTTCGCCAACGCCTCCGCAATCTCAGATTCGGTGAGTGCTCTCGACGTTGACATCTTCTCGCCTCTCTCACGGTGATCGTACCTCGTGGTGGCCGACCCGCCTTTCGCCACGCGCGATTGCAAACGCGCAAGGTGTGCGTATCCGGAGCCGATACCGGCGGGGCTCACGCACAGGGTTGCGATCGGGCCAGCGGGGTAACAGATTCCCAGGCCAACCCACACCTCAACCTACGAAGGGGAATCTAGCAATGTGCACTGTGATGAAACCGGCAATGCTGGTCGTGATCCTGGCCGCGATTTCCAGCCTGCAAGCATCCCCGGCCGTCGCCGCTGACAAGCCGGACGCGCCCAAGAGCCCCGCGAAGAGTCAACTTTCGCTTGACCGGGGGCGAACCGCGGTCCTGATCATGGACTACGAGAACCAGATCCTTGGCATGCTGCCTGAGAAGACACAGGCAGCCGTGCTGGACAACGCGAGCGCGGTCCTCAAGCAGGCGCGGCAGGCCCATTTGCCCGTCATCTACGTGGTCGTGCGCTTTCGCGACGGCTACCCCGAAGTCAGTCGCCAGAACAAGCGCTTTGCCGGCCTGAAAGAGTCGGGGCGCTTGCGCGAGGGCACGCCAGGGGCCGAGATCGATGCACGGGTTGCCCCTCAGCCGGGCGATATCGTGGTCACCAAACGCCGGGTGGGCGCGTTCTCGACCACGGATCTGGAATCGATCTTGCGTGCCAACAACATCAGCACCCTGGCGATGTTCGGCATCTCCACCAGCGGCGTGGTCCTGTCAACTGTGCGCTGGGCCGCCGACATGGACTACCAGCTCGTTGTTGTCTCCGATGCCTGCGCCGACCTGGACGACGAAGTCCACCGCGTGCTGATCGAAAAGGTGTTCCCGGGGCAGGCCGCCGTCGTTTCCACGCAGGAGTTCAGCAAAGCGCTCGCGGGCAAGCCGGAACGCAGTGGAAAGTGAGCGGATGACGTCAGCAGCGTGGGCTGCACATCGCCTGGCCAAGTGGCTCCGGGCGGTGATAATCTGACACCTGTGCCGGGCGGTATTCGACACCGGAACCACGGGGACCGTCTGCCGGCGTCTTCGACTGTGTGGGCGACACCCCATGCCACCCCATCCACATCCCAGCTTCGATGTGAGGGCACCGTGGAGGTTGATTGCTGGGGCGGTACCGAATCGCGCTCCGATTGCAGCAGGTTCGGCCTGACCTGCACCCTGGAGGTCACCGGCACTCCCGACCAGTCCAGCAGGACCGCGACCTGCACGCCGATCGAGCAGCAGTGCTTTGTGGGAGCCTCGGAGAGCTGCCAGGGTGGCGTGATCACCTATTGCAACCTCGGGCTCCCTGCCAAGTTCGACTGCCGCTCCGTCGGCCTGTCAGGATGTGCGACGCAGGTGGTAGGCACCAGCACCGTCGCCGGCTGCGTACTGTAGTGCTCGCTGGCCAGCGGGCGTGCCCCATGTCAGCGACGCGGGAATTCGTGAGACCCAGGCAGGCCATGGACACGAGGCAGCGGTGACAGGAGAAAGCCCATGCGGGCCGCGGCGTCGCGCATGCGGGTGTCGCTGGTGCACGAGGGCCACGAAAGGCATTGTGCGGCGGCTGCTAGGTATGGCATCCAGGGAGCCAGCATGACGGAGTGGCCGTCCCTTGCGCTGCGCCGCTGGATTCAGCGCCGCCCTGGGGGCCGCAGGGTGACCAGGGTGGCGCCCCATCCGCCGGCGCTCTCGTCTGCCAGTCGGAATGAATNNGGCACGAGATCTTTCACTTCTCGGGGCAGGAACGTGTGCAAGTCCAAGGTTCCGTCGACCGGGAGCTCGGTGGTTGGCTGGCTCATGACCGATGCTCCGCGCAAGCCCGCAACGCCATCCACGCGCGGTTCTTCGCTGCTAGGTGGCGACGGCCAAGGCGGCGCGAGGAGACTGTCTCCCACACGAGTCCCAGTCTACCCGAGCGAGGCGAGAGTCGCCGTGCCTGACGCATGGCGCGCACAGGGGCGGCCCACGCAGAAAGAATCGAATTGAACCAGGACCAGGTTCGTCCATAGAGTACACACCCAAGGAGAAAGCCATGAGAATTTGGGTCACAGCTACTGCTCTTTTGCTTGGACTTGGAACCGCGCTCCCCGCGCGGGCGGAGACCGAACTCCAGAAGGCTGAGCGGCGCAAGCAGGAAGATCGTGCCCGTCGCGATGCCGAGCAGGCGCAGCGACATCAGGTCGAAGACCGTGCCCGCCAGGACCACGAGCGCGCGGAGCGCGAGCGTATGGATCGCGAGCGTATGGATCGCGAGCGTATGGATCGCGAGCGCTTGCGCGACATTCGGGAACGGGAACGCATGGGCAGGGACCACGAAGCTGGACGAGAAATACGCGAACATGAAGCCCGCCGGGAAGCGCGCGAAGAGGCGGCGGTGCGGCTACGCATGGCACCCCCGGAAGTAAGGACCGAGATTCGGCCATCTGCACCTTCGCCGCGCCACATCTGGATCCGTGGCTATTGGGGCTGGGAGGGTGGTCGCCACGTCTGGATGGGTGGCCATTGGGAGGTTCCGCCCGCGCCCGGCCGAGTCTGGGTCGATGCGCGCTGGGTGAACGAGAACGGCGAGTGGGTTTTCCGGCCGGGATATTGGGAGCCGGTCGCCGCTCCGCCACCGCCTCCACCTCCCCCGGAGCCTGCCTACGCCGCCGCCAACGCCAACGCAGCTTTGGCGGAGGAGGTGAACATCGCGCTTGGACCGCCGCCGCCCCGTCGGGTTGAGATGGTGCCGCGTCAACCCGGGAACGGGTACCTCTGGATCCAGGGCGACTGGATTTGGGACGGACACCAATACCGGTGGGCGGCAGGCCGTTGGGAAGCCCCGCGGCCCGGTTGGGTGTGGACGCCACCGCAATGGCAGGCAGCCGGCCCTCACTGGCGCTGGCGGCCTGGCCACTGGCGGCGGCGCTAGATTCTGCGCTGGCTCACGTCACCGGCGTACACCACGGCCGGTACTTGGGCGCACGACCGCGTACGACGTCGAAAAACAGCGAGCGAAGGCGGGTGGTGACGCTGCCCATCTGGCCGGCGCCCACGGGACGGTGGTCGATGCGCGTGACCGCGGTGATCTGCGCGGCCGTGCCGGTCAGGAAGATTTCGTCAGCCAGAAAGAGCTCACCTCGTTCGACCCGACGCTCCTCCACCGCTAGTCCCAATTCATCGCGCAGCAAAGTGATGAGCGACCGGCGGGTAATGCCTTCCAGCACGCTCTGGTCAAGCGAAGGGGTGACCGCGATCCCGCGGCGGATGAGAAAGATGTTCTCGCCCGATCCCTCGCTGACGTAACCGTCGCGGTTGAGCAGGATGGCCTCGTCGAAGCCGGCCAGCTCGGCGTCGCTTTTGGCCAAGGCACTGTTGATGTAGCTGCCCGTGATCTTTCCGCGCGGCGGGATCACGTTGTCGTCGGGCCGGCGCCAGGACGAAACCGTGCAGTGGGCGCCCTCGGCCTTGTCAATGTAGAGACCAAAGGGCACGGCCACCGCGGCCAGAACCGGCCTCAATCCGTGCAGCCGAACGCCGATCACCTCGTCTTCGAATAGGGCCAGCGCGCGCAGGTAGCAATCCTGGCGCAGGCCCTCGGCGCGCAGCAGGTCGAGTAAAGCCGCCGCGGTCGCCTCTTCCGAAAGGGCCAGGTTCATGCGCAGCAGGCGCGCCGACTCATGCAAACGCCGCACATGGTCGGCCACGCGAAAGACCAAAAGCTTGCCCTCGTCCTGGTTGAAGTAGCCGCGAATGCCGGCGAACACCCCGGTGCCGTAGTTGAGCGAGTGGGTCAAAAGGCCCAGCTTGGCGTCGGCGTAGGGCAGGACGCGGTCGCGAAAAAAGGCCATGCGGGGAAGAGCCATGAGTACCTCCTTGGGGCCACTTTGGAGTCCAATTGTGAATTGGTATCTGATATGCTCCTACTGTGCGACCGAAGAGCAGCCGATTCAATAGCCACTTCCCGGCAATTGGACTGTCTTTGGACTGACCATGGCAAAGGCGCCGGCACTGCTCGAAACGTTGGTCGACTGGTCCTCGGGCAGCGGTCCTCTCTATGCACGCCTCTGCGCCGCTCTCGACGCGGCCATCACCCGTGGCGAACTTCTGCCCGGGGCTCCGCTGCCGCCCGAGCGGACGCTGGCCCGGGCCCTCAAGCTGAGCCGCACTACCGTGGTGCAGGCTTACCAGAACTTGCGCCAATCCGGTCGCATCGACAGCCGTCAGGGCAGCGGCACCTGGGTGCGCCGCTCGGAGCAGGACTTGCGGCCCAGTCCGCAAGAGCACGACGTGACCTCGGCTTTTCGCCGCAACGTCGTGTTTCGCAGCATGCTCGAACATGCCCAGGACACCATCGGCATGGTGGCCGCCTATCTGCCACCCTTGCCCGCGGTGGCGGAGGCGGCGCGCCTGGTGGCCCGGCAACCATTGCATGCGTTGGCGGCCGAGCCTGGCTATTCGCCTATGGGCATGCCGGCGCTGCGCAAGGCAGTGGCGGATTCCCTGTCACGCGCTGATCTGCCTACCGTCGCGGAGCAGGTGCTGATCACCAGCGGTGCCCAGCAGGCCATCAGCCTGGTGGCGGGTCTGCTGGTGCCGCGGGGTGAAACCGTGGCGGTCGAGGATCCCACCTACATTGGCGCGATCGACGTCTTTTCCGCGGCGGGCGCGCGCCTCTTGCCCTTGCCCGCCGGGCCCGCGGGCGTCGACGTGGATCGGCTGAGGCCCATGCTGGAAACCCGACCGCGTCTGCTCTATCTTGTGCCCAGTTTTCACAACCCGACCGGCGCGCTGTTGCCCGAGCGCAGCCGGCGCGTAATCGCGCGTCTCGCCGCCGAGTTTCAGATTCCGGTCGTCGAAGACAACGCGCTGGCCGGGCTGGGACTGGGCCCGGCCCTGCCGCCGCCCATTGCCGCCTTCGCCCGCAACGCCCCCATCCTGACCATTGGTTCACCCAGCAAGCTGTATTGGTCGGGGCTGCGGGTGGGTTGGATTCGCGGCCCGGAAGCGCTCATTGCCCGGCTCGGACGCTGGAAGGCCCTGGCGGACTTGGGCAGTCCGCTGCACACGCAAGCGATGGTGGTGCACCTGCTGGCGGAAGAAGCCGCGGCCGAAAAAGCACGCCGCCGGGAAAACCGCACGCGTCTCGATCTGCTCACCGCGCTGCTCAAGCAACACCTGCCCGATTGGTCCTGGCGGCGGCCCGACGGCGGCCTGCTGCTGTGGGCGCGCATGCCGTCGGGTGACGCCAATGAACTGGCGCCGATTGCTCGGCGCCACGGCGTGGCCATTGTGGCCGGCTCGGCCAATTCGCCTGACCATCGCTTTGCCGATCGGGTTCGTCTGCCCTTCGTCTGCGACGCCGCCACCATGGAGCAGGCCATCGCACGCCTGGGCCGTGCCTGGCAGGAATACCGGCCGCTTCCACGACGGGCCGGGGGACGCTTTGATGTCTTGGTCTAGGGGCTGGGAAAGAAGTTGAAGGCGTAGATCACGTCGACGTTGCCCCCGCCGACGGGCTTGGGGAATTTCCAGGAAAGCAGACGCCGGCGCACACACTCTTCAATCGCGGAGTTTCCCAAGGTCGAGTCCCGCAGGACAACCGCGACGACGTCGCCGGTGCCGGAAATGGTGAACTGGCTGAGCACGCGCCCGGCCAGTTCAGGTTGCTTCACCAGCTCCACTTCGTAGCACGCCCGCACCTCGCGGTGGTGTTCGTGGATGACATCCTTGATGACTTTCTTGTCGAGCGAACCCCGAGCCGCCCGGCCAGACCTACCGCGTGCCGGCGTTTCCGATGTACCGGATGTGCCACAGTCCAGGGCTGCGGCCACCAAGAAGAGAAGGCCCGCGCGTCTCAGGTTCATTTGGCAGCACCTATCATCTGCACGAAACAGGAAAGCGCAAGCGGAAGTGTGCAGTTTCGGCTTTCTTGTCGCGCTCAACTTGCAATCGCGCTAGACAGGCGGCAAGGAGATTCCATGAAGCCTATCGTTGCCCTCGCTCTTATCCTGCTGCCCGCCATCGCCGCAGCCCAGCCCGCCGGATCGCCGCAGTCCTTACCTCTGGTTGTCGATTTGAAGAAGGCTCCCGTCGGTAGCTGGGCGGAATACGGTATGAACTTCGGCGAGGTCAAGATGAAGTCACGCTGGGCGTTGGTGGCGCGCGACGCCACTTCCAGCACTCTGGAGATGTCGATGCTGGGGGCAATGACCGCTCAGATGGGGGGCAAGATCACGCTGAAGATGGTCCTTGATCCCGATCCCATCGGCGCGGCGAAACCGGTGAAGGAAATGGTCATGCAGGTAGGTGACAGCGACCCGATGCTAGCGCCGCCGGATGCGCCCAGACAGAAGTTTCAGAAACCCGATGCCAAGACCCTGGTGGGCAAGGAAACCATCAAGGTGGAGGCTGGCTCATTTCCGAGCACCCACTACCGGGACCACACCCCGGTGGGCACGGTCGACGTCTGGGTCAGCGAAGCGATCCCGCCGCTCGGCCTGGTCAAGGTGGTAACCACGCCTGAGCCGAAGGCCGGCGATGCTGACTCGCCGTCCATCCCGCCCGCCACCATGGAACTGTCCGCCACCGGCACGGGTGCCAAGCCCACCATCACCAAGCCTGCCAAGCCGTTCGACCCTAGTGGGATGACGGTTGGCGCTCCGCGGGCGGGCAAGAAGCACAAGTAGCCAGGCAGAAGTCCGTTTTGAACCCGGACGTTGTTGCCGGAGCGTGAGCCGCTTGGGCAGGGAGTTGGACTCCGGGCCAATCGGCGCTTGCTTGCGTGCGGCCCACCCCTGTAAACTCGTCCCGTCATGCAAGCGCCGGTCGAAATCTGCTACGCAGGCGTTGTGATAACTCGGGCCGAAGAGGTGCGCGAGGGCGAGGGAGGCGAGTTCTTCATCGTCATGAAGGATCCACTTCCGGTGGGCACGCTGCTGGGCGTGCGCTCGGCGGATTCGCTGGTTTCCGCGCGGGTTCTGCGGGTGGTGGAATCTGCCGACGGAGCTGAAAGTGGCATGCAGGTGCGGCCGGCGGGGTCAGACGAAGCCGGCACGGCGATGTGGATTCCGCCGCCGCTGGCGGCCAAGCCAGCCGCAGCGGCCACGCCAGCGACGGCGGCGGTCGAGCCGCCGGCTGCCAAGAAGCCAGCGCTGGCAGAGGCCGCGCCCGTGGAGGCAGCCGCGACCGCCGCGGAATCTGCGCCGGTCGCATCGGCAGAGCCGGCGGTGGACGCGGTGTCCGTGGGGAAAGAGGAACCGCCCGCTTCCGCACAAACCATTCCGGCCGAGTCTGCTGCGCCTGCAGGCTCGCCTGACGGCGCCGGGGTTCCTCAAGCGGTTCCCGCGGCGGTCGGCTCCAGCCTGACCGGCGCATTGCAAGGGGTGGTTGCCAGCCAGTCCGAAGCAAGTTCGGGCGACGTCGAGACGTCGGGCGAGGCGTCCGCGCCCGGAGATGAGGCACCGGCAGTCGTGGGAGATCTGCCGCCGGCACGGCCGGTGCAAGGATCGGGTGGACGGCGCCGCACCAAACGGCGGCGCTAGACGATAGTGTTTAGACCCCCGCATCTGCGACCCGGTGATCCGGTCCGCGTGGTGGCGCCCTCGGGGCCCATTCCGCCCGATGACTTCGCCAAGGGCGCGGCCGTGCTGTCGGCCCGCTATCAGCTTCGCTACGACCCGGCTTCCTTGTTTCGCGCCACCGGGTTTACCGCCGGGCCTGACCAGGTTCGCTTGGCCGAAATGCTGGCAGCGCTGAACGATGCGGACGCGCGTGCCGTCATAATGGGTCGTGGCGGCTATGGGCTGCTGCGCATCTTGGCCGGCCTGCAGCCCGAGCTGCTGCTTAGGGCAGGCAAAGCCATCGTGGGATTTTCCGACGGAACCCTGCTGTTGGCGCAGGCGGCGCGGGCGGGCCTGGCTGCGATTCACGGGCCGGTGGTGCGCCAGCTCGGGCGACTCGACAAACAGGATCACGACGCGCTCTTCGCGGCATTGGAACAACCGGATGCGCGGCGGTTGTGCGCGGGACTGCAGGGGCTGGTGAAGGGCCGCGCGCAGGGACCACTTCTGGGCGGCAACCTCGAGGTCTTCTCGCGCATGTTTGGAACACCCTATTTGCCTGACCTGGGCGGCGCGATCCTGTTCTTCGAGGAGGTGGGCGAGCGTCCCTACCGGCTCGATCGCCTGCTGACCCAAATGGAACTGGCCGGCGTCTTCCGCGCCGCGGCCGGAGTTGTCACCGGGGAATTCATCGGCTGCGACGAGCCCGCTGCATCCAAGCTGGCGTCTCCCACGGCCAACGAGGTGTTGCGCGAGCGCCTGGGCCGCCTGTCCATTCCAGTGGCCTTGGGCGCGCCCATCGGCCACGGTCGCCACAACCTGGCCTTGCCCTACGGAACCCGCGTCGAGTTGGACGCCGACGCAGGCACCCTGGATGCGCTGGAAGGCGCAGTCGCCTAGTTCCGCCTCTCGTGAATTCGCAGCCGGTTGAGCGGCCGGATTGACGGCGGCGAAACCGAGGGCCGGGGCCGGAAGGCCGGGACCGGCCACGGATCCGGATCCGGATCCGGCATCCGGCCAGCGGAACCGGCCCCGGAACCAGCTACGAACTTCCAAGAAGTCGTACTGGCCGGGGGGCTAGCTTATCAGGTTGGGTTCCATGGGCGGCGCGGGCCCGGCTTCCTCGATCTTGCCGAAAACCTGCTCGTAGCGGGCGAGGTTGGTCTCCAACGCCCGCAGCATTCGCTTGGCGTGGCGAGGCGATGAAATAATGCGTGAACGGACCCGGGCGCGCGGCACGCCCGGCTGGACAAACACGAAATCCAGGACGAACTCGGCGTCGGTGTGATTGATGAAGACCAGATTGGCGTAGACTCCCTGGGCGGTCGCGTCGTCGATGTCGATTTGAATCTGCTGGCCCTGTACGGGTGGTTTGGCTTGGTCGGACATGGGTGCAGTTGTACCGCGTCGCCAAGATTCGCGAAAGTCGATGTAGACTGCTGGCTCGCCATGAAGAGGGTTATCGGCATCGACCTTGGGTCGCGTCGCATCGGCGTGGCTATCTCCGACGGCCTCGGGCTGACCGCCCAGCCGCACTCCACCATCGCACGTCACGGCGGCAGCCGCGACATCGAGGCCATCGCCGCCGAAATCGAGGCCGCGGGCGCGGAGCGCGTTGTGTTGGGCTTGCCCCTGAATCCGGAAGGCGAGGAAGGGCCAGCCGCGCTGCAGGCGCGCGCCTTTGCCGAGAAGTTGCACGCGGCCCTGGCCGTGCCGGTTGATCTTGTCGATGAGAGCTTCAGCACGGTGGAGGCCGAAGTGCCGCTCTTGGCCGCGGACGTCTCGCGGGCGCGGCGCAAACAGGTGGTGGACAAGCTGGCCGCCGCGGTGATCCTGCAGCGCTGGCTGGATTCGCACCATCGGGAGATGGCGCGATGACAAAGTCGATGCGGCGGGCTCTGTTGGTTTTCCTCTTGACCACCGCGCTGGGCGGCGGGGTGTTGCTTGCGCTGGTCGGCAAGGTCCTGCGCTACCCGGACACCGTCACCGGCTCGGCGCATGGGACGGTCGAGGTGGAGATTCCCAAAGGCGCGGGCGCCCGCCAGGTATCCGAACTGCTGGCCGCCGCGGGTTTGTTGGAGAGCCCGAGCTACTTCCGGCTGTACGCGGGCCAGCGCGGAGTGGCTGCGCGCTTCAAGGCCGGCCACTATCGCGTCGAGGCACCGGTCACGCCGCGCAAGCTGGTCGAGATCATGATTCGCGGCGCGGCTGACGAGTTGGTGGCGGTCACCGTGCCGGAGGGCAAGAACGTGCTCGAGGTCATCGACATCTTGGACGCCGCCGGTGTGGCGCCCAAGGCTGAGCTGCTGGCCCAAGCCATGGATCCGGCTTTCGCGCGCAGCCTGGATCTGCCCAGCCCCACCCTGGAAGGCTACCTTTTCCCCGACACCTACCGCCTGCGGCCGCATATGCCTGCGCCGCGGGCTCTGGTGGCGTTGGTTCGGCGCCACCGCCAGGTCTTCGAGGAACTGCGCGCGGCCAACCCGACGGGAATGGCCATGCTGAAAAACAAGCTGGGCTTCGACGACGCGCGGGTGGTGACCCTGGCCTCGATCGTGGAGAAAGAAACCGGGCAGCCCGAGGAGCGGCCCCGGATCGCCCAGGTGTTCATCAATCGTCTGTCCAAGCCGAGCTATCATCCCAAGTTGCTGCAAACCGATCCCACTATCATCTACGGTTGTACAGTCGCGTCGGTGCTATCGGGCAAGGCGTCGGCCGCCTGCGCGCAATGGGACGGCCGCATCCGGCGCATCCAACTCGACGACCAGGCCAACCCATACAACACGTACACGCACGAAGGCTTGCCACCTGGCCCCATCGCCAACCCGGGCCGAGCTGCGCTGGCCGCGGTCATGCGCCCCGACGGCAGCCCCTACCTGTATTTCGTGTCGAAGAACGATGGCACGCACCAGTTTTCGGCCACCCTGGCCGAACACGAAGCCGCCGTGGTCAAGTACCAGCGCGGAGGCAAGCCGCTGCGCTAGTGCTGGAGCTGGTCGGAAAGGAACGCTGCGGGTTCAGAGTCGCGACTGTGGATCTCGCGCAGTGATTGGGCTGGTGAGCCGGCTTCTTCCTCGACGGTCCTCAAACTGGATGCTCCTACCCACCGGTACCCGAACAGGGATACTCACTCCACTGCCAGAGTCCGTCGTTTCCGCACGACACTGTTACCGAGGTCGACGACAGATCGCCGCAGGAATAGGTGCAGCCCCCGCCACTGCACGTGGTGCCAGCATTGGGCGGCGTGGGAGGACAGGCTGGCGAATTCATGCCGGGAGTACAGAGCCACACGAGATCATGGGCGAGAAGCGCTACGCACTGGCATACGGTACCGTTGGCGAAGCTGCAGAAGCCCAAACTGGCGCAGGCGCTGCCCGCGAGCGTGGCTGGGCAGCCACCGTCCGGTGCAGGCATCGAACAGGTCCCTTTGGCCAACACCCACTGCCCGCCGGAGCAGGTCGCCTTGTCCCGACACTGCGAGAGCGCCTGATCGCCGTAGGTACAGACCCTCCCATTCACGCTGCAAGGACCCGGTCCGGGAAACGTGGTCGGACAGCCGGCTCCGTAGGTACCTGGCTGCGAGGCATCGGCGGTCACACCGCTGTCGGCCTTGGCGCCATCCTGCACGGCTGGGGTGTCTTCGGGTGTTGCACCGTCGAAAGGAACCGTCGCTCCAACTTCTCCTGCACCACCATCTGTCGAGCAGGGCGCGCAGACCCCCTGGAGAGGACTGAGGCACTGACCGCAGCAGAGCGTCGAGCCCGGCGCGCATCCTGTACCAGCGTCGATAGTTCCGCCGGTTGCGCCTTTTCCACCTGTCGCAGTCGTTCCGCCGGTCTCGATAGTTCCGCCAGTTGCACCTTTTCCACCTGTCGCAGTCGTCCCGCCGGTCTCCCTCGTTCCGCCAGTCGTTGTGTTTCCACCACTGCCAGCTATTCCGCCCGAGCCAGTGGTGACGCCAGTTGCTGTTGTGCCACCGTTCGATTGTGTGCCACCCATGCCACCCCCAGCGAGTCCACCGCTGTTTGGCACTCCTCCGCCTCCAGTGGCGCTGCCGCCTGCCAAGATTGGGCCATCCGTTCGTGCGCCGGTCGAACCACCACACCCGGCAAGCGCGGCGAAGAAGAGAGCGGTGAGAGAGCAAGAAGCGGTTTTGTCTGGAATCGAACGGGTCATGACTGCCTCCGGGGCGAGTGGGCAGGTTGTCAGCAAGTTTGAGGCCAAGGTTGAGTCGGTCTCCCGACCAGGGAGCACGCCATGTCTTGGACGGGTCCCCTCAGAATTCTGAGGTTTCGATGGCGGTTCTGTCGCCATAAGTGCACGCCCGCAGGGGGCGCGAGCGAGGCTCCGGTAGCCGAAGCAAAGTTGCGCCGTCGCGAGGCACCTAAACCATATTCCGCGATCTCCCGCCACGGCGACTCAATTTGCCACCGCGATCTGTCGATGAACCGTCCATGCTCACGGGTGAGAGATCCCAGGACAGACCGCTTGAGGAGCTTTGGCTCGACGGGGCCACGCCCAGCGACGGCGATCGGGCCGCGGCGCGCAGCCTGGCGGCGCGCATGGGCGAATTCGAAGGTCTGCGCCCATTTCCGGCGGTAGTGCAGGAATTGGTCCAGTACATCGGCCGGCCCGATTTCAGGGTGGAGAAGGTCCGCCAGATGATCGAAGCTGACCCAGCGCTGGCGGCGCGAATCATGCGCGTGGCGAATTCCGTCGCCTTCCGCGCCTATGAGGCGTGCACATCGGTCTCCAACGCGATCGTGCGCATCGGTGCGACCAACCTGGCTCATCTTTCCATGGCGATGGCGGCGATGACCTTCTTCAAGGACTTGGACGGGGTTGGCATGAAGGTGCGCGACCATTCGGCCGGGACCGCGGCGTTGGCGCGCGAGCTGGCCTTTCGCATGGGTCGCAGCGTGGTTTCGTCGAAGGTGCTGCTCGCTGGCCTGCTGCACGACATTGGCAAGCTGTTGATGATCCAGACCGGCGACCGCGACTACGCTGTTCTGCTCAGCCGGGACCATTCCCCCAATACGGCGCACAAGCGGGAAATGCAACGCCTGGGCTTCGACCACGCCATGCTGGGCGGCCACATTCTGGCGAGATGGAATCTGCCGGAGCCACTGCCGCAAATCGTCGCCTGCCACCATCAACCCCAGAGTACCCAGGGCAAGGCCGGCGTGGTTCCCATGGCGATAGCGACCTTGCGCCTGGCCGACACCATCGATTGGCTCCTGGCGCAACCGCAGGATCCCGATCCGATCGTGCTGAAGAATATCGCGCTTTCCCCCGACGGCGTGTACGCCGGTCTGGGCCAAGACACGCTGATCGATCTTTGGGAGGATCTGCGCACCGCCCGCGCCGAGGCCCGTTCGCTGTTCCGGTAGGCGCGCGCAAGGCCTATCGCCCAAGGGGAGAGAGCCTGAAATCCGCGGCGGTTGGCGGCGGCAGATTGTCGGTCGCGTCCGGGGCCAGATAGAAATAGCTGACGGTATCCAAGGTCACCAGCGCACTGTCGTCCCAGTGCCAGAGTTCAAGGTTGAACTTCAAATTCGTGGTGAAGGGGATGGGGTCGAGGACGTGGGTGCGCAGGATGGAGAACAATCCCCTTGCTGCTCCAAATCCACCGGCGGCACGAGACTGCGCGCGATACGGATGATTGTAGATTTCGGGCGAGCAATAGGCCTGACCGAAGTAGTCTTCGGTGCCGGTGCCGAAAAGACTTGGAAAAGCATCGTCATCGACCCATATCTTTTCGTCGCCTTCCCCCCACCAGTCGGTCGAATAGTTCCCAACCGCCAAGAATGTACCGACGTAGGCACCCGCACCCGCAACATCAGCAAGCGGGAGGTCGCGATAGGGCCGGGATGGTGTCGGGCCGCGCGCGCTCCAGTGGGCATGGAAGTAGTAGGTGCTTGGGTCAAAAGCTGCAGCCTGGTGAAACACAGTGACGGTGGCCGCAAGCCCGGGCGCCGGGTCGATGCGCACAACCGCGGACTTGGCAAAAGCCATCACGAAGCGTGCGCTCAGCAGTCCATCTGCGGTTGCTTCAAGGGGCAAGGTCGCATGGGGCAGCAGTCCCGGGCCTGCACCAAAGAAATCGCCAAGCGGCGCCCGCACGGTTTCTTTGCCGTCGAAACGAAGAGAAAGAACGCTGCCGCGCAGGCTGGCAGCATCGCTCCGGCTGGGACGCACCTGCAATTCCAGGATTTCCTCGCCGGCAGGTGAGGCCGCGATGGTCATTTTCGGCGACGCAACCGTCAACACGGCCCGCTCACTGACGATGCTGTTTCCTTGCAGGGCCGGCTGCTGCAGTCGAACCCGTACCGAATCCAATTCCTCCGGATCGAGCGAGGACAAATCGAACGAGGTCACATCCGTCGCGCGGCTCACGTACTTGCGGTAGGTAATCTGGTAGAAACCGCCGCCGCCTTCCCATGCGACCTTCACGTGCTGGCGAAATGGAAAGGGAAATTCCAGGTTGCCGCCCTTGGCGGTCATGCCCGCGAAGGGCGGGAGCAAGGGCGCGAACTGGCCAGTGAGCAGCGCCGAGAGGGGCGCGTCGAGAGCAGGCTTGGCCGCGTGATCGAGATAGATGCGCAAGGTTCCCACCGGGTTGGCGCTCCAGATGCGCACGATGCTGCCGGGCCCGTCGGCGTCGAGCAGGACAAACTCGGCGCGGCCCGACGGACCTTTTTCCGTGCCGAGGTAGTTTTCCCAGTCGTGGTTGGCGTACCAGCCCGTCGGCGTGTCGCTGGAAGCCTGTGGAACTATCGAGTGCCGGTCATACGAGGACACCATGCAGGTGCGAAACGGATTCGGTGCCCGGCGCGCCAAGCCAGCGAGCGCGGCCATCTCGTCGAGCAGCGAGTGGATGTCAACCGAGGGCAGGGAGACGCCAGGTGATGGGTTGCTGCCGGCATCCAGACCGCCATCAAGCGAACTGATGTCGACCGCGTGCGGATCACCGCAAGTGTTGTAGGCCCAATCGCGTCCCTTGGCCGCACAGCCCGCAAGCGGCAAACAGAGCAGTACGAGTGTTCGTGAAAGTTCCACGTGGGTCGACGCCGTCGCTGCGAAAGGCTAGCACCATAGCACCCTGGCGTTCCGGGGCCAGTTGCTGGGAATGGCGATTTCGGCTGCGCCGCGCGCATCGCCGGACCGGAATGTACTTAAGACCAGCGTGTTGGTGTCGAGTAACCAAGTCACAGGATCTCACGCGTCTCCGCGCTTCCACCGGCGTCCCGTCCCTCACGCAGAATGCGGATGATCTCCTCCGTGGACTCGCCTTCCCACGGTCCCGCCGCTGCCATGCGATCACCCAGGCCGAGCGCCGGCTCATCTCTTTGCGCGGTGACCACCCGTAGCTCAACGTCCAGCTCGTCCAATTGCGCGCGCACAGGATGCGACGGATCGTGCCTCAGCTTTGCCAGCGCTTCTTCCAGCGCTTTCGGAATCTGTGTCTGCGGTGTGGCCATCGGATCGCCTCCGTATCTCAAGCGTAGCACGAAGACCCCCCTATCCGGCGCGAGCGCCCACTTACTCGGTTTCTCGGACTGCGCCGCGCGTCGGGGTGACGTCCACGCAGACCGTGACGATCAGGCACCGTGCTTCCTCATCCACGATCGCGCCCCGATCTACGGCAGCTGATTCCGGCGCAGGGTGAAAGGTTTGGGCACCATCGGGCGGCGTTTCGCATTTCTTGGTCAGCTCTTCGGGGCCGCCAGCTCGCGTGCGAGTTCCAGGATGCGGCGGTGCTCTGGGATACGCGTGAGGAACGACTCTCGAATTGCGGAATCATCGACGGCTTCTGCCGAGGCGAGAATGCGGCTGGCTGCCTTGTCGAGGACATCCCGGGCTGCCAGCGTGTCCCCGGTCGCGATCAGGCACTCGGCAAGGGCCAAGCGTATTGTCGGGTCGCCGTCGTCCACGACGCCGAGGCTCTCAAG
>PMJO01000103.1 GCA_003158455.1 Myxococcales bacterium | reverse complement strand
GGTTCGCTCCGGGGTGGCCTCGTCTTCAACCGGCGCCCGGCGAGCAGCAATGGCGCTGTCTTTGCGGTACTTGGGCAGCAGGGCCTCGAAGCCGGGAATGATCTTGTAGTGCTGGGCAATCATGAAGGCTCGCCACGCCTTTTCGAACTCGGCCCAGGTTCCACTTTCGCCATAGGCCCGGGCCACCGCCACGCGCGCGTCGACACCGAGCGCAATCAGGGAAAGCACCTTGCGCAGGGCTGGCATCCCGCCGCCGGTGAAAAGCAAGGCGATGGCCGTGGTCACCTCGGCAAAGGCCAGTGACGCATCCTCGGCGCGCGCCAGCTTGGCCATCGACGGGTGCATGGCATCGAAGCTGATCAGTTTGTGGGTTGCCAGGCCCTTGGCGAGCAGGTGTTGCAACGAAGGCGTGAGCGCCAGCCCAGGAGGATCCCGCCAGCGGTGTTCGAGGAACTTGGCAAAGCCCTCTTGCAGCCACACTGGCGCCCGATCGTGGGTCGCGCTCGCCACTGCGTAGTGGACCAGTTCGTGCGACAGGCTGTCCAGCCAATCGTAGCCGAGCCGCATGGCGCGTGGGCTGGACAGCATGATGCGGCCCCATTTGGATACCGCGATGGTGCCGGTGCGCTCCACGTCGTCAGTGGTCAGCGCAGTTACCAGGGCAAGGTCGACTGGGCTGCGCAGAATGTCCACGGGAATCGGGCGGGTCGGAGCGAAGCCCAGGTCGGCCTGCAAAGCGGCGGCGGCGGCTTCCAGCGCCTCAAGCGCGTAGTCGGCAAGCACCGCATCTTCGGGGGGAAAGCGAATCACAAAATGGGGTGAGCGCCGGGTTTGGTGACCCTCGATAGTGGCCTCTGCCCCCTGGGCTAGAGCCAACAATTCCTTGACCGGCATGCCCGCGCTCGCGGCCTTCAGCTTGGCCACCGCGGCCGGATAGTCGCCACTCAAGAAGCGCTCATAGCCCTCGGCGTAGAGCGTGTGCGGCTCGCCGGGATGTGCCTGCGCAAGCTCGGCCAGCTTGCGGTCCGCATCCTGAAAGCGCCACTGGTCGTATAGACTGACCACGGTCTGCGCCGCCTCGACGTCGACGACCTCCTCGTCCGCGCGGGAAACCGACGCGGTTGAGACGAGCGCGGCCACGGCCAGCGCCAAGCTGCGATTCATCGCACCAGCTCCTCGTAGTACCGGCGCACCTCATCGCGGAACTTTTCCGGCGCCTGCTCACGCATGGCCTCCATCAGTTCTTCGCGCCACGCGCGCGGGGCGCGGTACTCGTCGGCGCCGGGAATCCGCACCGGCTCGCGGGCGGAGCGAGCGCTGCCCAACGGACGTTGGCCGAGCGATTCGCGCAACTTAGCCAGGCGCTCGGCTGCCTCCTCGGCCCGGCCCGATCCTTCCACCGCGGCGCCCTGTCGCAAATCCTTGCTCGCCTGTCGCATCTGCCCGGCTATCCCGCCCAGTTCAGAACTCGCTACGTCGGCGCCCGGCACCTGGCCTTGGCGTTTGTCCAGCTCTTGCGCCAGTCGTTCGGTGCGCTCGCCGATGCTGTCTTGCCGCTCGCCCATGCCGCGCGCCTGCTCACGCTGCCCGGGGTTCAGGGCTTCCTCGCCGCGCGGAACCAGTTTGGCCAGGGCGGATGCCAAGTCTTGCGCCATGGCGCCGGCTTCGTTGATCTGCTCTGCATAGCTGTGGAGAGAAGAAGAAGCTGGCTTGTCTGCGGTGCGCTCCGCCAGCGTGCTCTGCGCGCGGCGCAGACCGGCCAACAGGCGCTCGCTTTCCTTGCGCGCCTCGGCCCATTCCTTGGCGGGAAGCTCCCGGCGCAGTTGCCGGACGTTGTCGCGCGCGCGATCGAGATCCGCACCCAGAGCAGACCCCGCCTCGCGCGGCGGCGAGCTCGCGATCCGCCGTTGCACACCGTCGAGGCTCTGCTTGGCCTTGGCCAGAAAGGCTTCGAGCAGCGCTGCCAAGCGTCGTTCCTGTTCCGCTTCGGTCTCCACCGCCAACGCCTTGCTGTCTGCGGCCAGGCTGCGCTCGTCGCCTTCCAGATCGCCGATCTTCTTCATCGCCTCGGCCAAAGCGCGGCTTTCCTGGGGAAAGCGCTCGCGCGCGAAGTCGTCGGCGTTCTTGTCGAGCGCTTGTTGGATCGCCGCCAGGGTACGGCCCAGCTCGTCCAGCGCCTCGGCCAGAGAGCGCGCGTCGCCCTTTTCCAGCAGCGAATCGAGCCGGGCCGCCTGCTCCATCGCCTTTTTCGGATCAGGCATGTTCATCCAGTCGGTTGCGACCTCGTTGCGCCCCTTGACCTCGGCGATCTTCCGCGCCAGCTCGGCAATGCGCGCGCGCAGCTCGCGGATCTCGCGCTCGATCTGCCGACGTAGCACTTCGTCACCCGCCGCCTGGTAGCGCGCCAACAGATCCTGCAGGCGCTTGTGCGCATCGGTCAGTTCCTTGCCCAACTCGGCCAAATCATCGAGGCGTTGCCGGCCGATGAGATCGTCGAGCAAGAGCACGGCACTCTCCAATTCGGTCACATGATTGGCGCCAGCCGGTTGCAACCGGGCCAGACGCCCCGGGGTCAGCGCGCCTCGGTCGGCCTGGTTGCGCAGGCCCTTGAGTAGATCCGCCTCCTCGCGCATCTGGCGTCCCAGCCGATCCGCGATGCCAGCCAGGGCGGCCACCAAGGTCCGGCTAGACGTGGCTTTGCGCCGCTGCTCGTCGACCAAGCGGCCCAGCAGCACTAGGTGCGATTCTTCAGCGTCGTGCAGATCGCGCCAGCGCCACAGACGCTCCAAGGGCGGCGACTCGGACGCCGCTTCGGCAAACTCGATGCGGTCGGCCAGCGTGCCGACCAGCTTGTCGAGCACCAGATGTTCCGCCGCCAGGTGCTCATCCAGGGCTTCGCGCGGGTTCTGGATCACGAGGGTGAGGGTGCGCGAAACGCCCAGCTTGCTGCCCGAGACGTCGTCGCGGTCGGAGGCCTCGATGTGATAGGCGACACGCGCCCCGGGCGTAAGCATAGCCGTGGTGGGCTCGAACAAGGTGGTGCCGCGAACCGCACGCGCGCCCTGTGCGTCTTTGAGAGGGGTTCGCTGCTCGGGCCCGCGGTTGACCCGGTAGACAAGATCGATGCGGGAAAGGCCGTAGTCGTCTCGGGCGGAGTAGCCGACCTCGACTGGCCTGGGCGCGGTTAGCTCCAAACGATCGGCCGGCGCCATGATGTCCACCTCGGGCGGCCGGTCGGCTTCGACCACGATGCGATGGGGTCGCATCTCGCGCACCGGGCGGCCGAAAAGCGGCGACAGCCAGACACGATAGCTGTTGTCCTCATTGACGACCAGCCCAGCCGAGAGCTTGCCGGCCGCCAGCGTCGCCGGGATCTCGCCTGCCTCGCCCGAATCGCCCAGCAGCAGCAGCGCCCGGCGCGTCGAATGCAGGGGCCGCATTTCCAGCAGCACGCGAGTTCCCCGCAGCGCCACGATGTCGCCCGTGGATCCCTCCACCACATGCGGCGCCAGGCCTGTGTATGCCGGGTATTGATAGGTGATGCGCAGGTCGGCAACCAGCGGGTCGCGCGAAGGGGTGGCGGCTTCAAACCGGCTCGGCCGGTGGGCGAGCAGGTGCAAGCCACGGCCAACTGTGTCGGGTGACAGGGCCACCGCCAGCACCAGTACCAGGGCGGCCAGCGCGGCGGCAAACCCGGCCCAAACCTGGTCGCGCAGTGGAAGCAAGCGCGCTGGATCGAGCGGGACGGCCGCGTCCGCCACGGTCGCGAAGAAGGCGCGCATCATGGCCGGGGAGTAGTTGGCCAGCTCGTGGTCTTCTCCGACGTCAAGCTCGACTGCGGACAACAGATCGCTGGCTAGCGGCGGGTGGCGCTGGCCGGCGAACGCAGCCGTGGCGCGCATGGATCGCAGCCGCCGCGCGGGCAAGCCCCAGACCACGCCCAAGCCACAAAGCAAGACTGTGACAAAGGCCACGGCCGCCACGGTCGACCAGGAGGAGGCTGGCCCGATCCATGAGGCTGTCAGCCCCAGCAGCAGGAGCGTGGCCAGCATGGCCGCGGCCGTAAATCCAGCCGCGCGTAGCCCCAGAACCAGCAGGGCCCGCCGGCGCACCTGGCGCAGAAAAAGGCGGACTCGCTCGATGTCGTTCATGGGTGGGAAAGTATAGTCCGAGGCCGTCTGCAGCTCCCTGCGGGATCAGGGATCACGATGCCGGATTGCATTGTGGCTGAACATGGAGGATGGCTGTTCTAGCGCGCAGAGTCGGCCCCGACTTTGCACAAGGAAGTTACCGCCATGCAACCAACCACGGATTTCGCGATGTTAGCTGACTTGACGGCAAGACCGCCACAGTCGAGCGTGGCGGGTCGGTCCTCGGTGGGCGGTTTGGCGCGTCGGAAGAGGCCTGCGGCGGTTGACGATCCACGACGCGATGAGGCATCTGCTCTGGCAGAGAAGGCGCAGGCTGGCGATGTCCAGGCCTTGCGGCCGCTCCTGGTACAGATCCGACCGCGGGCCTTGGCCATCGCGATGAAGGTGCTGCGCAATCGCGACGATGCCGAGGATGCCGTGCAGGACGCGATGTTGAAGGTGTGGCGCAGCCTGCATCGCTTCGAGGGCCGCGCATCCTTCACGACCTGGATCCATCGCATCGTGATGAATGCAAGCCTGGATATTCTTCGCAAGCGGTCTGCCCGGGCAGAAGGCGCGGCGGCTGACGAGTATGGCGAAGACTGCCAGCCCAAGCTGGAGCCATCCCACGACCAGACTCCCGAACGCAAGATCGGGATTGCCCAGATGCAGCTCCTGGTGCGGGCCGCAGTGGCTCGGCTGACGCCCGTGCACAGGCAGGCCCTTACCCTACGCGAGTTCGAGGACTGTGCCTACGACGAGATCGCCGAGGCTGCGGCTTGTCCCATTGGGACGGTGATGTCCCGCCTGCATCACGCCCGGCAGCGGGTGGCCGAAGATCTGCGCGCCGCCGCGGATTTTGAAGTCGAACTCTGGGCCGCGTAGACCTGGCGAGCTATTTCACACCGAGACTCAACGGCACCACGGTGCTGTCGAATTTCGACATCTACGCGACGGCCGGCGGTAACTACAAGGCGGTTTTGCGCGAGTTCACCGCCACCGCCAACTCCTCTGGTCAGATCGTGATCAACTTCAACCCTGTCACTGACAACGCAACCATCGAGGGCATCGAGATCATTAAGAAATAGAGTTCTTGGCGCCCGAGAAGTGCTGGCCTCTCAGCTTAGGCTGCCTCTCTCCGCGTGGACTGCAGTTCGGGCTCTGTCGGGGTCTTCGCGCGGTCCACACCGGCCGGCGGGGGCGGCTCGCGTGGGCTTGCGCGACCCGCGGCACGTTTTCCGCGGAACGCCCACGAACATGCTCGCCCTCACCCCCGCGCGACCCGCCAGCCGCTAGCCGCGACCCGGTCCCGAACTTCGCGACACGCTCTGGCTAGCTTGGATCCGCAGTCCATGCGATGGCGGTCACTTCAGCAGGCTGCGCACAAGGTTGAGCAACGCTGCGCTGCCAACCTTCGCGGGTGTGGAGGCAAGGTCCAGCTTGCGCAGCATCCAGCACACGGTCCAAGCGGTAGCAGCCCCGGGTGCGAGATGGACATAGGCGCCCTGGTTCTCGACTTCGACGTAGGTGTGGCCGGCATTCGCGTAGATCTCGATCTCCGCCTCGCCCGGAGCGGCTTGCCCTGGCGATGTGTCGGCGAAGGACTTCACCAGCAATAGGTCGCCGTCCACATGGGCTATCCAGCCCTCCTTGCCGTCGGCGAAGAGTTTCTGATCCGCGGTGATGGCGGCGGCGTCATAGGCAAACCAGGCCACGCCATTCGCGATGATTGGGCTCAGCAGATCCTGCGGTCCTTTTCGCGGCCCGCCCTCACCCATGGGGAAAAAGGTAAGGCCGCCAGCCGCTACCCGCGTGATCTCCCAAGGCGCCACCCGGCGTGGCTGGTTACCCAGGTTGGCAAGGGTGTACACCACGCTGACCACACCCGTCTGGCGGTCAGCGGAGAACTTTTTGTTCACCGCGAGGCCAAGACTTTCGGCGGTGGCGCCGGACAGGGACAGCACGGCGCCATCGAGGCTGGCCGCGTAGGGCGCCGAATCTATTTCAGGGGGAGGTGGCCAGTTCCAGTCACTCTGCGGGCTGGACCAGAAGGTCGACCCGAAGTTGGCCGCGTCCACTGTCGGGCCGGTCAGGATGTTGCGACCGGAGAAGGCAAATGTGACGATGCGGCCGCCCAGCTTCGCGTCGACTGCGAACTGAGTGTCGCCGAACTGGAAAGAGTAGAGGCTGCCGGCGGCAGATGGCATGCCAGAGTTGGCTTTCACGATGTCTCCTTTGCTCCCGTTCGTCTGGCACGCGTCGGCCCGCAACGCAAGCTGCCCGACCGTGCCCGCATGCAGGAACGAAACCTTCCTCGAAGATCGTCCTAGAATGTCACGAACCGCCATGGGCGAGCCAGCACGGCCATCCACTCTTGCGTGACCTTGCCCGGGGCTCGCAGGTAGAATGTCTCCCCCGCGAATGCCGCCGATAGTCAAGTACCTGCGCTATCTCAAGGCCATCCTGCTCGACCGGCGGGTATGGGCCTTGGGCATCGTCGCGGGGGCGGTGGCCAGCTATCCCGTCGCCCTGGGAGCGCTTTGCGGGCACTTGCTCACGTCCAAGGCCGCGGCCAAGCTGGGCGTTTCCGTGGAGGCTCAGCGCGCGCGCGCAGGATGGGGGGTGCTCCGGCTCTACGGCGTGGTGGTGGGAAAAGACAAGGGGCCCCTTCTGACGGCAGACAGCTTGGAAATTCCGTTTTCCGCTTTGTGGGGCCGCGGCGTGGTGGTGGCTGATGGCTCGGTCGCCAAACTGGTGCGCGGCGGTCCAGGGGACAACGTCAGCGCGATTCTCGGGCGGCTGCGTGGCGCTTCCGCCGGCCCAACCCCGCTCAAGGCTGGCGCGTCATCTCTGCCATCGCTGCTGGTGCGTGGTGGTAGTGTTCAGATCACTGATAACCGCCGCGGGTTGTCGGTTACGGTGGGGGTGGTGGATGGGAGTTGGGAGACAGGGCTGCGCTACCACGTCGAAGCTAGGCAGGTATCTGGGCGATTCGGCACGCGTGGAAGCGAGAGCACCCCAGCGTTCGGTGCCGACAGTGTGACCCTGGAGGGTACACTGGCGGGCCTGCGGCCAGTCGGCTGGCCCGAAGCTTCGGTGCGAGAGGGCTACATGCGGCCCCTAGCCACCCTGCCGCTCACTGGGATAAGCGGGGCGATTCGCCCCGTCGCGACGGCCAAGGGATCTCCTGCCCGAGCCTTTGGTCTGTTCTTTTCCGGCAGCTACGGCGGGGCCAAGCACGCCTTGTGGACAGCGACCGGCCAACTGCAACCGTCGATCGATTCCCGCGCGATCAATGGTACGCTCTCGCTACGGGCCGAGCGCTTTTCGCTCGACAAGATCGCCGAGATTCTGCCTGCCTCGGTTCTCGAACCCGAGAACACCGAGATCGATGCGGCCATCGAGGCGAAGCTCGAAGGACGGCAGGTTTCGTTTTCGGGCAAGCTAGATGTGAGCGGGCTGAGCCTGCTGCACGAGAAGCTGGCGAGCGAGCCGATCAACGATCTGACGTTCGGGGTGCAGGTGGACGGCGCCGTCGACCTCGACAAGCGGCTGCTGATCCTCAACCAGGCGCAAGGCCGTCTCGGCAGCTTGGCGGTGGGGCTGTCCGGCTCGCTGGAACTGGCCCCGGGGACGTTCCGTTTCAAGAGCGGCCGCGAGCTGCACTACCTGCCCAAGCTCGAGGCGCAACTACGCGTGCCACGGATTGCTTGCGGCAAGTTGCTGGCCAGTATCCCGGCACCGCTGGTGCCGCACCTGGGTGGTTTCGTGTTGCAGGGCTTCTTCGAGGCTGACCTGCACACCAAGATCGACTTCGCCAACCTCGACGCGCTGGATCTGGGAGGCAAGGTCGGCATCGACGGCTGTCAGGTGGTCAGGGCTCCCGCAGAGGTCACCGCGCTCGCGAGCGACGAATCGTTGGTGCAGACCGTGGATGTTCCTCCCGATCCGCCGGGCACTGGCCAGAGCGAAGTCATGATGTTCATCGTCGGGCCTGACAATCCGGACTTCGTGCCCTTTGCCCAGATATCGCCCCACCTCATCAACGCCATCATGACCACCGAGGACTCGGGGTTCTTCAAGCACCGCGGTTGGGTGTCGTCTGTGTTCAAGACGGCGCTACGTCGCAACATCGAGAACGACGGGTTCCGGCTGGGCGCCTCATCCATCACCATGCAGATGGTGAAGAACATCTTGCTCAGCAAGGAGAAGACGCTGTCGCGCAAGTTGCAGGAGCTGTTTCTGGTCTGGTACCTGGAGCAGATCCTGCCCAAGGAGCGCATTCTCGAGCTGTACTTCAATGCCATTGAGTTCGGGCCGAGGCTCTACGGTATTGGGGCGGCGGCGCGGCACTACTTCGGCAAGAGCGCGTCTGAAGTCACGCCGCTTGAGGCGGCGTTCTTTTCGTCCATCCTGCCCAGTCCCAAGCGTCGCTACGTGCACTACTGCCATGGCGCGCTTTCTCCCGCCTGGGAAAAGTACCTACGTCGCATCTTGACGCGCATGCGCGAGCGCGGTCGCCTGACTGAGGAAGAATACGCGGCCGCGATTGCCTCGACCCTGACCTTCGATCACGGCGAGATGACCCTGAGTGAGAAGCAGTGTCTGGACTGGGTTCGCCGCATCACCGCTGCCAAGCCCGAGGCCGAGCCGGAAACTGACGCTGATCAATGAACTCGCATTTTTCGTTGCCGTCCCGATCTAGCACTAAACTACGCTGACCCATGCGCAAGCGCGGCGGTAGGTCCGGCGCGGACCGCTTTGACCCGATCGACCCCATCCTGGCGCTCGATCGGTCGCCGCGTGATTCGGTGGAGCCGGTCGCCCCCAGCCCGAGACGGCGCCGGCGCCGCCCGATTCGCTGGGTGGGCCTGCGCCTCTTGCGCTGGTTGCTCCTCCTGCTCTCGCCCTTGCTGCTGGGCGCGGGTGCGCTGGTGGCAGTATTCTACTACTTCGGTCACGACCCCAATCTGCCCAGCCTGAGCGGCATCGGTGACTATCGGCCGCCGCAGATCACACGTGTGCTTGATCGCGACGGCAACCTGATGGGCGAGATCGGTTCGGAACACCGAACCGTGGTGTCCTACGCCCAGTTGCCCAAGGTGCTGATTCAAGCCGTGTTGGCCGCCGAGGATGCCGACTTTTTCGAGCACGAGGGCCTCGACTACCGGGGCATGGCGCGCGCACTTTTCGAGGACCTCATGCGCCGTAGGTTTGCCCAGGGCGCCTCGACCATCACCCAGCAGGTGGTCAAGCAGATGCTGCTCACGCCCGAGAAGACCATGCGGCGCAAGGTGCAGGAAATCATCCTGGCGCGAAGAATCTCGCAGAAGTTCTCCAAGGAAGAGATTCTGCAACTCTACCTCAACCAGATGAATTTCGGTCACGGCCGCTACGGAGTAGAGGAGGCGGCGCGTTTCTACTTTGGCAAACCGGTGGGCGAGATTGACCTGGGCGAGGCGGCGCTGCTGGCGGGCATTTTGCAGTCGCCGACGCACCTGTCGCCCTACCGCCACCCCGAGGCGGCCAAGAAACGTCAGACCTATGTGCTCGAGCAGATGGCGAAGTTGGAGTTCATCTACGAAGAGACGGCGCGCAAGGTGGCCGAGCAGCCCATCGCCGTGGTTCCCGAGGGCAACCCGCGCACCCACAGCGCGCCCGAGGGGGTCGACGGCGTGCATCGCGCTCTAGTCGAGAAGTTCGGCGCCAACAAGCTCGACACCCTGGGGCTGACGGTCAAGACCACCATCGATCCAAGGCTGCAAGGGATGGCCCGGCAGGCGGTGGAGCGCGGGCTGGAAGAACTGGACCAGCGCCAGGGCTACCGCAAACCGCTCGGCCACCTGGCGGGCAGAGCATTGGAGAAGCACCGCCTGGAGCTGAGCAAGGAACACCCGAGTTTGGGCGATGCGGACATCGTGGACGGAATCGTGGAGCGGGTCGAGGAGGATGCCAAGGATCCCAAGAACGGTCGCTTGTTCGTCTTCGTGGGCGGCAACACCGGCGTGGTTGATACCGCGGTCGAGCCCCGCTACAGCCTGGGAACGCCGCCGCTAGTCGCTCGCTTCCGCCCCGGTGATCTGGTACGCGTTCGGCTGGCGCCCGAGCGCAAGCATGAAGGCGACAAGGACACGCCTTTGGCTTTGGAGTTGGGTCCCCAGGCGGCGATGGTGGTGCTTGACCCGGCCACGCGTGACATCTTGGCTTTGGTCGGAGGCTACGGCTATCGCGCCGGCAGCTTCGACCGTTCGCAGCGGGCGCAGCGCCAGCCCGGCTCGGCGTTCAAACCGTTTATCTACGCCGCGGCCATCGATTCCCAGCGCTTCACTGCTGCCTCAGTCGTCAACGACAGCCCCGAGGTGTACAGACTTTGGAAGCCACAGAACTACGACAAGGACAACTTTCGCGGTCCGGTCCGGCTGCGCACCGCCTTGGCCTTGTCAATCAACACCGTGGCAATCAAGCTGCTTTCCGATGTGGGCATTGGCGCCACCCGCGAGATGGCCAGCCACGCGGGCATCACCTCGCCGTTGCCGGATTCGCTTGAGTTGTCACTGGCATTGGGTGCCAACACAGTCACCCCGATTGAACTGGCCAACGCTTACGCCACGTTTGCGGCCGGCGGCCAGCACGGCGAGCCGCGCCTGATCTCTGTCCTTGGCGCACAAGCGATTCCCACTCCCCCGCTTGCGCAGAATGTTCGTGCCGAGACCGCATACATCATGGTTTCGCTCATGAAGAGTGTGGTCGAGTCAGGCACCGCGCACGCCGCCGGGCTCAAGTTGCAGCGGCCCGCCGCGGGCAAAACCGGCACCTCCAATGGCAGCCGAGACGCCTGGTTCATCGGGTTCACGCCTGAGCTACTGGCCGCGGTGTGGGTCGGCTTTGACGACGGCAGGAGCCTGGGACACGGCGAAGCCGGCGCGCGAACCGCGTTGCCGCTGTGGCTCGACTTCATGGTCAAGGCCATGGCCGGCCGGCCGGTGCGCGACTTCGGCCAGCCGCCCGGCGTGGTCGTGGTCCAAATCGATCCAGCCACCGGACTATTGCCCGCACCGGGCGCCGAAGGCATCAGCGAAGTCTTTCTCGACGGCACCGCACCGAAAGAAAACGCGGCTGCGCCTGGCGAGCAGGCCAATCCGGATCAGATGCTGCTGGAAAGAAACGAGTAGCTGTACCGCCTTTCGATAATTCCTGGATATAGCCTTGTCATGGCCATATTACGTGGCTAGACTTAGACTATGTCGGTTGTGAAGGTTTCTGATCTCAAGAATGGGCTCAGCCACTATTTGCGGCTGGTTCGCCGGGGTGAGTCCGTACTGGTGAGCGATCGAAACCGAGTGATCGCGCGGATCGATCCGGCCGGCGACGGAGCTTCCACGGGGACCGATGACGCTCGATGGTTGGACGATCTCGAACGACGCGGAATCGTTCGGCGCGGTGTCGCAAAGCTTCCGCGGGGCTGGCTCGGGCGGCGGCCCAAGGTCAAGGCCGACGTGGTCGGTGCGTTGATCGAAGAACGCCAAAACGGTCGGTAGGAAAGCCGGTGAGCTGGTGAGGTTCTGGGACAGTTCCGCGGTGGTGCCTCTGATTGTCGCCCAAGCCGCCTCGCCGCTGGCCGATGGATGGCTTTCTGAGGATCCGGAGCTTGCGCTATGGACGCTGACATCGGTTGAGCTGGTCTCGGCCATCAGGCGTCTGGTTCGAGAACGCGCTCTCGGTGAACGGGAGGCGAGCACCGCGGAGGTGAGAGCAGACGAGCTGATAAGAGCCAGTCATGTGATCGTCAATGTTGAAACGGTGAAGTCTCAGGCGCGCCGCCTGTTGCGACTTCACCCATTGCGCGCGGCCGACGCCATGCAACTCGGGGCCGCGCTGGAGTGGGCGGAGGGCCGTCCTACGGGTCGACTGCTCCATACCCTGGACACCCAGCTTGCCTTCGCGGCCGCTCGCGAAGGTTTTCATGTCGTCCCCGAGCCAGGCTGATCCCGGCTCTCACTGTTCGCGCAACCAGATACGAATTCTCGAAAGGCGGCTAGCCTCGTACCGGCGTCGCTTTGATTGCGGCTTTGCCGTCTTTTACGTAGACCGAGAAGCGAGCTGTGCGGCAGCCGTACTTGGCGATCAATTGGTCGCGGTTACTCTGCAGCTTGGCGAAGAACTTGTTGGCTGCCACCGAGGCTGTCGGCTCACCGCACTTGGCACGAAGGGCGATGTATTCCTCGAACACTTGCTGAAAGTGCTCCATTTCCTCGTCTCTCGGCTGGCTCGTGGCCACCGGTGCCGCGGGTGGCGCGGGCGGTGGGGGTGCGGCGGCCACCGGCGCGGCGAAAGCGGCCGAGACCGGTACCGGCGGCGGCGTCACATCCTTGCGCAAAGACGGGAGATCTTGGGTCTCAATTATGGAGGAAGGCGAAACCGCCGCGAACTCGCCGGAAGGGGAGGGGATGGTTTCCAACGGTGGCGGCAAATTGGGCAGAAAAACGGGCCGCGCCGGCGCGGGGGCTGCCTGCGGGACCGGCGCTGGCGCGGCGGGGACCGCCACGGGCGCGGGTCCCTTGCCAGCAGGGGGCGGAAGCTTGGGCGCGCCGAACAGCGAAGCGGCTACCGACGCCGGGTTGGGCGGAGGCGTGGGCTGCGCCGGCTTGCCCCGGGAGACGTCAAATGACTTGCCGTCGGCCGAGCCGCCCCGATCCAGAATCGCCGCGATGTCCTTCTTGGCGGTCTCGGACTTGGGTGCCGGTGCGTGGGTGAACCGTTCCACCGTGGCGTTGATATCCCGCGCGACACCACCCAGCCTGCCGCCGTACTTGGTGTCGTCGAGTTTCTGGATCTCGTTGCGGGCTAGACTGTGCACCTCGGCGCGCAGCCGCCGGATCGGGCCCTCCACTTCGGTTCGTTGCAAGATGAGACCGATGGCGATCATGGCCAAGATGCCCAGGCCCAGGGACAGCCAGGGGAAACGGCCCCAGCGCAGGTCATCCGAGGAGGCGTTCGACAGCAGCACCCACGGATCAGACTCGGGGGACTTCTTGTTGAGCAGAACGTAGTACGCCCGCTGTTCCGAGGCTTCACCGACAAACGGTGCCGCAACCAAGAGCATGCGCTCATTGCCCATGTACAGAACGAGGGCGCGTGTGCGCTTGTGACTTGCGATCTCGGTGGCGTGCTGTTCGATGAGTTGCGGCAACTGGCCGAGGAGCGCCTCGGGCAGGGTCGACGACACGACGTTCTTGCCGAGCACGATGGCCACATCCACGCCCAGGTTGCGCTTCCACATGTCAGCCAAGCGTTTGCCCGTCTCGACCGCAACCACCACCGCACCGACGATGCGATCACGTGACTTGGAGGTGACCGGCGCAGCGCCCACCCGGCGCAAACGACCAGCCGCCCCCCACACGTCGTCGGACATATAGCCGCGCAGGGCGTCCCCCACCACCTCGGCGCCCGCGATCGACTCGCCGTACTCGCCCTCATCGTCGCCCACCCTGGCCACCACGCGTCCCTTGTTGTCTACCGCGATGAGCGACTCTACCCCGATGGAGGCACGGTCAGGTACCAGCGTCTTGAGACGGCTACGCACGGTTTCGTGCAGCGCCTTGGGCTCTCCCGCTCCACGCGATGAGGAGTCGAGAGCCTCGGTGAGGTGCGCGTCGCGGCCCAGCTTGGCCACATAGTCGATCCAGCGCCGCGCATCGTTCTTGAGCATCTGCTCGGCCGCATACTGCGCGCGATCCAGACGCTGCCCTTCCAGTTGCTCGATGTGACGATCGGCCGGGCGGGGTGCCACGAAGGCCGCCGTGACTGCAATCCCGGCCAGCAGCCCGACGAGAACAAACCATATCTTGGAAAGGAACATTGCTTCCGCCCCCTATTGTTCGGTGGGGTTGGCCGTACTGGACACCTTGATGGTCAGGTCGACTCCTTTGGGGGTCACCTCGACCGCTTGCTCATGCACCCAGCGGCCGTTGCTCCATACCTTGAGGGTGGCCGGACCTTCCGGCACGTCGAGTAGCTTGAAGCCTCCCTTCTCGTCTACCGCCGCAAAGAATGGCGAGCTGGTTACGATCACCGAAACTACGACATGCGGGTACTCCGTGCAGCGCACCACATATTCCCCGCTGATGCCGAAGCGTTGTTTGCGCACGGTGCCCGGGCTCAGACGCTCGGACGGCATGATATCGGGTCGGCCTGGGACTGAGAAATCGTGGGAAACCTTGTCCGAGTTTCTGAATTCAACCACGCCTCCCTCACCCACCACCACTGTGGCGGGATTGGCCTGCATACCAGTGATCTCGACCGGCGTGTTCTTGGGGGACAGGACTTGCGGCTTGGGGCCGAGCAGCACGACCACGGTATCGCCCCGTGACGGCGATGGCTGGACTGGGACGGAGGTGTTCTCAACCCGCCAGTGGCCCAAAAAATGACGGCCGGATTTGAGGTCATCGGGCAGGACCACCGTGCCGTGTACAACGGCGGCTGCTGCTGCCAAGGACGGCACCAGGGCAACCAGGCTGGAGAAAAGCAGAGTCGATAACGAAGAATATCGCGTCATCCGATGGGGCCTCCCCGCGGTAGGACACTGTCGCTTCTGGTTTCGGGAAGTGTCAACGACGAGACGCCTGCTATCATCGCAGGTGAATGGGCACCACGCCACGCCAGACGCTCGATACCTTCCCCAACCCGAAGCCGGAGCGGGACTACCTGATCCGCTTCGAGACGCCGGAGTTCACTTGCCTTTGTCCCAAGACGGGTCAGCCCGATTTCGCCACGGTGCGCGTCGAGTACGTGCCCGCACAGCTTTGCGTCGAGCTCAAGTCGTGGAAGCTGTACTTGTGGTCGTACCGCAGCCAGGGCGCCTTTCACGAGGCCGTGATCAACCGCATTTTGGACGACCTGGTGGCAGCGGTTCATCCCCGGCGTGCGCGCGTCGAGGGTGACTTCAACATCCGTGGTGGCATTCATACCACCGTGGTTGCTGAGTATCAGTCGACGTAGCAAGAGCGGCTCCCTGATCGCGAGAGCGAAACCCTCGGTCCTAATTGGCCTTCTTCTTGTTTTGGATGACTGCCAATGCGACGCGGGTTTCGCCGAGGAGGTCGCGCGCGCCGGGCAGGCGGACCGCCTGTTCGTCGCGCTCGATTTGTTTGAGCAACTTCTCTTCGCAGATCTTGCATGACGCATCGGCCAGCTTGGTGAGCGACTGCAGAATCGCCTGGTGCACGGGGTAGCGAAGCTGGGACAGCGAGGCCACTGGCTTGAGCGCGCCTAGCAAAATGGGTACGCCTTTGCTGGAATTGCCGGAGAAGCCGATGGCGAACGCCGCCTTTTCGGCGCGGGTCCAGGACGCATCGGTGTTGAGAACCTTGGCGTAGCAGTCGAGGTCCTTGTCGCAGTCCTTGGCTACTTGCATGCGGTCAAGCGCCTCGCCGAAGATCCCCTGCGCATCCTTCTCCTTGTCGGCCAGGGCTTTGAACGCCTCGTAGGTTTCCTTGCCCGCAATGCGGGCGAGATCGATGGCAGCGTTGGCACGCAGGTCGGATGCCTTGACCCCACCCACGACCACGTAGCCATTCTTGGCCGTGTCGAGCAGAATGGGCACGGCACGCTTGTCGCCTGACAGATAGATGCCGTCCTCGGCAGCCTGGCGGTCGGTCGCTTCGGCCTTCTTGTCGGTAAGCACGTCGAGCAACACCTTGACCGCCGGCGGAGTGCCGATAAAGCCGAGGCCGATGAGAATGGCCTTGTGCTCGCCGGACTTGGCCGGAACCTTCAGACGCGCAGCCATGGCCGGGACCGCACGCGCAGCGCGCAGGTCGCCCAGCAGATAGGCGGCCTTGAAGGGGACGATGCCGGGGCTAGTCTTGTCGAAGTCCAACGTGCGCGCCATCTCGGCAATCTCAGCGTTCTTCTCGTTGAGCAAGTTGATCAGCGCATCCACCGCCGCATCGCCGATGCGCACCAAGGCCAGACGGCATTCTTGGAACACTTGCGTCCCACGGCCGGTCATGAAGAGACCTTTGATGAGCGCCGGAATCGACTGCGGGTCGCGGAACTCAGCCAGGCCGAGGGCCGCCTTCTGATTGAGCAAGAAATCTTGCTCGTCGGCCGAGGTGGTGAGGATCTTCATCAGAACGGGCACAGCTTGCTTGTCGCCAATCTTGACCAGGGCGCGAATCGCCGCCAGGCGCACGGTGTTGGCGCGCGACTTTATGGGGAGTTGGTGGTCCACCGCCTTGATGAGCGGCGCGACCGCGTCGGTCGCCTTCATCTCGCCCAGCGCGCCGGCGGCAATGACGGCACGGTCGAAGTCGTCTTCGGTGAAGTCCAGTGCCTCGATGAAGAGGGCTTTGGTTTGGTCATTTTGGAAGCGGCTCAACGCCTCCAAGTGCTCCGGCTTCTTGGTTTCTTTGTAGAGCGCAATCAGCTCGGGCAGCGCCTTCTCGGCTCGCTCCACGCTCATCTTGGCGAGCTGATCCAACGCCTCCTTCTGGTCGCGCACACCCTTGAGCTTGCGTGCCCAGGTACGCGGATCGTTCGGGTCTCCTTCACACCCGGACAGAAAAACACCGGCGGTTAGCGCGCCGATTACTACGAGGCTGGCTTTACGCATCTCAACACCTCCCTGGGAAAGGTCCTTCCGTAGCAGATCCCTGCGGCCGGCCTTGGGGGAGGCCGGCCGTCGATACCACTGACGACGCGCGGAGAAGCGAAAGTCACTCGGCCGCAGCTGGTGCTGCGGTGCCGCCTTTGGCCTTCGGCCGCACGGCGAAGTTCACGTTCTGGTAGCCGGCCGTGGCTGCCGAGAACATCACCTTGCGCAACATCTTGAACTCGACGCTCTTGTCCGATTGGATAATGCACACCCCTTTGAAGTCCTCGGTGGGGTGCAGCAGCTTGTAGTTGTTCTTTGCGGTTACGAGCTGATCGGCCAACTCCGGGATCTTGGCGTCGCCGGTGGCCGAGTCCTTCATCAGCTCTTCACCGGTGGCCACCTGCCTGCCGTCCAGAGTGACGACGTCCTTGGTAACGCCAATCACCGGGGCGCGCTCGAGGTCGCTCCAGTTCTGCGCGTCGGGCAGGACGATGTTTTTCTGCACGAAGAGGATCTCGCCGCTGGCCGAGAAGGTCATGAGCAGGAAGATGACAAGGATCGTCATCATGTCGATATAGGCCACGAGGTTGAGAGCCTGATACAGGCTCTTGCGGCCGCCGCCCCCCAGCTTCGAGTTGGTGACCTCAAGTTTGATCGAATGGTAGAGGTGCGAGTGAGGCGCCTTGATTGCCATGGTGGTTCTCCTCGGGTCTCAGATTCCGGCTGCACCTGAGTCAATCAGCGATATGTCGGGGAATCTCGCTTGTATGGCCGTGTCCATGGCTCGCACCAAGACATCGAACTTGATGGTGTCCTCGGAAGCCACCTGCGCATCGTTCTTGTCTGGGTGACCGTCTTTGGCCTTTTTCAGCTCGTTCGCCAGCCGTTCAAAGTCGTACTCAGATCCCTTCTTGGGAATAGGGGTCTGGTCCTGACCGACGACCAAGTTGAAGCCTTCCTGGTTCACCATCACGACGACCTTCACCTGTAGCTCGGGCGGAGTTTCCTCGCCGGCTTGTCCCTGGCCCTTCTGTTGGGCCTGCAGACGGGCGAGCTGGGTCCACACCGCGGTTATGAGAAGGAAGGCGACCATGCAGGTGAGCAGGTCGATGTAGGGCACCAGATTGAGTTCGGCGTTAAGCTGCTTTTTATTGCCCTTACCGCCAGTATCTACTGAAACACTCATGATTGAGCTCCCGTCTTGTGGGCCGGTGATAACCCCCGGCCCCTGCGTTCGCTGTGTCGACTAGTGCTGCGCGCCGGTGTCGGTACGGCCCGCCACCACCAGATTGAGCGCCTCAACCGTGCCCTGGTTGACGCCGTCGAGAATTTGCTGGGTCTTGCCGTTGAGCACGGCGAATGCAGCAAGGCCGAAGATGCCGGTGCCCAACCCGAAGGCTGTGCAGTTCATGGCCTCGGAGATACCTTTGGAGAGCATGGTCGCCTTCATGGAGGGGTCGACGCCAGCCACGGCTCCGAACGACTTGATGAGGCCGGTGATGGTGCCGAGAAGTCCGGCCAGGGTCGCCAGGTTTCCCAACATGGCCAGGTAGCCGGTTCGCTTTTCAACCTTGGGCAGCTCGCGCAAGGCTTCCTCGTCCATCGCCTGCTGGATGTCGTGCTCGGATCCGCCCGCCTTCTGCAGGCCGGCGGCAATGATCTTGGTGAGGGGCACGGGCGTCGCTTGGCAGGTCGAGATGGCGCCGCGGATGTTGCCGCTGACGATCTGGGACCTGAGCAGCGATATCAGCCGGTCTGCGTCGACTTTGCACTTTGTCAGGTAGGCTGTCCGGTCTAGGGTCAGATAGATGGTGATGAGACAGATCAAGAGGATCGGGTACATACCCCATCCACCTTCTTTGAACGCTTCCATCAAAAACATGGCTCAGTCTCCTTTTCTTTGGCGTTGCCTAACTTGTTGGGCTACCCGTGCAGCGCAGCCTTTGCGCCAGCCAGCAGGGTGGTCACGGTTTTTCTCATTTCGCCGACGTCGTCGAGGATTCCTTGGGTCTTGCCATTCAGCCAAGCAAATGCAGCGAGGCCGATGATGCCGGTGGAGAGGCCGAACGCGGTGCAGTTCATGGCTTCGGAGATTCCCTTGGACAGCAGGGTCGCCTTTTGCGACGGGTCGACGCCTGCCACACCGGCAAACGCCTTGATGAGGCCGGTGATGGTGCCGAGCAACCCGGCCAGGGTGGCGAGGTTGCCCAACATGGCCAGATAGCCGGTTCGTTTTTCGACCTGCGGCATCTCGCGCGAGGCGGCTTCATCCATGGCCGCGATAATCTCAGTTTCCGTCCGGTTGGCGCGCATGAGGCCAGCTTGGACGATACGAGTCATGGGCGTGGAGTTCCCCGTGCAGACCTTGATCGCTCCTTGAATGTTGCCTGCCGAGATCTGCGAACGGAGCAGGGCAAGCAGCTTGTCCTTGTCGATCACCGCCTTGCGAAGAACCACAGCACGTTCAGTGACGATCGAGATTGTGATCATCAGAATCGTGAGAATGGGCCACATACCCCATCCTCCTTCGTGGAAGGCATCAGCCAACATTTTAAGGACGCTCATCTGTTCCTCCTTGGTCGTGGTGCCGGTGTCCCAGACAGCCAGGTCCGTGCGACAGGAAACCGGCCAGAGATTTCGGAAAGCGTGAGGTGCTGAAGAAGTGCTAGGTTAGGTCCGCAGGCTCGCTCCGACGCCAATCGCCCCAGCAAGAATCACCCGTCCGCTACAGAAGCATTTCCAATGCCACAGAAGAGGAGTCCTTGTCCAGCAAAGAATTCTCGCCTTATGCCCGGCCCACGCAGAATCTGACCGGGGCTTTCTGCTACGGTCCGGGGAATCTTGGGGCGGCAGCTCGCGGGCGGCTGGACCGGAGGTCGGCGCTGCGGTACGAATAGGGCTCGTGGTAACGCGCGTTCTCGACTTGGCGATTCTGTTGCTGCTTGCGGCGGCGATTCTCATGCCCAGGCCAGACGCTAAGGTCAAGCCTGCGTTGCCGCCGGACTCGGCGATGCGCCAGCGCGTGGCGGAACTGCAGACCGAGCTTCTGGCCACGCCGGGCAACGCGCCTGCCGCGCTCGAGTTGGCGGACATATTCATGGACCTGCGCCATCCGGACTGGGCGTTGGCGTCACTTGCAGGTGCCCTAGATGCGCATCCGGATGACCATCGCCTTCACCATCTGGCGAGCCTTGCGCTGGCGGACCATTTCGAACCGGGCCACGCGTATACCGAGGCCCAGAAGGCGTTGACACTGTGCGAGTCGGGGTCGGCGGTGACCTGCGGCGAAGCCGAGCGCGGCCGCCTCGATCTTCTGAAGAGCACGCTGGAGCGGGTAAAGAACATGGACATGCGTCGGGATCCGAACTCGGCCAAAGAACAACTCATCAAGGCACTGCGCCTGACCTACATCCCCAAGAAGGCGGCGCCAAAGCCGGGGAAGCCAAGCGTGCCCACCCCAGCCCCCACCACCCAGCCCGGCGCCCGTCCTTGACAGGGCTGGCTCTGGCCAGGATTATCTCGCCTTTCCTGCGCCCGTAGCTCAATTGGATAGAGCATCGGCCTTCGAAGCCGAGGGCTGGGGGTTCGATTCCCTCCGGGCGCGCCAGTACCTTCCGGGAGCGGTGGCCGGAGGCCGGATCCGGTTCCGGATCCGGCGCCGGATCCGGCTGCCGGCCACGGAAGTGGCAGCGTCTTGACTTGGCCGTTTTCGCCAGGCATACATTCCCTTCCCGATCGACCCAGAGCGGGCGCATAGCTCAATTGGTAGAGCAGCGGACTCTTAATCGTGTGGGTGCCTTGTGCTCAATTGTTATCAAATGCACTCAAGGTGCTACAAAACAAGGGGGTTCGGTTGTGTGTGGGCACTGTGGGCGCGCACTGTTGCGCAATGGCGAATAGGCAGGTTTTCGGAACAATTGGGCACAGAATAGCCAATGTGAGGTAAACTGATTTCCGTTGGGCAGTTGTGCGGCCAGCTACCGCGCAACGGGACCGCAGCCCTTCGCGGTCCCTGCCCAGCGGTCTTTCGAGGAGGGCGCGAAGGGCAGGAACGTGACGAAGGGCACCCCGAAAACAGCACGCAGAACGAAGCGCCAGCCCCGTGGCGAGGCGAAGGCGGCCCCGGTGGGGCAAGGGGAGGCCAGGGAGGGGAAGCACACGGCGCAAGCGCGAGCGTTGATGCACGGAAGCGGTGCAGGGAAGCCGTCGAGTATGGCGGAACGCCCGCCCGAGAAGTTCTCCGCCGAGTGGCAAATGATGCCCTCGACCCAGCCGCTGCCCATCGGGTGGCGTGACCCGCGAGATCTTCTTTCCGAGCTACTTTCGCTGAGCGTTCAGTTGGAGCCGATTTCCGTGCATCCCACCACACCGGATGAGCACAAGGTTTGTGCGCGCAAGGTCCAACTCGCCACTCTGCCAGAAGAGAACGACCCGGTGAAGCGCGGAAAACGATGGCGGCGGGAAATCGCGGAGGCCGCGCCGATTCTCGGGAACCTCGTTGATCGGATTCGTCGGCTGACTTCGCTTCCGCTTCTTCCGCCAGCACAGTATCGTGCCGAGTGGCAAGGCGTCATCGACGCCTGGAACAAGGAAATCACCGAGAATGACAAGCGCAGCCTTCCCCCACTGTGCGAAGTGTGTGGAAAGCCGGTCTTCCGTCGCAAGTCGGAACGAATCGCATCTGAAAACTACGAACTCTCGACGGTGTGTTCGGACTCGTGCCGTCTCCGGCGGAAGCGGCGGCGGTGGAGACCGGCGAAAACCACGTAGCCGCCCCAACCGGCCCCCAGGGGGACCGGCGAAACCCCTGGCCGGGTGAGGCACGCTCGAACCATCCCCCATGGTTCGACAAACGACAGTTTGCTTCCCCGCCACGCAGCGCCCGCGGTTGCGAACACTCCTCGCGCGAATTGGCACCACTCGGGCGTCGTCGGTCCTGGGCGCGTCCTTGCCGGCGCTAGAGCGCGCGGCTGGCGGCTTGCCCGTGCGCTATGGGACCGCGCTAGCAATTCAGCAAGCGCTTGACCGCTTGCCGACATCGCCCACCGAACTGGCAAAAGTTGTGGCCGCTGCGCGCGCGCACCAGCCGGGCACGGAGGTGCAGCCGTGACCGTGGAAACGGCCATTGCCGACGCGGTCCGCGCGGCCCAAGCGCCGCTGGTCGAGCGATTGGACAAGCAAAACGCGCTACTGGAGCGCTTGCTAGCGGCGACCCCGACGCCAGCGGAAACCGCGATGCTGTCAGTCCGCCAGGCCGCACAGCGGGCGGGATTGTCAATGTGC
>PMJO01000144.1 GCA_003158455.1 Myxococcales bacterium | reverse complement strand
CTCAAGTTCAGGACCATGACGGTCTGCGAGGACGGCCCCTACATCAAGCAGGTCGAGGATCACGACCCACGGATAACACCGGTTGGGCGCTTGCTGCGCAAGTGGTCTCTCGATGAGTTGCCCCAATTCTTGCAGGTTATGACCGGCGAGCTCTCGATCGTTGGACCGCGCCCGCATGCAGTCGCGCACAACGAGGAATATCGTGGGTTGATCGAAGGTTACATGCTGCGACACAAGGTCAAGCCCGGAATCACGGGCTGGGCGCAAGTGAACGGCTGGCGTGGCGACACCGTGGAGCTGGAGAAAATGCAGCAGAGGGTTCAACATGACCTCGCCTACATTCGGGACTGGAATCTGTTTTGGGATCTCAAGATCATTCTGCGAACCGTCTTCGACGCGAAGGCGCGTCGGAACGCTCGCTAGGCATAGTTCCGCGCCTTTCTGAGTTGTTCGCGGATGTGAGCGTGGTAACTGAGGAGTGTGACCTTCAGGGCTCCGCCGAGTCAATGTATCCGGCGGAGGCGGTGATGGTCGAGCGTGCCGTCGAACGCCGGCGCCGGGAGTTTGCGATCGGGCGTCAATGCGCGCGCCGGGCACTTGCGCGCTTGGGCGTGACTGGGTTCCCCTTGCTCGCGGGACCGGATAGGGCGCCGCTGTGGCCCGCAGGGATAGTGGGTTCGATCACGCATACCCACGCGGGTGCAGCGGGCTTCTGTGGGGTGGCCGTGGCTGCGCGCCAGGATGTGGCGGCGTTGGGGATCGACGCGGAGGGCGTCGATCCGCTGCCGTCGGATCTTTGGGATTTTGTTCTCACCGACGCGGAGAAACGACAATTGGGTAGAAAACCCGAGGCGGGCTACCGGGCAAAGCTGGCGTTCGTGGCAAAGGAAGCAACGTTGAAGGCGGTGCTCCCCGCGGCGGGCCAGCCGCTAGATTTTCGGGATATCCAGGTGAATGTGGCACCTGCCGAGGATGGCTTTGTGGCCGAGGTAATCGCTCAGGCGGAGAAGCTTCCTCCCTGGATGCGATGCTGTGCTGGCCGCTTCGCCAGGCATGACCGCATCATACTCGCGGCGGTGGTGGTGCCCAACCGGATCGAGCTTGCGTCAGGGCCCGAACGGTCCTTTGTGGGCTTCCACGCCATGTGCTAAGAAACTCGGTCTGCCATGAATCGGGATGGGTCTTCGCGAGATGAAAGCGCGCCGCTTGACGCCGCGGAGGCAGATTCTCGCGGGCCGACCGCGCCGGATGTGCCTTCCGGGGGCAGTGGCGCCGACCCGCCAGCTTTGGCCGATCCCCGGCGCAATGGATCGCCGGCCGTGGGCGTGCCCGTCAGTATCGTGCGCGCCACAACGCCCATTCCTGGCGTGAAGACCTCCCCAGCCAGCAGTGTCGCCGCGCCATCGGGAACGGCAGAGCGGATGGCCACGCCTCCCTACGGACACCCGCAATTGCAAGAGCCGCCCTCTCCGCCATCTCAGTTCCGCGTCTCGACCGGCCGGACGCCAGCCAGCGGAACGCCCACGGGACCTGGGAACGCCGGCTTCGTGGGTGAAGTGATTCCACCTTCCTCCTGGGCGCCCAATTGGGTGCCCCCTCCCGGTTCCAACCGGGATACGCCGGTGGGGGACAATGAGGCGTATGGGGCGCCGCCTCCCGATCAGGGAATGCCCGCCATGTGGCCGCCTGGCGCTCGCGGATCGCTTGTCTTGCGCCGTTCGGCTACGGCTCCGAATTTCGTGCTGGTGACCGATTCCTCGGACGATCGCCGTCGCATGCTCCGGTCCGACGAGGAAGCCGAGCCATCGCTGGAGGATATCGTCCGACGGTTCATTCGCGTCGCCGCCTTCTTCAGACGGCACGCGCTCTTCCTGAACGTCTTCGCGGGCCTGGGCATGGTGCTGGGAATTGTCAGCTTCTTTGTCATGCCGCCCCCGCGCTCGGCCTACTGCGAGGTGACGTTGCACCCGGAACCAAACGTCAATCCGGTGGATCCAGAGGGGCGCCAGCAACAAGAGTCACGCCAGGTCTTTGCCGGGGCGGAGCGGGCTTTCACCAGTCGCGAAGCCGTCCGTACCACTCTCACCGGGCTCGGCGCTTCTACCGACGATAGTGCGGTGGACGCCATCGCCAACAACCTCAAGTTCGAGAACCAGGGCATTCACGACTATGTGGGCACGCTGCGCGAGGGGTTCTTCAGTCGGAATGAGCGCGACCCGGTAGAATTCCTCGACGCTCACTTGAGAAACTACGTCGAGTCAGAGATCAAGAAGAAGATCAAGGTCTTCGTAGCCGAAGTGGACTTCTTGCAAAAACAAACTGCCGCGGCCGAAAAGGAACTTCAGGACATCGCGGCTGACACGGTGAAATTCCGCGAATCCCATGTGGATCAGCTTGTCGGCGAAGCCACCCTCTCGCCCGAGTCGCGCTCCGAGCTCGAATCGCGTCGGATCACGCTAGCGGGCCAGGTTCGGCGGCTGGAGAGTGAGATAGCGGCCATACGCGCCCAAGTGGCCGGCGGCGGTCACGAAATCAAGAGACAGTCTGCGCAGTCATTTCGAGAAGCCCTCTCCACGGTTAACCGCAAACTCGCCGAAAAGCGCGCCTCAGGTTTGGCGGACGGACACCCCGAAGTCAGAAGTCTTATCGAAGAGAAGAGAAATCTGGAGAACCTCGTGAACGAACAGCTACGCCGGGAAACCACCAGCCAGGATCGCCAACTAAGCGCGACCGACGAGAACTTGCGAGGCAAGCTTGACGAGCGCCAATCAGAGCTTAGTGCGGCCCGTGGTGAACTTTCCTCCGTGACCGGCAGTCTGCACAACCTGCACGACGTCAGCAGAAACCAGCCGAAGATCGATGCGCGCATTGAGGAGCTGGAGCGTCAGCAACAAGAGACCAAGCGTCTGCACGGCCAGCTCTACGAACGGCTGCGCAAGGCCGAGGTCCAGCTTGAGCTCGAGCGAGTGTCGGCCAGCTCGCGCTATGAGATCGCGGTTGCGCCCAGGATAGAGCGAATTCGGGTGAAGCGGACGCTGCTGCTCCGTTCTGCCATAGGCGGCGCGCTCGGGGCTGCTTTTGCTTTTCTGCTGGTCGGCCTCGGTGGTCTGCGTCGTTTGGTCGCCCGGGTCAATGCCGGCGCCTCCGTGCTGCTGCTCGTGCTGGCCGTGGTCGGGGGCTGTGCGCATGAGTCGCAGTTCGTCTGGGTACAAGACCTCCCTGTCGCACCCGAGCCCGCCAGCCCCACTATCAGGCCGCGCGACACCATTTTGGTTGAGGTCGCAGCGCAGCCCTCGCTCTCGGGTGAGTTCGTGGTGCGCGATGACGGACACTACCCGCAGCCTATGGTCGGCAGCATCCAAGTGGCTGACCGCACGCCGGCCCAGGTGGCGCGCAGTCTCGAAGGCCGCCTGAAGGACCTGGTGGTGGCGCCTGTCGTTTCAGTGTGGATCGTGCGCAACACGCCCATCCGGGTTGGCGTTGTGGGTGAGGTGAAGACCCCGGGAAGCTACGAACTGACGCGAGATCGTAGCGTGATGGCAGCCTTGGCCGCGGCCGGCTGGCTCACCGAGTTTGCCCACGACGATCGCGTCTACGTCGTTCGCAAAGTCGGACAAGGCACACGGATTCGGTTCAGAGTTTGCGATCTGACCGAAGCCGAGTCCCACGCTGTGGGCTTCCGCCTTGCCGACGGCGACTCAGTCGTCGTGGAGTAGGTCCGTTGCCTGCCGCTGGAACGGTCGCGACGGTCGCGCTTCTGTTCGCTGCCGGCGATCTGCAAGTTGGGGCAGGAGCCCAGGTTGAGCTGCGGGCAGGGCAAGCGCCGCTACTATACGGTGAATCTCCATCCAACTTTTTCACGGCGCTACTCACTCCCGAAGCCAACTTGTATTGGACCAGGGCCGAAGGCGAAAGCTCGCTCCGGTACGCGCCCCGTTTGCTGTGGCGCGATCCGTCCCCCAACGACCAGATTGCGCCGCTGGTCTTGCACGTTTTCGCGGGCCGTCACCGCGCCCGCCTCGACCGGCGCACCGAGTTGGTTTTGCAAGCGGATGGGTCGTTCGGTGAGGTGGACTACGCCTACCTAGGCCAGAGCTTGCCCCAGCAAGCCGCCCTGCCGGCCACGACTAGCATGCTCAATCTGCAGGGCAGGGCCACACTGGCGTGGCGAGCGTCGCGGCGGACGTCGCTGCAGGCAGGGTTCTCACTGCTGAACTGGCGCACTCTCGACTCGACGACAGGCGCGGCCAGTGGCGCCACGTCGCTGCCGGTGCAGACCAAACTGGCCTTCGAACCCCAGCTCAGCTACGTGCTCTCGCGCCGGGACAAACTGGTCGTGCGCGCCGACTTGACCTACAACATTGTTCAGGACAGCGTCGCCGGTCAGGGCCAGACTTCAGCTTCAGGATTTTCCGCTCTGGTCTGGCAGCCGCAGGTTGCTTGGCAACATGAGCTAACCCGGCGCCACCGGTTGGAGCTGCAAGCTGGTGTGATCATCGCGCACCCGTTTGCTGATCCATGCACAATGCAATCCTTCGCGCCCGTTGCGCCGATCGGCGCAGCCAGGCTCGCTTCGTTGCTGTATCAAGCGCGCGATCTGAGAGTGCGCGGTGATTTGTCCGGTGCTGCTAGCTGGTACCTCGATCCGGTGCTTCGCACCGGCGTTCCTCGCGGTCAGGCCAACGCTGGCGTTCTGGCTGATCTTGGTACGCGCTGGACCGCCGAGCTTTCCGGCATGGTGTCGACCAACCTGACCCGTCAGCCGCTGCCTGGGAATCCTGACGAGACCATCTTTATGGCCAGACTGCCGGTCCGTTTCCAGGCTTCACGGCATCTTGTGTTGGAGGCTGGGGCGCGCTACAGCGAACGGGCCCCGCATCTGTCGGCGCCACAATTCGCCTGGCATGGGCGGGAATCTATTGGCTACGTGATGTTCACGGTCATCGAGCGAACCAGCCTACTGTCGGCGGGGCCACAGCGGGGAAGCCAGTCCTTCTAACTGGCAGTAGAAAGGAGGCGCATGGCCTCGAATGCATCCAAGCAAGGCCTGTTCAGGCTTGGCGACGGCAAGAACGTGATGTTCACGTTCATCCTGGTCAGTTCCCTGTTTCTCCTGTGGGGATTCTGCAACGGC
>PMJO01000229.1 GCA_003158455.1 Myxococcales bacterium | reverse complement strand
TGGCCGATGACGATGGGGCCGGAACCGATGATGAGGACGGACTTGATGTCTGTTCTTCGGGGCATTACTCGGACCGCTTCCGGTCAAGGATGTGGCCCTCGCGGTCGAGCTGGAAACCCTCGGGCAATTTCTTTTCCACGCCGCCCCGGTGACCATGCACCAGCCAGCCGAGTTCGGCGAACCCCTCGGCGATGCGAATGCGCAGCCGCAAGCTCTCCTCGGTGTCGGAGACGAAGACTTGCAGGAGGGCGTCGCGTGCCACCTCTTCGTTCTTCAGGCGCAGCAGGCTTTCCACCGCGGCAAAGCGTACGCCCTCGTCCATGTCAGCCAGATAGGGAGCCACCAGCGATGGTGCCCGTGGGTCTTTCTGCTGGCTGAGATGGCGCAAGAGCTGGATCTTCTTGGTGGGGTCGCGTTCGTAGCCCGGCTCGTGCTCGGCCAAGACCTGCTCGACCAGGGCGAATTCCTCTTCCTTGTTGGCCACCTTGGGCAAGAGGCGCAGCGGCCACGACACCGAATCCGCGGAGCGCAGATAGCGCTTGACCGCCGGCAGAGCTGCGCGGCCCTTGGCCGCAATGGTGTCGAAGACCCACTCTTTCTCCTGCTCGTCGTCGATGGACTTGTCGTACACCATGCCGAACCGGCACAGAAGGCCGTAGAGGGCTGCGTCCGAGCCGTCGTTGGCTAACCCTTCCATGGCCTTGTAGCGCTCAGGCGACTGCAAGTACTTGTGCGTCGCGCGGCGAATGAGGTTCGCCAGCGCGCGTTCCTCGCGCTTCTCCTTGGAGAAGAGATCCAGAAGGCCCATGGGTCGGCGGAATCTATACCACAGGGATCGCGGGCGCTAGCGAAGCGTTGCCTCAAACCGTCGAGGGGACGACGGCCGACGATCTACTGTGGAACCCTGGGAGGGTTCCACACCTCCCGCGAAGGGCTTCGGCGAGCAAAGCTCGCCCGCGCCCGCGCGACCGGGCCGATGGCGGCGTCGGGCCTGCGCTTCCGGTCCTCAAGTACATCAGTACATTCCGGTCCGGCGATGCGCGCGGCGCAGCCGCGGGGTGGGTGGAGGGGTGGTCCGTCGCAAGTCGGCCCTCCTTGCCCTCGGCCCGGCTTGTCGGCCGGATGCTAAGCGGCATCGCGATCTGCGTTCCGTCGAAGCGCAGCGACAAGTTGTCTCAACCGCTTTCATGTGCCCCTATGAAGGGCCAGCAGGAGGAATGCCCATCGAGTTGGTGTATACACAGTTTCTCCCTTGGCCCTCACCGAGCTGAAAACACGCGTCTGGCGCTGGCTGGTCGACGGTCTGGGCGCCGGCCTGGACGCCGATGCCAAGGTTTTTGGTGTGTGTTTTCTCATCCTGCTGCCCTTCTACTGGGCGCCACTCTTCGTGACAGAGATCTTGCCCGGACTGGACCTGCCGTTTCACCTAGCGATAGCCGACATGCTGGGCAAGCGCGGCTTGCTGGTCTCGCCTTACGCGGCCTTCTACGAGGGCAGCCCTCGGGTGGCGCCCTACGCGGCTCACTATCTTATGTTGGTCGCTCTCGGCAAGGTGATGAGCCTGCTCGCCGCGCACAAGCTTATCGTCGCGCTCTATGTCGCGGCGATGCCGCTCTCTACCGCCTCGCTGCTTGCGGCCTGCGGTCGCAGCCGGGTTCCGGCGCTGCTGGCCTTTCCGCTCGCATACAATCTGACGCTGCACTATGGTTTCGTCAGCTTCGCCCTGTCACTGCCGGTGCTCCTGCTCCTGCTGGCGCAAGTGGTGAGACACCTCTGCAGCTCGCCCGCGCAGGTGTGGCGGAGCTGGCGGTGGACCGCCGCGTTGGCTCTCTTTCTCTTCCTGTGTCACCTGCAGAATTTCTTCTACGGGGTGGGCGCGGTCCTGGGTTTTGCGCTCCTGGTTTCCGTGCCTTGGCGCCGGCGCCTGCTCGGGGCAAGCACAGTCTTGCCGGCTCTTGCGGTCTTGGCGTACCGCCAATTCCTATCGGCGTCCGCGGCGCCCAGACCCCCGTTTGCCTACGTCTGGGCGCTGGTCAAGCGCCATCGCCTGGGGGACCTCGGCGGCAGAACCTTCTTGGGCGATTTTGCCGAGCGTCTCTCGGCAATTCCGGTGCATGCCATGCGTGGCTTTGCCGATCAGGTGGATGTTCGCGCGTGCAAAGCCTTGCTGCTTGTGATCGCTGCCTATGTGGTGGCTGGGCTGGTGGCCTGGGCGGCCCTGGCGAAGCAGAAGTCCCTGCGCCCGCAGCCGCGCGTGTGGCCTGCCATTCTGGCCGCCTTTGTGGGCGCGTTGGCCGCCTATCTGTTGCTGCCGCACCACCTGAACGAACTTAGCCTGACGACCTTCTTTCCGCGTTTCGCCGTGCTGGTTCCTCTCATGGCAATCGCACTGGTGCCGGCGGGGCTAGGGCGTGCGCGCGGCGTGCTTGGGCTGGTGGTTCCCCTGCCGGCCATGGTTGTGTGCGCTTTCTACGGATGGCAACTGATCGTGCACTATCGTCTCTACGCACGGGAAACCGCGGACTTCGTCGAGGTGATGCACAAGACGCCGCCGGGTGGCAAGGCGGTGGGCCTGGTGTTCGACCGCGGCTCGCACGTCATGCGGGTGGAGTCGGCGTTGCTGGGCCTGCCCTATTTCTACGTGGCGGCTCGATCCGCACCCGGCAGCATGACGCCTTTGCCCTACTGCGGGATGCACGACATCCCTTGCACAGCAAAACCTGCTGGCGCTGTCCTGCCCAACCCCTGGAGCCCGATGGACGTCAGTGTTGGCAAGAACCCGCCGGTCTTTGACTATTTCTTTGTACGCAGTCCACCCCGGGGCGCCAACCCATTCGGACCGTATGGCGGAAGCGTGGACGTGCTGGCCCAAAGTGGAACCTGGATCGTGTACCGCAAGAAGGCTGGCGCCGGTGTTCCGGCGCCCGCGCCACCCGCGCCGCCCCCACCGTCCAAGTCCGCGCCAAGGCGCTCATTTCCTTTATCCATCAAAGCGCCATGACCACGAAGGCCAACACCGCCAAAGACACGCCGGCGTAGGCGCGCGCGCCTAGGACTTCGCCGAGAAGCAGCACACCCAGCACGTTCACCAGCGCGATGGAAGTCGCGCCGAAAAGGGCCATCGACTTGCCGATGGGTACGCTGGCCAACACGTAGAGCTGGCCGAACATGGCGACCGTGCGCAACCCGAAGTAGATGAAGAACCACCAAGTGACGAAGGTAGCAAGGGTGAAGCCGCCCTTGCGCATGTTGGCACGCGCGAGCAGGTCCCCGGCGGTGAAGAGGGCTTGCGAACCGACAATCATGAAGACCGGAGACTTGAGCCAGGGCATGGGCTCCCTTTTCGCAGATTGTTCGTCGTTTGCGAATTTCCGAGAAGGGGTACTAGCATGTCCACCCATGCCGCGCCCGCCTGACCAGGCCACTCTCGAACGACTGAAGCAGATCACCGGTCCCGCCGGCTGGAGCGATGATCCGGACACCCTGGCCCCGCACCTGGTCGAGTGGCGCAGTCGCTACCAGGGCAAGACCCCGCTGCTGCTCAAGCCGGCGAACACCGCCGAGGTGGCGGAGATCGTGCGTGTGTGCGCCGCAGCCGAGGTGGGAATCGTGCCCCAGGGGGGAAACACCGGCCTGGTGGGCGCGCAGATCCCGCGCGCCAGTGGTCACGAGGTGCTGGTCAACTTGTCGCGCATCAACCGGGTGCGGTCGGTGGATCCAAGCAACAACACTTTGATCGCCGAGGCTGGTTGCGTGCTGGCGGCGGTTCAACAAGCCGCGGCCGAGCATGACCGACTCTTTCCTCTCAGCTTGGCGGCCGAGGGCAGTTGCCAGATTGGTGGCAATCTTTCGGCCAACGCGGGCGGCATCCACGTCTTGCGCTACGGAAACTCGCGCGATTTGGTGCTGGGGTTGGAAGTTGTCACCGCCGAGGGCGAAATCTGGGACGGCTTGCGCGGGTTGCGCAAGGACAATACCGGCTACGATCTCAAGCAGCTTTACATCGGCGCGGAGGGCACGCTGGGGATCATCACCGCCGCGGTGTTGAAACTGTTCCCGCGCCACCGCCAGGTGGAAACCGCGTTTGTGGCGGTGCCCAGCCCGGAGGCGGTGCTCGATCTCCTGAGCTTGGCGCGCGAGGTGTCGGGTGACGGCGGCGTGTTGGCCTTCGAGATGATCTCGCGCTTCGCCCTCGACTTGGTGGTGAAGCACGTGGCGGGCTCGATTGATCCGTTGGCAACTCGATCGCCGTGGTACGTCCTATGCGACCTCACGGTTGCCCGCGCCACCGCCGAGACATTCATGACCCAAGCGCTGGACCATGGTCTGATTGCCGACGCAGCCTTGGCTGGCAGTGCGGCCCAGGCAGCGGCGCTGTGGAAACTGCGTGAATCCATTTCCGAGGCGCAGAAGCGGGAAGGCGGCAGCATCAAGAACGATGTCTCGGTGCCGGTGTCACACATTCCGGATTTCATCAGGCAGGCGTTGGCCGCGGTTACCAAGCTGGTCCCGGGCATCCGGCCCGTGCCCTTCGGCCATGTGGGCGACGGCAATCTGCACTTCAACTTCAGCCAGCCCGCGGGCATGGACCAAGACGCGTACCTCGCTCGCTGGGAGGAAGTGAGTCGAGTCGTGCACGCTATCGTGGTGGCCCACGGCGGGTCGATCAGCGCCGAGCACGGCATCGGGGTGGCCAAGCGCGAGGAGGCGCGGCGCTACAAGAGCGCGGTTGAGCTGGACCTAATGCGAAGGATCAAGCAGGCCTTCGACCCCAAGGGCATCATGAATCCCGGCAAGGGCATCATCTGAGCGGCGGATTGGCAGTGTCTGTCCGTCAGTGGACGACAATGCGGTGCGTTCCTCGGCCCCGAACTGTGCGGAGTTGCCGTGATCATTGACAAATTCTCCGTGTAGGACACCCTTACACCGGAGTGTAGGGCCATGAAGGCCATAGCATGGAAGTGGTCTACTTTGAGAGCGGACATGTAATCGATAGGGATCATTGGGTGTCTTTGACGGGAAACAGGGCATCTCTAGCAACAGCAACCGACTCAGGAGAAGCAAGAGCTATGACGAGAACAAGACTGATACTCTGTCTGGCGTTGATCGGGGCGATGGGCGCTTGTGGCGGACGCAGCGGGCTTCATGTGCTAGCGGGCGGCGGCGATGGAGGAGGAGTGGGCGACGGCGGTCGTGCCGATGGTCGCCTGGACGGCCGCCTGGATGGTGTGCCGACGGATGCTCGTCTCGATGGTGTGCCGACGGATGCCCGACTCGATGTTCCGGCGACCGACGCCCGACGTGACGTCGGTGGAACCGGCGGAACTGGTGGAACTGGTGGAATCGGTGGAATCGGTGGAATCGGCGGAACCGCCGGGAACGATGGTGGCAGAGACGTGCCGACGACAACCGGAGGATCACCTGACGCCAGCGTCGACGCGGCACCGACCCTGTCGAGCATCCAGATATCGAGTCTCAGCAGTCCAATTGTCGTCAACGTGGGAACGCCGGTTCCGTTCACGGTCACGGCGATCTACTCCGACAACAGCAAGGCGGATGTTACCAGCTCCGCCCAGGTGACCTCTAGCAACACTGCAGTTCTTACGATTTCGGGAACCAACCTGGTCGGCGCGGGAACCGCGAACGCCACCGCGACCATCACCGCGACCTATCAGGGCAAGACCGCCACCGCCAACGTCACGATAGTTGGCAACAACCCGCTGGTGTCGATCAGCATCGACCAAGTGCCGACCTCCCCGCTGGCGATTGGCCAGACGGTGAACCTGGTGGCCACCGGCGTGTTTACTGACGGCACGAAACAGGACCTGACGTCTCAGGCGACCTGGACCTCGTCGGCTCCGGCGGTTGCGACCGTGGGCGACACCGGCACCACAAAGGGCCAGGTCACGGGCGTGGCCGCGGGCACATTCACCGTCACGGCCACGGTGGCGGTCATGGTGTCGGGCACGGCGGGCACGGTCAGCGGCACATCTACGCAGATGACCGTGAACGGAACGAAGAAGCTTGTGAGCATCCAGATTACGCCATCGCAGCCGACGATGCAGCGGGGCCTGACCAACCAACCCTTCAAAGCCACCGGTACCTACGACGACAACAGCGCAGCCGATGTGACCCAGCAGGCAACCTGGACGTCTAGCAATACAGCGGTTCTGGCCGTGGTATCCACGGGAGCGACCGCGGGCAACGTCTCTACTGTGGCCGCAGGGACAGCGACGGTCACCGCCACGGTGGGCACAATCTTCGGCACGGATTTGGTTACCGTCACGCCAGGGGCGCTTCGGACCATCACGGTGACCTGCCAAGGCCAAGACGTGATAGTCGTGGGCAACCCGCAGCAATGTACCGCGCTGGGAACCTATGCGGGGGGCAGCACGGCTGACCTGACCTCAGCGGTGACATGGTCCTCCAACAACACCGCCGTCTTGACCGTGTCCAACGCGATCGCGAACCCGGGGCTGGCCTCGGGAGTTACCGAGGGCACGGCCACTATCAGCGCCACGTTCACCGGCATTACCGGCCGGAAGACCGTGACGGTATCTGCGGCACCTCTGATCAGCATTACCGTGAACCCTAGTACTCTCAACAACGTGATCGTCGGACTGACCAGCCAGCTCACGGCCACCGGGCTGTACGGGACAGTCGGGAATACGGCCACCCAGTTCTCAATCGACGTGACGACATCAGCGAGCTGGTCGGTTCTCGACAGCACGGTCGCGACGGTGGGCAACTCCGCAACCACGGATGGCCAGGTCACCGGCGTGGCGGCTGGCAGCACAACCGTAACGGCGACTCTGTCTGGGCAGAAGGGACAGGCGACGGTCAACGTGGTCAATACCAAGCTGGTCTCGATTGCCGTGTCGCCTCTCACCGCCAGCGTCCGGGTGGGGCTGACGTACCAGTTCCAAGCCAAAGGGACATTCGACAATAACACCACCAGAGACATCACGACCGACGTGACCTGGACATCCAGCGACACGACGATCGCCACGATTTCGAACGCGGCCGGGACCAATGGCCTTGCGACCGGCGTGGCCGCCTCGACGACCCCCGTCAACATCACGGCGACCTTGCAGGGCGTAGTATCAGCGCCTGCTGCACAGTTGACGGTGGATGTGGCGCGCCTGGTGTCGATCCAGATTGCACCCTCGGCAGCACAAACCATCAACGTGAACGCCACGCAGGGATACACCGTAACCGGGGTCTACGAAAACGGAACCACGACCACGGCTCTTACCGGTGTCACTTGGCAGTCGTCCGATCCCACGGTCGCCACTGTCGCGGCCAACCCGGCCGGGCGCGGTCCGGCCGTTGCCGGGGCTACCGCCACGGGCGTGGCTGCGGGGACGACCACCATCAGCGCGAGCTACACCCCCACCGGTGGCACCGCACTAACCGACTCGGTCACGCTGAACGTGAACAAGCCAGTTTCGCCGATAGGGATCCGGCTGAACAA
>PMJO01000045.1 GCA_003158455.1 Myxococcales bacterium | reverse complement strand
CAACGTGCCCGAATGCCCGCCCAAGCGGATGAGCTGCATCACGTCCGCGACGGCGACATCTTCGATTCGGCCCTGGAAGCTCATGGGCAATACCGCTGGCTATGTTCTCTGGTCGTCATCCCTTGTTGACCAAACGGATCAAACTTTCGAGAGTGCGCAACTTGCGCGCCGTCTTGGCGTACATCCGCGAGGCAAAAATCGCGGAGGCGGCATGCGCCCCCAGCAGATCGAGCAAGTCGTGGTCTTCCTTCACGAAGGCCGGCTTGTGATCGAGAAGCTTGAGGATGACCAGCGCCCCGACCGTCAGATCTTGCACGCGCAGGGGCACCACCGCCAGAGCCGGCGACTCGTCGGTGGGCCCGAAACGTAGTCCTCCGTCGACCAAGGCCGCATCCACCAGTGAATCGCCGCCGGTATAGCGCTGGCTCTGCTCCCAGCGTGTGTCGCCCGCGCCCTGCATCAGCCGCACCTCGTAGCCCTTGTCCTCTTCGTCGATGAGCAGCAGGACGAACTGCTCGGCGCCGATCAGGTTGAGGGCGATTTCGGCAATGGTCGACTGCACTTCCGCGGGGTCGAGCGTGGCATGGAGTTGATAGGTGGCCACGTACAGGGTCATCAGGCGACCGACCTGGTGCTCAACCTCAGCCAGACGACTTGCCAATTCCTGGCGTTCATTTTCCGCGACCGCCAAGCGCGCCTCCGCCCCGCCTGCCGGGCCTGCGCCGCCCCCCTGGCTCACCACGCGGCTCGCCTCCTCGATGGCCGCCTGCGCGTCGCTGACCAGCTGTTGCGCACGCCGCAAGGTGGCCATGGCGTCTCGCCCGCTACGGGCTGCGACCTCTCCGGTAGCGGGCGCATCCGCGACCGGCGGTGGATCGGTCATGTGGTTGTCATCGCTCATGCTGTAGTCTGCTTGGACTCGATGCGGTTGACGATCTTGAGGAGGTCCTCACGTTGAAACGGCTTTCTCAAGTAGGCCACCGCGCCACTCTGCAGACCGCGCGCGACATCTTCTTCCTTGCCGTCGGTCGAAACGATGATGACGGGAATCTTGGCCAACGCGGGGATGGTCTTCACCTGGGCCAGGAACTCCAGCCCAGTCATCTTGGGCATGTTGATGTCCAGAATGATGAAGTCCACGTCAGGGCTTTGGCTGAGCCTGTCCAGCCCCTCCTGCCCGTTGAAGGCAGACAGCAAAGTGGTTGGCTGCAACATGACCTCGTACATCTTGTGGATGAGCCGGGAGTCCTCCACCACGAGGACTTTTCTGTTCTTCGCCGAGTTCACGCGTGCCTCCTCGGGAAGCTCGGCTCCCAGGTTCCAGCATGGCATCGTTCATGTCCGACGCGGACGTTTTGCAAGCGTGGCATCTGAACACATACACTTCGACTTTCAATAGGAAATCTCGTCCGTTCTGCCGTCTGGCTTGAATGCGCGGAATACGTGACCCCGCGCGCCACGCGCAGACTGACCAGGATCGAAAAGGGGCTTCTTCTTCCCGCTGCCGGACCGGAGCATAATGGCAGGACGTGCCCGACCCACGCACCAGCTCTTCCCTTTCCGGTTTCGTCGATGAACTCGATGTCCTCATCCGCGCCCGCTACCCGCTCATCTACCTCGTGACTTGGGAAGAGCAGCGGGTTGACGCGCTCCTCGCCAGCTTGGCCGAATCGCACGGCAAGGCGTTTTACACATGGTCGGTCACGCAGGGGCTGTGCCGCCTGGACGATGGCAGGACCCCAAGCAAGGCCGCCGGCCCTACCGATCCTGGAGCGGCGCTGGCGGCGGTGGAAAAACTCGCCGAGCCCGCGTTGGTGGTGTTCAAGGATTTTCATCCCTACCTGAACGATGCGACGGTGATCAGGCGCACGCGCGAGCTGGCTCGCACCCTCAAGAGCACGTTTACCACCATGATCTTGGTCTCGCCGGTGCTCAACATCCCGGCCGAANNAAGCTGCTGCGTGAGATCGTGGCGGTGGTGCGTGAGGGCAAGAAGGCCGTCATCGATTTGCGCAACGAGGACGTCGAGCCATTGCTCAAGGCCGCCTTGGGCCTGACCCTGTCCGAAGCGGAGAACGCCTTTGCCAAGGCCATCGCCAAAGACCAGCGTCTGGACGCGACGGACATCCAACTGGTGCTCGCGGAGAAGCGCCAGGTCATCCGCAAGAGCGGACTTCTGGAGTACTACGCAACCACCGAGACCTTCGCCAGCATCGGCGGCCTGCAGAATCTGAAAGCCTGGCTTGCTCAGCGCACCGCTGCCTTCACCGAACGTGCGCGCCAGTTCGGACTGCCCGCGCCCAAGGGCCTGCTGCTGCTCGGCGTGCAAGGCTGCGGCAAGAGCCTGACCGCCAAGGCGGTGGCGTCGCAGTGGCATTTGCCGCTGCTTCGGCTGGACATGGGGCGCATCTTCAGCGGTTTGGTGGGCTCGTCCGAGGAGAACATGCGCAAAGCCATGCGCATCGCCGAGAGCATCGCTCCGGCGGTACTGTGGGTCGACGAGCTGGAAAAGAGCCTGTCCGGGTTGGGTTCGTCCGGGGTCAGCGACAGCGGCGTCACCGCGCGGGTGTTCGGCAGCTTTCTCACCTGGTTGCAGGAAAAGACCGCGCCCGTATTCGTGGTGGCCACCGCCAACCGCATCGACAGCCTGCCGGCCGAACTTCTCCGCAAGGGTCGATTCGACGAGATCTTCTTCCTCGATCTGCCCAGCGCCATCGAGCGCGCCCAGATCTTCAGCATCCACCTGCAGCGTTTTGGTCGCAACCCCGACAGTTTCAATGTGGAGGAGTTGGCCAGGCGGGCCGAGCACTTCAGCGGCGCCGAGATCGAGCAAGTCATCGTGAGCGGGCTCTACGCCGCATTTGCCGAGGGCGTGGAACTGGAACAGCGGCATTTGCTGCCCACGCTAGGCGAGACCATGCCGCTGGCCGTGACCATGCGCGAGGACATTGCGCGCCTGCGCGAGTGGGCGCGTACCCGCACCCGCCCGGCCTCCCCGCCTGAACCCGAGCGGCCGGGCAAGATCGGGATCGTCTAGCGCAGAGTTTCGCGATCCATGGACGACGAGACTTCCAACCGCTTCCGCCAACTGGAGGGGCCGCGCAGCGACGCCCCGGACGCGCCGGCACACACGCCCACCAGCGACCGCTTCGACGTGATGTTGGCACCCGGTGAGAAGCCGCCGGCCGGTCGTCCTTCCAGCGCGTTCCGGCCACCCACCGAAACGCGCAGGTCAATCTCGGTAGACGAAGAGGGATTCAAGGCCGTGCCTCGTAACGACTGCCCCCGCTGCGAACGGCCCAACAACCTCTTTGACCGAAAATGTGTCAACTGCGGGGCGCAGCTCGATACCCCAGCGGTGCGCGCCTACAACGAGAAACTGTGGCGGGCCAGTCTTCCCGAATCGGGGCAGCAGGGATCGGCGCCCGAGCTTCCCGTCCCGGGGGCCGCGCCGCTCTCGCCGCAACAAGAGGCTGCCCGACGCGCCGCTTTGGAAGAACTGGCGGCGCGCGAGATGTGCCGCCGTCCGCGCCGGGCCGGCGAGCAGATTTCCCTGTGGCGTTCCATGCTGGGAGGCGGCGCGAACGCGTTCGATGAGGAGCCCACGACTTTCAGATCGAGCGGCAACCTGCCGGTCATTACCGCGGTCACACTGGCGCTCTTCCTCTTGGGCAGCCTGATGGTGTACGGTCCGCGCCTGTGGCACCTGCCCGTGGTGGTGGGTGTGGGATTACTGCTTGTGCGGCGACGGATCTAGAAATCCCCTGGCGACAGGTGGTTTTTCGTCGGCGGGCGTTGGATCTCCACCACTCTCTGGTGCTCGACGCTGCCCAATCAGGCCACCGCGTGGCCACATTTCGCGCAGCCGGGTGCTGGTCCGATGCTTGCATTGTCCGTCGTCATGCGCAGAGTCTTTGTTCTCACCGCCGCGATCCTTCTTTCAGCCACTGCCTCACCAGCGATTGCGCAGGATGGGACTGTCGCGAAGGCCGAAGTATTCCCGCGCCTTCGTCTGGGCGGCTCGGCTGGACTCGGCTACGGGACCATGGGAATCGCCGGAGCGGCGAGTGCGCGCGCTGGCATCCAGATCAACTCCTCATGGGCCGCGAGTTACCAGTTCTCCGCCGTGCAGACCAAGGACAAGCTGTGGGAAACCAAGAGTGACGTGTGGTACAGTCATGCACTACTGGCTGAGTTCACCGTACCCAAAACCCTAATTACCGTGGGCGGCGGACCGTCGATCGTTTCGGGCCACATCGTGCAGCCTTGCGGTGTCAGTTGCACTGCCCCAACCGTAGATTACACCGACGTTGGCTTCGACTTCCGTGCCGGAATGAGCGTCGGTGCAAAACGGCCAAACGTGCGCGGCGGCTTCACCCTTGAGTTGGCCGTGCACTCATCGATCCACGACACAGCCGCCGTGCTAGGGGTCGGCGCGGATCTGTTCTAGTTTTCGCTGCGGCCGCCCACGCCCTTAGTATCCGCCGAAATCGCCTTGGCTGCCTGCTTGGGACGCAACGCACGCGTGGCCTTGCCCGCGCGCCACATTTCGCTATTGCCCATCTCGGCCAATTCCTTGCCGAGCAGTTCCTGGTAGTTGGGGCCGCCGGTCGATTCGAGCACGCGCGCGGTTTCCTTGCCCGAGGCCACGCGGTCATAGAGCCAGTGGAAGACCGGAAGCACGGCGGACTTGAAGCGCGGGCGCCAATCGAGCGCGCCCCGCTGCGCGGTGGCCGAGCAGTTCGAGTACATCCAGTCCATGCCGTTCTCGTCGACCAGACGGATCAAGCTCTGGGTAAGCTCCTCAACGGTTTCGTTGAATGCCTCGCTGGGGCTGTGGCCGTTGGCGCGCAGAACTTCGTACTGTGCATCCATGATGCCGGCCAACGCCCCCATCAACACGCCGCGCTCGCCGGTCAGGTCGCTGTACACTTCCTTCTGGAAGGTGGTGGGGAACAGGTAGCCCGAACCCACCGCGATGCCGAGAGCCAGGGCGCGATCACGCGCGTGGCCGGTGGCATCCTGCTCGACCGCAAAGCTGGAATTGATGCCCGCGCCCGAGAGAAAGTTGCGCCGCACGTTCAGGCCCGAGCCCTTGGGCGCGACCATGATCACGTCCACATCTTTGGGAGGGATTACGCCGGTCTGGTCTTTGTAGACGATGGAGAAGCCGTGCGAGAAGTAGACCGCGTCGCCCTTCTTGAGGTGCTTCTTGATGTCAGGCCAGATCGCCTTCTGCGCCGCGTCCGAGACCAACATCTGGATGATGGTGCCGCGCTCCGCCGCTTCCTCGATCTCGAACAGCGTCTTGCCCGGCACCCAGCCGTCGTTGACCGCGCGATCCCAATCGCGCTTGAACCTGGACGCCTGGCCGATGATGACGTTGACGCCGTTGTCCCGCATGTTGAGCGATTGGGCCGGGCCCTGCACGCCGTAGCCGATCACCGCTACGGTCTCGTTCTTCAAGACCTCGAGCGCCTTCTTCATGGGGAACTCGTCGCGGGTTACGACTTCTTCTTTGACTCCACCGAAATCGATCGTTGCCATGGCTTCTCCTACAGAAAATCCTCTGCAAAACCCAGGGATTGCCTCCCCCAGGGGAGGGCAGACTCTCCCACCCCATGCCCCCGTGTCAAGCAAGCAAGCCGCGGACAGGGTTGACCAACGCCGCTCCGGCTGGTAATTACCTAGGTTCCCCCGCAAGGGGATCCATGGGGCTGTAGCTCAGCTGGGAGAGCGCCTGAATGGCATTCAGGAGGCCGACGGTTCGATCCCGTTCAGCTCCACAAAATTACCGGCGTTTTCGGCGCCGCGAGGCGGCGCCAATGTCCCTGCGGAACGATTGCGGAACGATATTCCTTCGGATCTGTGCCCTCGGCGCGACGTTGAGCATTCTCTCCACCACTCGCCTCTGGCGTCCCGCCTCCACCGCTTCCCTGGTCGCGTAGCTCTCCAGTGTTGTCCTTGCTGACTCGTGCCCCATGGCACGGGCCACGGCCTCCGACGACTGGCCCTCTACCATGGCCACGGAGGAGTGAAGCCCACGCATAGAATGAGCACCCACCACCGGCACGCCAACCTCCCGGCAGATCCTCCCGACCGACTTGCGGACCCAATCCCGCCAATGGTTGCCGAAAAGGCGCTCCGTGGGACCCTTCCCCACGGCCAGATTCTTCAACAGTGGCCGCAAGACCTTCGGCACTTCCACCCCCCGATTCCCGGCCTCCGTCTTGGCATTCTCTATCACCAGGATCTTGCCATCATCATCTAAGTCGCGCACCACCCGATTGACTACTTCGCTGGCCCTGAAGCCCATCAGGTAGGCGACCAACGCCGCTACCGCCCCAGGATCGCCCGCCCCACCCAGTTCAAGTGCTCTGTCAGTCCACCTTCTTGCCTCATCCACTCGAAGCTGCAGCTTGCGGTGCCGCCGCTTCCCCTCGACCTTGATATTCACCAGCGGGTTTTTCTTCATCCATTTCTGGTCTGAAACGCACCAGTTCATGAACGTCTTGGCCTCGGCCAAGATGTTCTTGAGCGAGTCCACGGAGAACGGCTTGCCGTACTTCGTGTTCCGCTGCCTCAGGTCACCGAACAAAGATTCACACCTCTTCGGCGTCAGCCCCAATAGCAACGCATTCTCAT
>PMJO01000076.1 GCA_003158455.1 Myxococcales bacterium | reverse complement strand
AGCATCCGGCCGACAAGCCGGGCCGAGGGCAAGGAGGGCCGACTTGCGACGGACCACCCCTCCACCCACCCCGCGGCTGCGCCGCGCGCATCGCCGGACCGGAATGTACTGATGTACTTGAGGACCGGAAGCGCAGGCCCGACGCAGCCAGCGGCACGGATCGTCGGCCGTCGTCCCCTCGATGGTTTGAGGCATCGTCATTTGTCTCCCCAAGGGAAGCCGCGGTCCTTGGGGACAATCCGTCGCAGGGTGTAGATGTCGCTGTCTAGGTCTTCTTTGTGGCTTGCTAGCGTCTCCCACGGATCCCAAACCGCGCTGAGCAGCTTGCCGGAAATTCCGTCGCTGGCGGCGGAGGCCAGGAAGACGGCCAGGGCAGCGCCGCACTCAACCGGTGTGCCCCCGCTCTGTTTTTGCTTTGCCGCCCTGGCGTAGAACGACTCGCCCACTCGCTCGGGCCCCGCCTCGAGCACGTCATCGAGCAAGCGCGTGTTGAGCGCACCTGGCGCAATTGAGTTGACGTCAATATGATCGTCACGCACTTCTTCGGCGAGCGTCTCAGCGAAGCGAACAATCGCCGCCTTTGACGCCGCATATGCGCTGATGCGCGGCAACGGGTTGGTCGCGCCGCCACCGGAGAGTTGCACGATCTTGCCGTAGTGCTTCGCCCGAAACTGCGGCAGGACGGCCCGGCACATCAGCACCGATCCCAGCAAGTTGATTTCGATTGCCCGCACCCAATCGCTCCATTGCACATCCTGGATGCGCCCCAACGGTCCATAGATCCCGGCGTTGTTCACCAGGATTTGCACGCTTCCAAGTGCTTCTCCGGCGTGAGCGACCACTCTCTCGACGTCCGCCGGCTGCGATACGTCGGCGGCCTCGCCCACGATGGTCTGCCCGGCGACCGCTGCGGCACGCAAGCCGTCGACCGCGGTCGCCAGTTTTGCGGTATCCCGCGCGCAAAGAAACAGGCTCGCTCCCGCGCCGACGTAGGCCTGGGCGATGGCGAGGCCCAAGCCTTGATTGGCACCGGTGATGATAGCCGCGCGCCCTGCGAGTGTGCCGGTCATGTTGCTCCCTTTCCAATGGTCACATAGCGGACGGCCGCGTGGCCTTCGAGCTTGGCGCGGAGGAATCGGTTGGCATCGACCACCGTCAGTCCGACAAAGGTGCCAAATTCGACGTCGCGATACATCGGCCATTCGGTTGCCACAACCAGTGCGTCGACCTTGTCCGCCGCGTCCGCCGGTGAGCTCTGCAGCTTGATGATCGATTGCAGTTCCGGAGGCAACGATCTGACCGCAGGATCGTGGGCCACGACGTGCGCTCCCTGATCGTGAAGCCAACGACAGAGCTCGACCGCGCTGGAGCGCCGCAACGTGTCGGTTCCGGCCTTGTACGTCAGCCCCCAGACGCCCACTCTACGATCCCGCAAATCGCCCAGAAGCATCTGCAATTTGCGGCGTGTCCATCCCTTGTGCAGATCGTTGCTGGTCTTCACGGACGCCAGCAGCGGCGATTCTCGGCCGGCCTTCGCACTTAGCTCGCCGAGAAAGGCGATGTCCCGCGCCAGAGTCCCGCCGGCAAAGGCCGCACCCGGCGAAAGGTACGCCCGCGGTCCGATGCGCGATTCCGACTTCAAGCCCCGTTCCACTTCTTTGGCGTCCGCGCCCACTTCTTCACAAATCGTCGCAATCTCATTGATGAAAACCACAGACGTGGCCAGAAAGGCGTTGATCGCGTGCTTTGTCATCTCCGCTGATTCGACCGACATCCATTCGATACGCTCGGTCAGCGGTGCAAGCATCTTCGAAATCCTCACGCGGTCATTGTCGCTGCGTACCCCCGCAACAATACGATCAGGCTTGGTGAAGACTTCGATGGCTTTGCCGAGGCGCAGGTTTTCCGGCAAGGCCGCAAAGGAAATGTCCTGGCGCCCACACCGTTGCTCAAGCGCGCGCACCGAACCGACCGGTAGCTGTGACGACACGATTACCAGCGTCTCCGGTTCGAGGAGAGGCAGGAGCTTCTCGACCCGCGCCACGACATAGTTGACGTCCGCGCGATCATCCTCGGAGACCGGCGTATCGAATCCGACCCACAATACAGACGCGTGTTTGACCGCTTCCGCCGCTTTGGTAAAAAAGCGGAGATGGCCCGCATCGATTCCCTTGCGGATCAAGTCGTCCAGCCCCGGTTCGAAAAGCGGCGCATGTCCCTGGTTGAGAGCGTCGATCACCTCTTCACCCTCATCGAGACCCGCGACGTCGCAACCAGCATCGGCCAGACAAGCCGCGGTGACCGATCCAAGATGCCAGAGGCCAAACACGCAGACCTTCATGGTTTGGCCTCGCTCGCGTCGACAAATTCATTGTGCAAAATCACGGCGAGATGCTCTGAGATCCAGCCGCCTCAGTCAAGCACTCTTCGCAAGGCTGGCCCGCTGGGGGTGCTGGGGCCATTTGTCAGTATAGGTCAGCGCTCGCCAAGGCCCCTAGTCCATTATCATCCCCGCCAGCGATGAGCACCTTCCCGCTGGGCAACAACGTCGCCGTGGAGAATATCCGCGATCCAGTCAGGCTGCGGGTGACCGTGAACGTCCCGGTGCAGGGCACATGAAGCACGCGGGGATGACTAGCTCGGGGAAGCTGGCGGCACGAAACCGAAGTCGATGCTGGCTGGCGAGACTGATAGATAGAGATTAATAGGGCCCGTGATGCTCGTGTCGTTGGACGCCGAGCCGTCGAGGCTGGGCGCGTCGGCGGCCACCGAAACGGCGGCATCGGGTGTGGACGCGGGGCTGGTGTCGCTGGACGGAGAGGCGTCGGGGGTGGGCAGGGTGCGCGCGTCCGCGGCCACCGCGGCGTCGGCCGTGGGCGCGGTGACGGCGTCGGCAATCGCGGCAACGTCAGGCGTAGGGATGTTGACGGCGTCGGCGGCCGTGGCAGTGTCGGGCGTGGGCGCGCTGCCGATGTCGACGGCCGTGGCAGTGTCGGGCGGCACATCGGGGTTGCGAGCCCCCGGCGGACTGCCCGAGCACGCCGGCAGGGCCACGCCGAGCGAAAGTAGCGCACGAAACAAGCCGGCTAGCATAGGGCGAAAGCAGCGAGCGGTCCGCATGAGCAGACTATGCGCCGTTGCCGGGCCGGCCTCAAGCTCAGGGCCTGCCTCAAGCTCGGGGTCATCAGGCTGTGGTGAACATCTTCGTGGAAACACCAGTAGCCGAAGCAACAACGGGCCGCCGCTTGCCGACAATCCTCGATCATGGAGGCGACGGCATGCGTGCAACCCGCGACCGGGTACACCCATGCGCGGCGGCAGCCCGAACCCTCGCTTCGCTACCAGGCACTAGCGCGACCGCAGGAAAGCCGGCGGCGATGGCGATCCTACTTCGGACGCGGGATGGCAAGCAGGATCGCGCCGCACCTCAGTGCGGTTGGCCGCTGATCCTTGGGATAGCTGTAGACCAACTGGCGCATATGCTCTTGCCCGGGCTCGAAGGCCTCTTCCCTGTCGACCCCTACATTCGTTTCCTCACGTCGACTGACGACCATGAGTTGTCGAGCCTGGTCCTTCCCGACCAGAAGGCACGTCTCGTACGAGAACGTCTGCTCCTGGCCGCCCTCGTTCCGCACGGTCAAGTCTGTCCAGATGAGCCTCTGGTTGTCCCCAGCAGACAACAGGACACCGCCTTCACCCTCGTAATCGTTGGGACCCTGCTTGACTTGGCTGAGGGTCAGAACCCACCCATCTGCCCTCTTGGAGACTGGGGTGTTCATTAGTACCGTGGTACACGCGGAAACTCCGCCGAGCCAAATGCCAACCAAGATTATCGTGTTGAGCGAACGCATGGATCTCATGTGCATCCCTCCAAGTTTCAGCAACTGCCTTGTACTCCGCTTTCTAGGCCAACCGTCGGCCAAACACAACTTCAGCCGCAAACAGACAGGGTTGTGAGCCTCCTCACACCTGACCGCGTTGCCAAAACTTTCCATCCCCGTGGGGAAGTTGTTCCAGGTATTGTCGTCGCGTTCTGCGGCCACGATGCAGAACCAGAACTGATCTCGATTAACAACGGAGAAGATTTCATGAAGACCATACTCGGTTGCTGCGCGGCGATTCTGTTGACGGCTGCCCCGGCAAGGGCGCAGCAGGCGCCGATTATAGACAGGGCGGAATTCATGAGCGACCCGGAGATTTCGTACCCGCTCCTCTCTCCGGACGGCCAATACATGACATTCCTCAAACTGTATAAGGACGTCAGGAACGTCTGGATCAAGAAGAGGACCGAGCCCTTCGAGAAGGCCAGGCCTCTCACCGCCGAGACACGCCCCGTGGCCTCTCAGCGTTGGTCCAGGGATTCAAAGTGCGTGCTCTATGAACGGGACACGGGCGGCGATGAGAACTACCACATCTATGTGGTGGACCCGAAAGCCACTGGCATCCCCGCTTCCCGCGACCTGACCCCCATGGAAAAGGTGCGGGCCCAGATCCTCGCCGTGCCCATCAAGACGCCGAACGAGATCGTTGTGGCTATCAATGATCGTGATCCGAAGCTGCATGACGTTTACCGCATCAACCTGGGAACGGGCGAGCGGACACTCGTCCGGAAAAACACCGAAAACATCGTCCAGTGGCAAACCGACCTCGACGGGAATCTGCGGCTAGGGATGCGGACGACCCGCGATGGCGGAAGCGAGGTTCTGAAGGTCGAGGGTGAGACCCTGGTTCCGATCTATTCGGTCAATGGCGACGAGGCCGTGCGGCTGATCCGTTTCACCGCGGACGGCAACGCGTTCTATTTCGCGAGCAACAAGGGCGATCTCGACAAGATGCAGCTCATGCTGTTCGATTTGAAGTCGGCTGCGGTGAAGGTCATCGACAAGGATCCGAAGGACGAGACCGACATCGCAGAAACCGTCTTCTCGGATGTGACCAACGAGCTCATCGCCACGGTTTACGTGGGCGACCGGCGGCGCTTCTATTTCCCGCCGTCGAGCCTCAAGCGGGACTTCGAGAAGATGAAGCGGCAATTGCCTGACGTGAACATCTTTTTCGACTGCAGGACTGCCAACGAACGATGGTGGCTTCTGTACGTCCAGGACGACAACGAGAAAGGTTCGATCCGCTTGTTCGATAGGAAAACGGGAAAGGTGGAATACGTTCGCGACGCGCAGCCTGGTTTCCCCGCGCGACACCTGCAGCACGCGAAGGTGATCCGGTACAAGGCGCGTGACGGGATGGAGATCCCCGCGTACCTGGTCCTTCCCAAAGGGATCCCGGCCAAGGCATTGCCCAGCATCGTTATGCCCCATGGCGGCCCGTGGTGGCGGGACCAGTGGGAGTATCACGCGGTCGCGCAGTTGCTGGCCAACCGCGGGTACGCCGTGTTGCTGCCGAACTTTCGCGGCTCAAGAGGGTACGGAAAGAAGTTCTTCAGCGCCGGAGACAAGCAGTGGGGCACCGGATCCATGCAACACGATGTGACCGACGGGGTCCGCTATCTCATCGATCAGGGAATTGCCGATCCGAAGAGGATTGGGATTACCGGGATGTCGTATGGCGGATATTCGACCCTTGCGGGACTGGCGTTCACCCCCGAGCTCTATGCGGCGGGCTTCGACGCCGTCGGAATCTCGAACCTCATCACTTTTTTGAATTCCATTCCCCCCTATTGGGAGCCGTGGCGGGCATTCTATGCAAAACACCTGGGCGACCTGAACAAGCCCGAGGAGCGAAAGCAATTGATGGAGCAATCGCCTATTAATTCGGTCAGCAAGATCAGGGCACCTCTGTTCGTGGTCCAGGGGGCGAACGATCCGCGGGTCAAGAGGGCTGAATCCGATCAGATCGTCGCTGCCCTGAGGGATCAGGGAAAGAGCGTCGAGTACATGTGCGCTCCCGATGAAGGGCATGGGTTCGACGGCAGGGAGAATCGGATCGCGATGTACGTGGCCATGGAGCGGTTCTTCGGCAAACACCTCGGCGGTCGCGTCCAGCAGGACGTGCCCGAAGCCATTCAGAAGAGGCTCGACGCCATCACGGTGAACGTCAAGGATGTGGTCGTCAGCCCCGACACCGAGGGGAAAAGCAAGGCCGCGACTCGCTGAAGCCCGCCCTGCCTCTCTTTCGTGGCCCCAGTTTCAGCCTGATCGGTGCGGCTGGAAAGGGATGATCGGAACCGTCCGCGACGCTGTCTAGATCCGGTGCTCCGGCCTTGCGATCTTCCTTGCGCCGCCGTGCCAGGTTTTGCTCCAGTCTTTCGGCGGGTGGAGTGCCGCCGCCACGGTTCGCTCCTATAGAGGAGAGGTGCCCAGAGATCAGCCCTCAGATCGGCATACCTCAGTATGCCTACTTGAGGAACGAAGGCGCCGCGACCTTTCAACGAATTTTCGTAGCTAGCGCATGTCCAAACCCCAAAAAATGCGAACCAGCGCTGAGCCGTTTTTCAGCGAAGCGGGTTCTTTCTATGTGATGACCAGGATCTCGTTCGCCGCTTTGAGCCTCATCGCGGCCACTGGTACAACGTCGAGCGGCCGAACGTGATGCGTCGTTGCCCTGTGTGCGCTCGCTTGGGTACGACGACGACGGTTGCGACGCGACCCAGGCGTCGGTGGTCAACGACGACTACGCGGACGGCCACCCCTTCATGCAAAACCACACCGGGGCATTTCCTTCCGCCGGTGGGCTGGCGCTGCCGTCGATGATCGCAGAAAGCGAAGTTCTCTCGTCTCGAGGTGATTGAAAAGAACCGCACGAGCCACTTTCCCAAGAGGTTTCGATCCACCCTATTCGGCGACCTTCCCGATCTATGACCCCACCGTCGCAATGGAGACAATTCACCAATGACGCATTCGCAACTGGTTTCTCGCAGCGGCTTTCTGGCTGGCATGGGCGTCCTCACGCTCCTGGCGTGTAGCACCTCGGGGGGAGGTGGTGGCAGTCTTGGCTCGGGCGGTGCGACTGGAACCGGCGGAGCAACTGGCAGTGGTGGCAAGGTGGGGGCAGGCGGCTCGCTCGGAAGCGGTGGGACCTTGACGACGGGCACCGGTGGCACCACCACGACAACGAATGCCGGGGGTGGGCCGGGCACGGGTGGCGCGCCGGGAAGCGGCGGCGGCTCTGCAGGAGCATCCAGCACCGGCGGTACGTCTGGCGCCGGCGGAAAAACCGGCACGGGGGGAACGGGAATCGGCGGCGCTGGGGGCGGCGGCAGCGCGGCGGCTGGTGGGGCGAGCGGGGGCGGCGGCGGCAGCGGCGGAACGACGAATGCTGGCGGTACCGGCGGCGGTGGAACGACGAGCACGGGCGGTACCGGTGGCGGAAGCTCGGCCTGCCAGCCGGCCTGCGCGGGCAAGACATGCGGCAGCGACGGGTGCGACGGAACCTGCGGAGGGTGTCCGCCCAGCCAGCTCTGCGGGACGGACAACACCTGCAAGGCGCAAACGACCGGGGTGGTTGTCGATCTCAAATCACAACTGACACCGATATCGCCAGGCGTCTACGGTCTCACCCTGGCTTCTGACGACAGCGGCCCAGCGCTAGGCAGTGACGACTCCATCAAGCTAGCTACTCTCAACCGTTGGGGCGGCGACGAAACCGAATCCTACAACTGGAAGGCCGATATCTTCAATCCTGCGCGGTGGTGGGCGTGTGCAAACGTCTCTGGCACGCAGATGTTCGACGCCTCCGCATCCACGCCCGCGACGCCGGCAAACCTTACCAACTCGGCCGATCGGTTCGTCAACTGGAACAGGACCCAGAACGTCGATACGTTGATGACCATTCCAATCACCGGATGGGTTGGGAACAAGATCACTTCGCAGGATCCGGCCAACAGCTCCTGCGCATCGTCAGGCGACGTGAATTGTTGTACGTCCATCGGAACGAGCGAGTCCGTGCTAGTCGACAAAGGGTCGAAGAATCTCGACACCTCGTACATGCAGGACTGGGTTACTCACCTCACCGGCCTTTTCGGAAGTGCCGCCAGCGGCGGCATACGATACTACCAGTTGGACAACGAGCCCGACTACTGGTTGGATCTCCGTCCGGACGTGATGCCTGCCCTGTATCCGCCGGGGCAGCACTGCCAGGATTTCTACGCGGCAATTCCCAGCGGCAACGAAGCGGGAGCGAGCATCACGGATGACTTCATTAATCGCACCATGGCCTACGCGACCGCTATCAAGAAAGTCGATCCGTCGTCCCAGGTGCTCTTCCTCTCGGCCATGAAACCTAAGGGGCTCATCTCGCTCAGTAGCGAGATGTGTGGCGTGTCTGGGCCCTACTCGATGGATAGTTCTCTAGCGAGCGCGCTCCTGAAGAAGGGCGCGCAGTATGAGGCATCAAACCATCAGCGCATTCTCGATTGCCTCGATTCGCACTATCCAAACCAGGAATCCGGAACCAGTGGTATTTGGGACACGAACAACCCGTTCTCACACCAACAGGCATGGATCAATAGCTCGTACCCCGGGACCGGCATCTGTGTTAGCGAGTACACCGTGGCGAACGACGGTTCCGACACTGCGACGGCGAGCCAGGAGGCCGATCTGCTCGGCAGTTTCGGAGCCATGGGGGTCCGCGTAGCGTCGTACTTCCGTACGCTGAACAACAAGGATGGTAGCCACAAGCCGGTCTACAATGGCTGGGCGATGTTCAGAAACTACGACGGTGCCGGCGGCAACTTCGGCAACATTTCCGTAGGGGCGGCTAGCTCCTACTCGAGCCTGCACGCGTATGCTTCCACGGACTCTGCCTCCGCGCCGACGAAACTGTGGATCCTGTTGGTAAACGTCGGTAGCTCGGCGCAGTCAAATCTGTCCGTGGCGGTCAACAACTTCACCACCTCATCCGTAAAGGTGTTTCAGAGCATCGGCGGCGCCGCTCCTGCTGCAGCCGGAAATGCTGCGGCAACCAACGGGACGATTGGTGGACTTTCCGTAGCAGCGAACAGCGTTACGCTATTGGTGGCTCAGAAGTAGGGGTGCTACGACTGCACACGCGCTCTTCATGGAGGGAACAAATCGCTCCGCGTAGGCGTTCAGATCTCCTTCGTCCGCACTGTCAAAAAGCTCACGCGTTTCGAGAATGTCCCGAACTGGATAACGCGACGGCAAGGTCGCCGGTGAGAAGGGACGGACAAGATTGGACAAGCTCGTCGTCCGGGACACGGCGGCCGAAGCCCACAAACCTGATATCAGCTGGCTGACCCTCGCCTCGGTCAGGCCAGGCCCGCGGCAAGTGAAAAGTGAAAGGATTTTCGAGATCTTCTCGACGATTTTCGTGCTGCCAATGCCCCGCGAAACCGAGGCCGAGTTGGTTGCGATCTCCACCTACGCCACTGGCGCACAACTCGAACGGCTGTGCCGCGGCTACCGGCGCGCCCTGGCCGGCGATGAGTCGCCCGCGCCCGAGGAACGGACCGTGCGCCGCCGCGATCTGCCTGGCGGAATGGTCCGTCTAGTGTACCGCGCACCACCACCTCGTGCACGAGGGCGGCTGGAGTGTGGAGCTTGATGCCGACGGCGCACTGGAGAGGGTATTGCCCGTACAGCCGATCTTGGCCGCTATGGCCTCGATCGCGGCCCACTGGGATGTGTGCGATGCCTGCTGCTCGAACACCAGCCTCACGGCCCGCTCTCGAACTTCTGCTGGATACCTGCGCTTCTTTTCCATGGCTCCATCCTCTCAGTGATTTTAGCCTCCGGAAATTCCGGGCCGGTTCACGGCGCCCACGATGCGATACCAGATGGACTCCTGCTGTCCGTCCGAGCGACGATTCGGGTGGGGCGCGACGACGTACCTGTTCCCCAGGGCGCTCACTGGAGGAACCTGTTGATGAGCGGAATCGCATCCGCCGTTGTTACTGGTGGAAAAGTCGATGCACAGGTAGTCGTTGCCTCCCTCGAACCCGACAGGGCGGTTGCTCGACGCGATCGAGCCCGTCATCTCCATTGGTTGGTCGTCCTCCCGTTTCCACTGGACCACGGCGCCCGCCGAAAGAGAGTGGCTGGTCACGGCCTTTGCCGGGGCGGGGGACACGCCGTTACCGGCCGGCAAGTCCACCCTGGGCACGATCTTCACCACGGTGTTGTCTTCCGCCGCCACGATCTGTGCCCACTGTGACCCGGGGACGACCGCGGTCCTCGTGGTGAGGCCGAACATAGGCACGACCGCGACGTAGTTGTCGCTCCAGGTTGTCGTGGGCAAGACCAACTCGGCGCTGGGGAGAAAGGAATCCGCTCCTCCGTAGGGGATGATGTCGTAGACGCTCACCGGGATGTCGGTCACGATGTGCCACGCTTTCCCCCGCCAGATGCCTCACACAAGTCTGATTCTGCAGCACGAAGCTCCAGCTCGCGGGCCAGTATGGCCCGGGCCCCCGCTCGTGCCGCCGCCGCTACCCGCCGCCGCCGTCAGAGCCGCCGGTGCCAGACGATGTCGAAAGCGATATCGGGTAGCTGGTCGCTTGGTAGAAGGCCGTGCACCCCGCCTTGCTCTGCCCCAGCTCGGGATTGGTGCATCCGACACCGTACTTGCCGGTGAGCCGGTAGGTTTCGCCCCCCTTTGACCAAAGAGTCAGTGCCGGAGGACCAAACATGAAAGCAGAATCGGAGTAGGTAGTCCCCGGTTTGACCTCCGGAGAAACGCCCTCCCAATCGCAGACGACGCCAGGGCTGAGCTTGACCACCTGATCGGCGTGAAGCGGCCACTCAATCATCATAGGGTTCGCTCTTGGAATCCGTGACGACATGCGCTGGCGAGCCGGAGCAGCCGAGCTCAGGAGCTCGCGTGGAAGACATCTACCTCGAGCATGTCTCGATGGTTTGGAGGGGTCTACGAAGGTTGGTCGTACCCGAGGCGAACATCGAAGATGCGGTACAGGATGTGTTTCTCGTCGCGCACCGCCGACTGGCGGATTTCGAGGGACGATCGTCCCTCAAGACCTGGCTCTACGGAATCGTGCTGCGAGTGGCAAAGGACCATCGCCGCGCTCAGGTCCGTCAAGCGCATAGGGCGGAACAACTCGCCCAGATTTTGTCTACCGGTGGCGCCTCCGAGCAGACGCCCATCGAACAAGCCGAGCGTCGCGAGGCAAACCAGGCTCTGCACGCCATCCTGGCGGAGCTCGATCCGGAGTATCGTGAGGTTCTCGTGCTGGTGGAGCTCGAGGGCCTTTCAGTGCGAGATGTGGCCGGCGTGCTCCACCTGCATGTGCGCGCCTGTCAACGCAGGCTCCGCAAAGCGCACACCGCCTTCGAGAAGAAGCTTGCGCGTTATCTCCAGCCCGATGGGAGGCAGACCCCATGAAACAGCTCAGCCCTTCGGCACGTCGTCTGTTTGAGCTTGCGCGCGGCCAGGATGAGCCGGATGCGTCGGCACGGAATCGCGTGGCGCACGCCTTGGCGGCGAAGATTGCGACCGGAACGAGCCTAGGAGCTGTAGGCGCTTCGGCTTATGCCTCGGCTGCTGGTTGGGGCTCGATTGCCGCCAAGTCCGCGCTGGTGGTGAGTATCACAGGCGCACTGGCCGCCGGCGGCTGGCTGGCCTTGCGGAGCCCCCGGCCGGTGGCTCCGTCGCGGACGGCACCCCAAACGGCAACCCGGATTGCCCAGCCCACGGCCAAGGTTCACATCGACGAAGCGCGATCGCCAGAGTCGCCAGAATCGGATGCGGTGGAGGACCAGGGTAGGACTCCCATCCACCGCAAGCCCGGACGGCTCTCGCTACGCATGGAAGCGCTACCCAGCACTCCCCCGCCCGTGCTTGCGACCCCAGACAGGCTGCGCGCGGAAACCGAGGCGCTTCGCTTGGCGCAACAGGCGCTGCGCGACGGAACGCCTCGACAGACGCTCCGGCTGCTCGACGAGCAGGACGAGCGCTTCCCCGACGGGCTCCTGCAGCAGGAGCGTGCCGCGGCCCGTGTTCTAGCCTTGTGCCAGGCCGGTCTGGTCAGGGAGGCGCGTGCGCAGGCCAGTCGATTCGAGCGGCTCTGGCCGCGTTCCGCACTGCTCGGGCGGGTCCGCGCCGCGTGCTCGCGTCGTGTACAGTAGTCGATCCATAAAGACCAAATCTGTTCTCTGCCACTGCGCGACGCTCCCACATCCAGCCAAGCCCGCGTTGGCCCAACACGACCTGCCGGCCATCCTCCGGATCACGGAAGGTCGAAGCGATCGAGGTTCATCACCTTGTTCCAGGCGGCCACGAAGTCCTGCACGAACTTCTCCTCTGCGTCCGAGCTTGCATAGACTTCCGCCAGTGCCCTGAGCTGGGAGTTCGAGCCGAAGACGAGATCGACACGGGTACCGGTCCACTTCAGCTCGCCGGTCTTCCGATCCCGCCCCTCGAACGTATCCTTTACATCCGACATCGCCTTCCACTCCGTGCCCATGTAGAGCAGATTCACGAAGAAGTCGTTGGTCAGCGCTCCTGGGCGCTTGCTGAACACACCGTGCCTGGTTTGCCCGACGTTGGTGTTCAAGGCTCGCATGCCCCCGACGAGCACCGTCATCTCGGGTGCGGTCAGGGTCAGAAACTGCGCCCGGTCGACCAGCAACGCCTCGGCCGACACTGCGTACCTGGCCTTCTGGTAGTTGCGGAAGCCGTCGGCGAACGGTTCGAGCACCGCGAACGAGGCCACGTCGGTTTGGTCCTGCGAGGCGTCCATGCGTCCGGGCGTGAAGGGGACAGCCACGGGGTGACCGGCATCCTTGGCCGCCTGCTCGACGCCGGCGCAACCCGCGAGGACGATCAGGTCGGCGAGCGAGACCTTCTTGCCGCCGGCAGGGTTGAACTCACGCTGGATGCCTTCGAGGGACTTCAGCACCTTCGCGAGCTGCGCGGGCTGGTTGACCTCCCAATCCTTCTGCGGTGCGAGCCGAATGCGCGCGCCGTTCGCGCCG
>PMJO01000313.1 GCA_003158455.1 Myxococcales bacterium | reverse complement strand
TGCCCAGCGTGAACGAACACAACGTGATCCGATTGGACGTGGAACAGGAGGTCTCCGACGTCGAGGCACCGAACTATAACAACCTCGGTCCGGCCACCTCCAAGCGGTCGACCAAGACCACGGTGGTGGCGCGCGACCAGCAGACGGTGGTGATTGGCGGCCTGATGAGCGACCGGGCCAGCGAAACTGTGACCAAGGTCCCAATCTTGGGCGACATCCCGGTCCTTGGGTTCTTTTTTCGCAGCACCACGAAAGACTTGAAGAAGACCAACATCCTGATAGCGATCACGCCCTACGTGATCTCTGATCTGGCGGACCTGCGCCGGGTGGCTGAGAAGAAGATGCGCGAGCGACGCGAGTTCATCGAGCGCTACAGCTCACTGGAGGACCGGGTCACATTGGACAAGGATCTGGATTTCCGCCGCAAGCGCGGAATGCTGGAGGAAATCAACAAGACTGTGCGGGAAATGGAGGAGGAAGAGCAGGAGTTGCGCCAGATTCGGGAGCGCGACGAAGGCGAAGATTCGACACCCATCGAACCGACTGTGGCCAATGCTTCGTCCCCGCCGTTGCCTGAGTCGGAAGAGGCCAGCCCGGCTGCACCCGCCGAGGAGGTACGTGAAGAGGCGCCCGCCGAGGAAATGCTGTCCCCTGCGCCGCGGACGGCTCCGGCGCTGCGTCCGGCAACACACAAACGCAAGACACCGCGCAGGACCGCCGCCACGGCAACCAACAAAGTGGCGCCCGCGGCTTCCTCGGCTGCCTCGCCCGCGAACAACACGCCACCGGCGTCTCGGACTGCCGCGCCCGCGAGCAAGACGTCGCCGGAGCCTCGGGCTGCCGCGCCCGCGAGCAAGAGGTCACCAGCGCCTCCCGCTGTCAAACCCGCCCCACCGGAAGGAACTTCCGGCCAGCCGGCTTCCTCACCGACCGAGGAATAGGTATGGCCGGTAAGCGACTCGGCGAGATCTTGCTTGCGGCGGGAGCCGTCACCAGCGAGGCGCTGGAGCAAGCCCTTGCCCAGCAGTCGAGTGAAGGAGGTCGTATCGGCGAGATCTTGCAAAAAGCGCGCGCCGCCAGCGAGGAAGACGTGCTGCGCGCGCTCGGCACCCAGCTCGGCATTCCGTTTTCGGCAGACTTGGACGTCAAACAAATCGACGCGGATTTGGCCACTCTCGTCCCCATAGCGTTTGCCAAGCAGCACCGGATGCTGCCAGTCAGGAAGGATGGGACGGCGGTCACGGTAGCCACCGCCGACCCGCTGGATGTAGGCGGGTTGGACGACTTGCGGGGCAAGGTGGGCGGTGACATCAATCCCCTGCTGGTGCCCAGCAACAAGATCCTCGACGCCGTCAACCAGGTGTACGGTCGCAAGCAGGACGCGGGCACTTTGGGCGAGGGCGAGGGCGAGGACGAGATGGGCGCGGCCGAGGAGTTGGTTGATATCCTCGACGTCAACGACGAGGCTCCTATCATCCGCTGGGTCAACTCGCTGATGTTCAACGCCGTCAAGGAACGGGCCAGCGACATCCACATCGAGCCGGGCGAGAAGGACATTATTGTCCGCTATCGCATCGACGGTGTGCTGTATGAGACGCGACGAGCGGCCCGCCAGTTTATTCCCTCGATCATCTCGCGCGTGAAGATCATGGCCGGGCTCAACATCGCGGAGAAGCGTCTGCCGCAAGACGGTCGCATCCGGCGCAAAATCGCGGGCAAAGACATCGACATGCGCGTGGCCACCGCGCCCACGGTCAAGGGGGGTGAACGCATCACCATTCGTCTGCTTGATCGCGAAAACATCCTGCACGACTTGGCCGACATCGGATTCGGCGATGATCACCTGCGCCAGATGGACGACCTCATCCACCGACCCCACGGCATCATGTTGGTGACAGGACCCACCGGCTCGGGCAAAACCACCACGCTGTATGCCTGCCTGGCCAAGATCAACTCGCCCGATCTCAACATCCTGACCATCGAGGATCCGGTCGAGTACCAGCTCGACGGCATCTCGCAGGTGGCGGTGAACGAGAAGATCGATCTCACCTTCGCCAACGGCTTGCGTTCGTTCCTGCGTCACGATCCGGACGTGATCATGGTGGGCGAGATCCGCGACCTGCCGACCGCCGAGATTGCCATCCAGGCTTCACTCACTGGCCACCTGGTGCTCTCCACCATCCACACCAACGACGCGGCCGGCGGGATTACCCGCTTGGTGGATCTGGGTGTGCAGCCGTTTTTGGTGGCCTCGTCGCTGATGGCTCTCTTAGCCCAGCGCCTAGTGCGGCGCCTGTGCCGCGATTGCTGCGAGGCCTACCGGCCTACCGAGGAGGACTTGATCAGCCTGAGCATCGACCCGGCGCGCTTTTTTGCCGGCCAGGCACGCCGCGTGCGTTTCAAGGGCGAGGGTGTGCCGCCCCCGCCCGGCATGCTCTACCGGGCCCGTGAGGGAGGTTGTGCGAGTTGCCTAAATGCCGGCTACAAGGGCCGCACCGCGATCTATGAGCTGCTGATGGTGGATGAGCAAACCCGCCAGCTCGCCATCAAGAACGCCGACGCGGGCACCATCAAGCGCGCGGCCATCGAGGGCGGCGGCATGCGCACTTTGCGCGAGGACGGCGCGCAGAAGGTGTTGGCCGGCATGACCAGCCCCGCCGAAGTGCTCATGATCACCACCGGGGACGAGACCTAGAACCAGGGAGAGCCAACGTGTCGCTTTACGCATGGAAAGGCATCAGCGCCTCCGGCAAGCCGGCCGCCGGCAACCGCGAGGCGGACGGCCCCAAGTCGCTGCGCCAGATCCTGCGCAAGGAAAGCGTCTTCATCACCGAGTTGCATGAGGTGGTGGCGGGCCAGCAGAGCAAGCAAGCGGTGGCCGCCTCCGCCAGCGGGAGCAAGGGTCTGCGGCGCGAGGTCGACATCAAACGCTGGTTCGAGCGCGTGCGCGCACAGGATGTGGCAATCTTCACCCGCCAGCTCGCGACCTTGATTCACGCGGGGATTCCTTTGGCCGAGGCCCTCGGGGCGCTGGCCGAACAGTCGGATCATCGCAAGCTGCAGATGATCCTGGCCGGCATCCGGCAGAAGGTGAACGAGGGCAGCGCNNGCACGCATGGCCGACTTCCTCGACGCGCAGAATGAGCTGCGCTCCAAGGTGTCCAGCGCCATGGCCTATCCCATCCTGATGGCCGTGGTCGGCACTGGCGTCATGACCGTGCTCATGGTGGTGGTGGTGCCGCCCATTGCCGGCATCTTCGCCGATGCGGGCAAAGCCCTGCCCTGGAACACGCAGTTCCTCATCGCCGTGGCAGCCATCGCAGGAGGCTACTGGTGGCTGGTGCTGCCGTTGTTGATCGGCACGGTCCTCTTGCTGCGGCGCTGGGCGCGCAAGCCCAAGGGCCGCGCCTTGATGGACCGGGTGAAGTTGCGCGTCATCATTGTCGGGCGCCTTATTCGGCTGCTGGCGGTGGCCCGCTTTGCGCGCACCCTGGCCACCATGTTGTCCTCCGGCGTGCCGGTGCTGACCGCGCTGGACATCGTCAAGCGAGTGCTCAACAACACGGTGCTAGAAAAGGTCATCGAAGACGCGCGCGTAGCCATCCGCGAGGGCGAATCGATCGCAGCCACGCTGAAGAAGTCGGGCCAGTTCCCCTCGATGATGTGCCACATGGTGGCGGTGGGCGAACGCTCCGGGCAACTGGAGGCCATGTTGGAGAACGTGGCCGGCGCCTACGAGCGCGACGTGGAGATGGAGGTGACTCGGATGACCTCGCTGCTGGCTCCGATCATGATCCTCATGATGGCGGTGGGCGTCGGGTTCATCATCTTTTCGATCTTGGTCCCCATCATGGATATGGGCCAGATGGTTCAATGACTGAGGTTTCCACCAGAAGGAGAGAGGCATGAAAGACACACGCGAAGATCAGACGGAAGCAGCAGTTGCCGGGCACGCGTCCCCGGCGCGCAGACGTTCCCGCGACTCGGGCATGACCCTCATGGAGATCATGATCGTGTTCGCGCTCATCGCCCTCATCATGGGGGCCGTGGGTGTGGGCGCCTTCAACTATTTCAAGAAAGGCCAGGTCAAGACCGCCCGCATCCAGGTCAACGAGATCATGCAGAAAGCGCAGCAGTAC
>PMJO01000034.1 GCA_003158455.1 Myxococcales bacterium | reverse complement strand
TGTGTATTGAACAGATGCCGGCCCGCCTGCGCCATGACGGCCGCGAGTTCCGTTGTTCCTACGTCGCGATCTTGAAGGGCGATCAATTCGATGGCCTGCTCATCGTTATCAACGATGTGACGGCGGAACTGCTGCACGCCCGCCAGGAAGCCGAACGCAAGGAGATCCTCGCGATGTTCGAAGCGTTCACCAAGGACCGCACTGGGTTCCTGTCGTTCATCGACGAGGCAAACCAGCTGCTCAAGCGCGTCCCGAGCGCCGACCTGCCGACCCAGAAACGGATCCTGCATACCTTGAAGGGCAACGCCGGGCTGATGGGATTCTCCATCGTCGCCAGCCTATGCCACCAGGCCGAGGACGAACTGGCCGAGAGGCGGGAGCCGCTGCCAGCCGAGGTGCTGGTACCGCTCGAACAGCGTTGGCACACGTTGAACGAAGCCTTGAAGTCATTTCTGGGCGACAAGGGACGCGACGTGCTTGAGGTCAGCACCAAGGATATTGAGAAACTCGAGGAAGAAATCCGCGCCGGCGCGCCCACTTCGCATGTCTTGGATCGTTTGGCCTCCTGGTGGCTGGAGGCCTCCGAGCTGCCGCTCAAACGCCTAGGCCGCTACGCCGTGGCGCTGGCCAGTCGACTGGGCAAAGGCGAGATCGAGGTCGAGATCCAACCTCACGGGGTGCGGTTGGCGCCCAAGGCTTGGTCCGGCTTCTGGACCGATCTGGTTCACGTTGTGCGCAATGCCGTCGATCACGGCCTGGAGACGCCTTCTGAACGCGAAAGAGCGAGCAAGCCTGGACGGCCCAAGCTGCGTTTCTCCACCGCGGTCAGCGGCCGCAGGCTGGTGGTTGAGATTGAGGACTACGGTCGTGGCATCAATTGGGAGGGTGTGAAGGGTGCCGCGGTCAAGCTGGGCTTGCCCGCCGCCACCGAGGAGGATTTGCTTCGCGCGATGTTTGCCCCGGGACTCAGCACCAAGGGCCAGGTCACCACCGTCTCCGGACGCGGGGTTGGCCTTTCCGCGATCCGCCAGCAGGTGGACGACTTGGGCGGCCAGATCGCGGTCATCACCAAGGCCCACCAAGGCACCTGTTTCCGCTTCATCTTTCCGCTGCCCGCGGTGGGACCGCGCTTCGGCGTCGAGGCGGTAGAGGTCGCCGCGTAGACATGATCCGCTTTTGCAACCCACGCCGACATGCGCTGCAGGTCATCGCATGGCTTGTGGTGGGCCTGGGCCTCGTGCGCCCCTATCAGCCTCTGCGACGGGCGATGGCCCAAAACGCCAAGCCGATGGTGCATGTTCTTCTCCAGCTCGATGCCAAGTCGAGCGTCGTCGAGAAGACACTGCAACAGCATTTGCCCGGACTAGATATCACCGTGTTCGGGCGTTTTCGGGACTTCGAGGAAGGATTGACCAATGGCCATCCCGATGCGGTGCTGAGCATCGGGCCGGTCTTGCAGCAACGCGGCAAAACGGCATCCCTGCAAGGGTACCGTGGCGGAAAGAGTGCCGAACCCTATCTGCTTGCTTCGGTCAACCAGCCATTGGAGGGCTCGTTGGCGGGAAAGACCATCGGTGTGGTCGATCTACTCGGCCGCGATGGAACTCAGAGCTTCCTCAACGGTCTGCTCAAGGCGACGGATGTCAAGATCAAGCGGGTGGCAAAGATCGAGGACCTTTTGCCCCTTCTCGAGTTCTCCGCGGCCGATGGAATCGTTCTTCCCAGTTCCATGCTGGGCCGGCTGGTGGAACGGACCCGCCTTGTCATCAAGACCAAGGAACTGCCGGGGGGCCTCGTGGGCCTGCCTGCGGTCGCGGTGTTGAATCCGGTGGTCCGCGACGTTGTCATCAGATCTTTTCAACAACTCGATGCACCCACGAAGCGCCTCTTGGGCATCGACGCATGGAGCGTGCAATGACTGCCGGCAGCACCCCCAATCGGAGAATGGCCTCGCTGTCAACGACCGTGCTCCTGTTCCTCGCAGGCTGCGCCACAACCGGCACTGAATACGGCGCGCCCGCGCTGGGCTTGCCTCCCATCACCGATCCGCCTGTACGAAGTGGCGCGCCTACTCTCCTCATTGCCATGCCGAACTCACCGAATTTCGTTGAAGTTCGCAAGAGCCTGGTATGGGAGGTACAAAAGAGCTTCAATATCCATACGCTCACCGTCGGCCCGGAAACCACGGCTGCAGACCTCGCCTCGGCCATCCAAACCGTGGCCCCGGTGTGCGCGGTTCTGATGAACAACGCGACCATAAACCTGTATCGTCAGTACCAGGCTGCCAATCCGACCGCTCCCATGCCCCCCGCGGTCCTCTTGATGGCCTCTTTCGTGGAAGAAGTGCAGGCCCGACTTCGACGCGCAACCGGCATCGCATATGAGGTTCCCGGCGTCACCGCCTTCGTCAACCTCCGATCTGTGATCAGTGCCCCGATCAACCGCGTGGGGGTGATCTATCGCCCGGCATTCCGAAAGTTCGTAGAACACCAGACGGCCCTCGCGGCCAAGGAACATGTCGATCTCATCTCCGTCTCCGTGCCCAATGATGTGACAGCGGCTGGGCTGCGCGAAGCTCTTCACAATCTCGCTCAGAGCAGCAAAGTCGACGCCTTCTGGATGCTCAATGACAATGGTCTTGTGCGCAACGCGGAGTTTGTCGACGAAGCGTGGCGCACGGAACTGAACGACGCCAAACTCCCGCTCATTGTGGGCGTGCCCAATCTAGTCGAGTCGAACTTCCCCCTGGGAGCACTGGCGGTTGTGCCTGATCATGAGGCTCTGGGCTTGCAAGCTGCGAATCTCCTGTTCGACCTGTCGGACGACGACTGGCAGGTAGAACGCCATCCGGTGGAGCTGCCGCTTTCGGTGAAGACCGTGGTCGACATCAGGCTGGTTCGGACCAACTTCGGCCTGCGTCCCGATGCCCTGAAGCATATCGACCGGGCATTGGAGTAGTCTCCACGGAAGTAGGTGCTGGGAGTTGGGGGAAACCAGGACAGGTCAAGCTGCAGCCCGTTCTGCCGATGTGTCCCGTATGGCTAGCCGAAGTTGCGCAGTAGG
>PMJO01000236.1 GCA_003158455.1 Myxococcales bacterium | reverse complement strand
ACCACGTTCAAGATCTATCTGCCGCGGGAGATCTCGGCCAAGATGACGGTGACTGCCACCAGACTCGCGGCAGTCCAGACCCCGCCAACCGGAACTGAGACCATTCTCGTGGTTGAGGATGAAGAAGCCATACGCAACATTGCCAAACGGATTCTGCGCGAGGCCGGGTACGCCGTGCTGACCGCCGCGAGTCCGGACGACGCGCTGATGGCCTGCAAAGCGCGCCAGGGCAAGATCCACCTGCTGCTGACCGATGTCGTGATGCCGCAGATGGGCGGGAGGGTACTAGCCGAGACCTTGGTGGTGGCCCGTCCGGGGATCAAGGTGCTCTACATGTCCGGCTACACCGACGACGCCATCGTTCACCACGGTACACTTGATCCAGGAACCCATTTCATCGCCAAACCGTTCAACGCGGCGGATCTCGCGAGAAAGGTCCGCGAAGTGCTGGACAGTGATATCGCCAATTCTGATGCCCAGTAACACGCCGATCGTCGCGTCACAGGGCCGAACAACGCGTGATCACTGGAGATCTATGCGATTTCGCAAACTGGCGTCCGTCAAAGTCGGGCGAAACGCCGGACACAGCTCAAGAACCTGCTGAAAAGGGCCGATTGGACCTTGGTGAGAACAGAGAGCCGGGTGGGACAGACGCTAGCCGAGGCCAACGATGCGGCCAAGGCGCGACAGCGTTCCGAGCCGATGGCGGCGCCTTCCCTCGGCACCCTGTACATCCTCGACTTCAATCACCCCGTTACCGTCCACACCAACCGGAGTGCATTGGTACGGAACCGATCTCCCGGTCGAGATCAGCCTGAGCCGCTGAAGAGCCCGTAGGGCATCCCGGTGACAACGACGATTCGCAATGGCAAGGCGGGAACGCCCGTGGCGCCGATGGAAGGCAGCCGGCTCGCGGGGGGCGCTCTCCGAGAATGCGAGGAGTTGTATCAAATGCTCCTCGACGAAATTCAGGACCACGCGATCTTCATGTTGGACCCGGATGGGTACGTCGTTAGCTGGAATGCCGGCGCCGAACGAATCAAAGGCTATAGCGCCGATGAAATCATCGGCCGGAACTTTTCCTGCTTCTTTCCGCGCGAGGCTGTCGGGCAGGGCAGGCCGGCGGAAATACTCCGGTTGGCCGCCGCACAAGGCCGTCATGTGGAACAAGGCATGCGCGTGCGGAAGGACGGCTCACGGTTCTTGTCCCGTTTCACTGTCACGGCGTTGCGCGACCCAGCCGGAAATCTGCGGGGGTTCTTCGAGTTCTCCCACGATCTCAGCGAGAGCAAGGAGTCCGAGGCGAAGTACCGAGGGCTCCTGGAGGCGGCTCCCGATGCGATGGTGGTGGTGAATCAGGCCGGGCAGATCGTCCTTCTGAACCTTCGAGCGGAGAGAACATTCGGATATCAGCGCGATGAGCTGATCGGGCAGCAGGTAACGAACATCATCCCGACTGGCTTCGCGGAACGGTTGATCGCGGACGGAATCCGAACCGCGGCCGAGGCTCTGGTGCAGCATATCGGCACAGGAATCGAGCTTGCCGGGCGACGCAAGGATGGAAGCGAGTTCCCGGTGGAGATCATGCTGAGCCCGCTGGAGAGCCCCGACGGCGTCCTGGTGACGGCGGCCATCCGCGACATCAGCGTGCGCAAGAAGGCCGAGCTGTTACTCCTGCACACGGTAGAGGAGCTCAGCCGCTCGAACGAGGAGTTGGGGCAATATGCCTACCTTGCTGCTCACGATTTGCAGGAGCCGCTCCGGATGGTGTCCAGCTACACCCAGCTCTTGGCAGAACGTTACAAAGGAAAGCTCGATTCCGATGCCGACGAGTTCATTTCGTTCGCGGTGGATGGGGCCAAACGCATGCAGAGGCTGATTCGGGATCTCCTGGTCTATTCGCGCGTTGGGACGAAAGGAAATGGCCTCACGGACATTTCCAGCGAAGAAGCACTGGAGCAGGCGACAGCAAATCTACGTAGCGCGATTGAAGAAAGTGGAACGCTGGTGACACACGATCCCTTGCCCACGGTCCTGGCGGACGCGGGGCAGTTGGTTCAGCTGTTTCAGAACCTCATTGGAAACGCCATCAAGTACCGAAATCCTGGAGTTCCCCAAATACACATTTCGTCCACCAAGTGTGGCGGCGAGAACGGTGAGACGAAATGGAGTTTCTCGGTGAAAGACAACGGGATGGGGATCGAGTCGAAGTACTTCACGAGGATATTCGGCATGTTTCAGCGCTTGCACAAACGGGAAGAGTACTCCGGTACCGGCATAGGGTTGGCCATTTGCAAGAGGATCGTCGAAGGACACGGCGGTAACATCTCGATCGAGTCACAACTTGGGCAGGGTTCCACCTTTCGCTTTACCTTGGAAGCAGGCAGGCAAATATCGTGAAGACAATCGAAGGAGAGGCTATTCCCTTGGAGATCCTCTTGGTCGAAGACATTCCAGGCGATGTCCGGCTGACGCGGGAATCCCTGTGTAGGGGCAAGAGATCCATCCACTTGCACGTGGCCACCGACGGTGTGGAGGCCATGGCGTTTCTGAGACACGAGGATGCCCAAGTATGCGCCCCTCGCCCGGATCTCATCTTGCTGGACCTGAACCTCCCCAGGATGGATGGCCACGAGGTTCTGGCCCAAATCAAGGGGGATGAAAGCCTGAATACGATACCGACCATCATTCTGACCACGTCCGACGCGAAAGCGGACATTGTGAAAAGCTATCAACTTCATGCGAATTGCTACCTTACCAAGCCGGTACAGCTGGACGCGTTCGAGCGTCTAGTGGCAGGCATCAATCACTTCTGGCTGAGCGAAGTGACGTTGCCACCTCCGAGCCAACCCGGATGAGCAAGCATGGGCAAGAGATCAACCCAAGCGCTTCTCCTGGTTGAAGACAACCCCGGAGACGCCCGCTTGCTCCGCGAGATGCTCATCCCGCCGGGCTCGCGCAGAATGGAGTTGGCGCAGACCAGCTGCATGAGCGAGGCCGAGAAGTATCTTGGGGAGCATGCGGTTGACGTCGTCTTGCTCGACCTGGGCCTGCCCGACGCGGAAGGGCTGGAAGCGGTTCGACGGGCTCGCGCCGCCGCGCCCCAGGTTCCGCTGGTGGTGCTCACGTCTCTCGACGACGAGTCGCTGGCCGTCCAGGCTTTGCAGGAAGGTGCGCAGGACTATCTGGTCAAGGGCCAAGTCGAGGCGTGCGGGCTGCTACGGGTTCTGCGCTATGCCGTCGAGCGCCAAATCACAGAAGATGCGGTGCTCGCGGAAAAGGAACGGGCTCAAGCTACGCTCAACTGCATCGGCGATGCTGTCATTTGTACGGACGTCTCGGGAAATATTACCTTCCTCAATGTCGTGACAGAGAAGATGACCGGCTGGCTGAGGCAAGAAGCGGAAGGCCGGCGCGTGACCGAAGTGTTCCGTATCGTGGACGCCACGAGCTGCGAAACCATCCCGGTTCCGACGGGAATAGCCCTCGGACAGAACCGGACCCTGCAGCTGCCTTTGAACTGTATCCTGGTCCGGCGCGACGGGGTTGAAATACCCATCGAAGGCTCGATCGCCACAATTCACGACCGTCAGGGGAAGCCAACGGGAGCGGTCTTCGTGTGTCGCGACGTCAGCGCTGCCCGAGCCACGTCGCTACAGATGAGCCATTCGGCTGAGCATGATTTTCTGACCGGGTTGCCCAATCGAATGCTCCTGAACGACCGGTGCACCCAAGCGATCGTCTTGGCCCGGCGTCATGCGAAACAGGCGGCGGTGATGTTTTTGGACTTGGATGGCTTCAAACACATCAACGATTCCCTGGGCCATTCTGTCGGTGACAGACTTCTCCAATCCGTCGCAAGACGCTTGGTGGACTGCGCGCGCGCTTCGGACACGGTCAGCCGGCAGGGAGGCGATGAATTCATCGTGCTGCTTTCTGAAATGCAACACCCGGAGGATGCCGCCATCGCAGCGCAAAGGATGCTGCGGGCGGTGGCGGAGCCTCATTCCATCGGTCAGCACGACCTTCGCGTTACGGCGAGTATCGGCGTGAGCATCTATCCCGACGACGGACTGGACACGGAAACGCTCATCAAGAACGCGGACACTGCGATGTATCAGGCAAAGGAGAACGGTCGCCAGAACTATCAGTATTTCAAGCCCGCGATGAACGTTCGGGCGGTCGAACGGCAATCCATCGAGCAAGGCCTGCGGCGCGCCTTGGAACGAAACGAATTCGCGCTGCACTACCAACCCAAGGTCAGCTTCAAGACCGGAGCGATCACCGGCGCGGAGGCGTTGCTACGCTGGACGCATCCCACCCTGGGCGCGGTCTCTCCGGCGCTGTTCATTCCCATCGCGGAGGACTGTGGCCTCATCCTGCCGATCGGCAACTGGGTGCTTCGTCAAGCTTGTGGGCAAGCCCAAGCCTGGGTGGATGCCGGCTTGCCGATGGCAACCATGGCCGTGAACGTCTCCACGAAGGAGTTTTTGGAGCCGCACTTTCTGGAAGGCTTGTTCGCAATCCTCGACGAAACCGGCTTGGATCCGAGACTTCTGCAGTTGGAGCTGACCGAGCGTCTCCTCATGAAGCATTCCGAGTCCGCGGCATCCATCCTCCAGACTTTGAGGGAAAGAGGGGTGGAGGTGGCAATCGATGACTTCGGCACGGGCTATTCCAGTCTGAGCTATCTGCGGAAGTTCTCGGTAGACGCGCTCAAGATCGATCAGTCCTTCGTCGGTCAGATCAACACACCTGGTGACGATGGGTGCATTGTGACGGCTGTGATCAGCATGGCCCGGAGTCTGAAGTTGCGGGTCATTGCGGAGGGCGTGGAGACTTTGGAGCAGGCGACATTTCTTCGGAGCCACGATTGTGACGAGGCTCAAGGGTACTATCTCAGCCGGCCGGTGCCCCTGGAGCAATTCGCGAACCTGCTCAGGACCGGCATCTCGGTACCTTCCATCGGCGCTCAGGCGTGAGGCGGCTTTGGTCCAGTCGGGTCGAAACATGCAGCCACCCGACCGGGTTATCAGCAATCGGCAGCCGGATGGTGAAAGTCGTCCCTTTGCCTGCCTCGCTCTCGAAGATCAAAGAGCCGCTATGCTTGTTCACCACGATGGAGCGGGCTATGGCCAGGCCCTGCCCACTGCCCTTGCCCACTTCCTTGGTGAAACGCTAGCTTCTGAATGGGCTTAGCAAACCCCGCAGACCATCGTAGTCGAAGGCGTCCGCCATCCGACGAAGCCCAGAGGCTAGGTTCGGATCCGTGATCCGAAGGGTTTCGACTATCTCGACAATCTCGTCGTAGCGCGCAGCGATCACTGCCCGGCGCAGATTGGTCACAACTTCCTGAGGCAGCGCGCGCAGAGCATCCCTATCCAGTGGTTGCTCCTTCGTCTCGGCGTCGGCCTCGACCGGCTGCGCGTGTCTGTCAGCCGGGCTGGCGACGCCACTGTCCAGCACCTCGCGGATCTTTCTCGCAAGATCCGCCGCACTGAACGGCTTGCCAATGAAGTGGGTTCCCGGTGCAAGGGTGCCGTGGTGAAGGATAGCGTCGTCGGCGTAGCCCGACATATAGAGCACCTTTATCCCCGGACGGGCCATGGCCAGGCGGTCGGCCAGCAACTTGCCGCTCATCTGCGGCAGCACGACGTCGGTGAGCAGCAGGTGGATCTTGCCCAAGTGGGTCTTGCAGGCCAACAGCGCCTCGTCCGGGCTCGCGGCGGCAAGCACAGTGTAGCCGGCTTCGCGGAGAATCCGTTGGGCAATGTCGCGCACGGCTTCCTCATCTTCAACCAGGAGCACGGTTTCGGTTCCCGTCGGCCGGTCCAGGACCGCCGGCAGTCTGCTGCCGGTCGCCGTCGTGCTAGCCGAAAGATCCCGCGGCAGATAGATTTTGAACGTGGTTCCCTGGCCCGGCTCACTGTACACCCAGATGTTGCCGCCGCTCTGCTTGACGATGCCGTACACGGTGGAAAGCCCCAGGCCGGTTCCCTTGCCTTTCTCCTTGGTGGTGAAG